>NZ_CALIMY010000103.1 GCF_938045205.1 uncultured Campylobacter sp.
GCTTGCGAACCAGATTTATGAACTGGGCTCTGATATTGAAGTTATTGTGCCAAAGCTGCTGCGGCAGAATTCCATCTACTTTATCAAAAGTAGTTAAAATTTCTGCCGCTTGTCGCGCCTGAGCTACTTATTGTGCCGGTCTGTTCGTCTCGCTTTAATTTTTATCGCTAGCAGCACCCACTTTACTTTGTCGCTCCTAAATTTTTGCTGTCCGTCGCGTTAGAATCGCTCGCAGCGCCGTGATTTTCGCTGCTTGCAGAATCTGAGCTTGTCGTACCGCTAGGGCTTGCGGAGATTGGATTTGCTATGCTTTCGCCCGCGATGCCACTTACGTTATTTATGTAGGCTACGGTGCTTATTTTGTTCCATTCTCTACCGATTTTCAAAAACGCGCGCTGGCTGTCTAGGATCTCTTTAAACATCGGATCTTTCGCCGCTTCTTCGTCTAAAATTTCATTCGTTGCTTTTTTAAGTGCGGCTATCACGTCCGCAGGAAAGTCGCGCACCTGCACGTCCGGAAACTGCGCTTTTAGCTCCGCCCAAATGCGAGCGTTTTCGTAAAAGCCCTTATTTTGGAAGTTCTCTCCGGCAAGTCTTGCTGCAGCCTCTAAGATCGCTTGAAGATCCGCAGGCAGCTTCTCTAGCGCCTTTTGATTTACCAGCAGCTGGCAGTCTCCCATAGGTTCTTGCCAGCCTGTGTAGTAGTATTTAGCCACTTTATGAAATCCAAGTGGCATATCATAGACAGGGCTTACCCACTCGACCGCGTCGATCGTACCCATCTCTAACGCCATAAATAGCTCGCCCGTAGGCACCGTGTTTATAGTAGCGCCCAGCTTGCTCATCACCTCTCCGCCTAGCCCCGGTATGCGGAATTTAAGCCCTTGCAAATCTGCGACTGAGTTGATCTCTTTTTTAAACCAGCCACCCATTTGCATGCCGGTAGATCCCATCAAAAAGGTCTTTATGCCGTATTGCGCGAACATCTTATCGTTAAGCTCTCGCCCACCACCATAGTAGTACCACGCGTGCTGCTCATCGGTAGTCATACCGAAAGGCACTGCCGTCCAGAGCATAGTTTTGGCGTCTTTGCCTTTATAATAATAAAGCGAAGTATATCCTAGATCGTATTGACCGCTTTTGACGAAGTCGAATATGCCAAAGCTTGCCTTATGCTTGCTCGGCGTATCGATGCGGATCTGAAGCCTGCCACCACTAAGGCTTTCGGCATAGTTTTTAAAATCCTCAGCAGCAGCGCCCAAAACGGGCGTAGTCGCCTCCCACGTACTAGCAAGTCTTAGGCGATAGACCTTATCGTCGCCGAAAAGCTGCGAGCACAAAAGCATGAGACATGCAAACAAAAAAATCTTTTTCATTTATATCCTTTCATAAAGTTTTAAATTCATAAAATTTCAAAATTTAGTGCATCGCTGGCTTAAAATTTAATCGCGTCCTGCGTTACTGCTACGAAATTCTGCTTCACGGTGTCTATTTTATCGACACGTTGCTTTCTATTCTATTTTACGACGCTTCATCTTATAGACACCTTGCTTTGCAGACGTCTTATTTTGCGATATTTTGTTTCTAAGCGCTCTACCCAAGCTTTTTATTTTACAATGCCTGGCTTTGCGACTATAGGGCGCCACGTTAGTTTTAATTTTGCCGCGTTCGAGCGCACTTACTTGCACCTGCGCCATATCTAGCGATGATATCTTATCAAGCGCGCTTGCTTAAAAGCCTCCAACGCGGATCTTTTTCTCTTAGAAATGACAAAAGTATCTTAAAATGCCATCTCTGCGCTTTTGCAGATAAAATTCTCTTTTTCTTTCAAAGCGAGCTTTGTCATTTCAGCAAGCTTAGACGCTACGCCATTTCTTTGATCTTAGACGGCAGAATCGTGCTTTTAAATTTAAAATTCCACAATCTGCGTGATCTTCGCGCCACACTGGCAAGCAAAGATTTAGCCTTTATATTTAAATTTTGCACCTTAGTTGAGCGCAAAATTCCGCGCGGAGTTTTGATGCAAATTCCTCGCGAAGCCTAGATTAGAATTTTACGCAGAGCTGCCCCGCGTTGCCTAAAATTTTTGCAAAAATTCCGTGCCGCAAAATGCACTTAAAATTTTAAATTTGCTATTGCGCGGAATTTCTTAGCGTAAATTCCAGACCTTGAAATTTTGCTCTTGTTTGACAGCATAAAATTTTAAAACAAAATTCTGTAGCCGCCATGCCATAAAATTTTATTCGCAAAGCCTGCTTGCTAAATTTTAAAATTTTAAGCCTAAGTCCGCAAAAATTCGTATTTCACGTTTTAGAAATTCTATTTTGCAAAATTTTATCTCGCAGATTTCGCTCTATAAATTTTTACGCTCGATGAAATTCTACTCCGCATAGTTTGCGCTTCGTAAAATTCTAGCTCGCAAAATTTCGCTTAAAATTTCGCGAGCTAGCCCTTATTTTCAAATAACTCCGCGTGTTTGCCGCGCAAAAACTCGACCACGGCGATTACCTCATCCGCGCCGCTAGCGTCAGAGTTCGCAAGTACCGTATCGATGTTTTCGATATACAGCTGCGCCGCATCAGCGAGCCGATCGCGTTTCACGCCCGCATAAAGCAGCATCGCGTCAAGCAGGATATTAATCTCGTAGATGAGGTCCTGCTCGGCGATTTTTTCGTCATTAGTTTTCATCTTCTTCCTTTGAAATTTGAGTTTTTTTCTCGATTAGATCCACGATTTGCGCCTTTACGGCTTCGTACGAGCTCGCGTCTTTAAAGCCTGCAAACATCCCGCCGCTCGCGTTTACGTGCCCGCCGCCGCCGAGGAGCAGCTTCGCCATTTCGCTAACGTTGGTTTTGCCGTCTGCGCGGAAGCTGAGCGTTTTTTTGCTTGTTACGTCGATGAAAAAATCGACATCGGGATTTTGCGTCAAAAAGTCGTTGCCAATGACGCTTACGTTGCCGATATTGTAGGTCAAAATGCCCTTTTTACCGAGGTAGTCGATCGCAAAGCGCTGCTTTTGCGCGCTTAGGCGGGTGACTACGAAATGCGAGACGAGATTGCTTAGCGTATCGTCGCGCTCGCTTTTAAAAAATTCCTTCTTTATGCCGTGCAGTGCGCTATCTAGCGCGATGTGTGCGTCCGCCTCGTCTTGAAATTTAAAAATTTGTTCTAACAGGAAAAAGATATAATCCCTGCTCTCCCGCTCAAACATAATTTTATTGATCTCTTTCGCGCCCGAGACCATGCCGAGGCAGACCTTGCCGAGCTCAAACTCGCTCTCATCCTTCAGCCAGATGTCCACGGCGTTTACGACGCGCACGAGCTTATCTAGCCGCATCTCGCCGCCGAACATCGCGCTGAAAAAATCATACGTTATCTTCGTGGCGCAGCGCGACGAGTCCAAAAAATACCACGGGAATTTTTTCGCACACTCAAGTCCGCTTTGATGATGATCCAAAAGCATCATGCGAGCGTTGCGACGGGCTAGCTCGCCGTTAAATTTCTCGCACTGCGCGGGCAGTAAATTTAGATCGGTGATCAAAACTAGGCTTTTCTCGTCTGCGTCTACGGCGAGCCGCTCATCGATACGAGCGAGGATGAGATCAAATTTTTCGTTTATCTCCTTGCCGTAGTTGGCGTTGAAAAATTCCACGTCCGTCAAGTAGTGCGCCGCGACGAACTGCGCGCCGTAGCCGTCTAGATCGGTGTGGCTTAGGTGATATATTTTCATTTGCGTTCTTTGCCGATGATGTCTGCTAGCGTGATCGTATCCATATACTCATCGACTTTCTCTTGAAGCTCGCCAAACATTAGATTGACGCGGCACAGCGTGCGGCCGTTTGGGCAGGCGTCGATCCCCTCGGCGGTGCAGTCAAATACCGTCGCCTTGCGTCTTTCGGCGCTTTTGATGATCTCGCTTAGTGTGATCTCATCTGCATTGCGCGCGAGCACAAAGCCGCCCTTGGCGCCTTTGAAGGAATTTAGAAGTCCCGCGCGAGCTAAATTTTGTAAAATTTTAGCCAAAAAGCTGCGTGAAATTCCAAGCTCGCTAGAGATCGAATCGACATCCATCGATTCCTCCTTGCCCGCGATGCAGATCATTGAAAGCAGGGCGTATTCGCTTGCTTTTGTAAAAAGCATTTATTCTCTCCTTTGGTGTCAAAGTGTGCATTTTACACAAAGAAAGCAAAAATTTAGGTTAATTAAGTATAATCGTCTCCTATTTTACCGATCAGGAGGTCATCATGGCTTTAGACACGGCTCAAAAAGCACAGATAGTTGCGAAATTCGCTAGAAGAGAGAAAGATACGGGCTCTGCAGAGGTGCAAATCGCGCTTCTTACCGAGAGGATCACGCTTCTTACCACTCATTTGCAAGCAAATCCGAAAGATTTTTCATCTCGCTTAGGACTGCTAAAGCTAGTAGGTCAGCGCAAAAGAATGATGAAATATCTTAAAAACAAAGACTACGCAGTTTACTCCAAACTCGTTAGCGAGTTAAATTTAAGAGATAAATAAGCTCCTTTGCTCGCGGCAGCGTTTATTTCGTCACTGCGATTTATACACGGCGTCCGTCAAACGGCGGACGCTTTTTTTGTGCTCAAAATTTAGGCTTCCGTCTCGCTTACGAAATGTTTAAATTTATTTGGAATTTTTGAAGGTTGGCTAAATTCAGTACGGATGAGTAAATTTAATTTTAAAGGATTTTTGTGGGTTATTTCCACGGTATCGCGATTGATGTGAAAAAAGAGTCCGGATCCCACACAGACAGCCCCGCAGATGCGGGTATTTCGAATGATGCAGCTCGTGCAGCGGTATGGCAATTTCGGTTAAAAGGGCAGGGCGCGTACGTTTTTAAAATAAAAACGGACGATGGTTTTTATATTTTTGAAGGCGATGAAATCGCCGGCTATGCTCCCGCTAGCCATGATAGCAAAGAAAAAGAATGCTTGAAAAATATCTCAAAAGGCGTAGATACCTTAGGCACTTATCGTTTGTCCGAGCCCATTTTGCCGGTCGGGAGACGCGGAGTGGGCTATATTGCGACCGACATAATAGTCTGCGCCGTATTTTGTATCACCGGAAATTTCTTTATCGGCGGCTATATATGGGGACTTTTAGCTTTTGCATTGTTCGCGATTTGGAATGATTTTTTTGAACGTAGCAATTTCCAAAAAGCTATGAAAAAATACGAAGCAGATAGAGCTAAAAAGATCGAATACGACGAGTTTATAGCAAGCTTTGAAAGACGCGTCGCAAGTGAGAAGATCGACGAAAATACCGGGTTGATCACTAAAACAGAACCGAATAAATAACGCAAAATTAAGAATTTTATCCTTTTTAAATGTGCCACTGCGCTCGCTATGGCGTATTTAATCGATGAAAATAGCTTTAGTGCAGCAAAATTTTATATTGCAAGGCGATGTTTGCTTTGCAAATTTTCTAAAATGCTTGATGTTAAAATTTAAAACTTAATCTTTTAGGCAAAATACGCGTTGTGCCGTTCGCTATTTAAACGCCGCGAAGCTCATAAAATTTGCCCATTTAAAGATACTTTCAACGCGCTTAAAGCCCGCGCCCAGCGCCAAAGCGCGGTTTTCCGCTTCGGTGTATGGCACTAGCACGTTTTCGAGCGCCTCGCGTTTTTGCGCGATCTCGTAGCGCGAATAGCCTTGCGTGCGCTTGTAATCCTCGTAAATTTCGATCATCTGACGCGCGAGCGCAGGCTCTTCGTAGACGATCTTTTCGCTAAAGATCAAAACCCCATCCTCACGCAATCCGTCGTAAATTTTACTCACGAGCGCGGCCCTGCGCGGCGGTCTGATGAACTGCATGGTGTAGTTTAAAATCACGGCGTCGCAGTCTGCGAGGCTCGCATCCAGCACGTCCGATACGCCAAGCTCGAGCTTCGCGCCGAACGCTGCCGCCTTGGCGCGGGCGTTTTGTATCATCGCCTCCGAGCTGTCGATGCCGCACAGCCGCAGATCGGGGCGTAGCGCAAACAGCGCCAGCAGCGCGGTTGCAGTCGAGCAGCCAAGATCGATCACGCGGGCCTTTTGCGGCAGTATCCTTGCCAAAAGCTCGCTGCTAAGCCGCGTGCTAGCCTCATAAAACGGCACGCTGCGCCCGATCATATCGTCGAAAACCGACGCGACGCTGGCGTCAAACTCAAACTGTTTTTTGATAGGCTCTTTAAAAATTTCGTCTTTCATCCGTTTCCTTTTAATTTTGCTATTTACGCAGCACTCGATTTATACTTCCTACGCATGCTAAACGCAGAATTCTCACGCCGTGCTTCCTTCACTTACGAGACACTCTATTTGCGACCGCTACGCATGGAATTTTTGCGCTTAGTTTGCCTCGCGCGAAGCATACCTAAATTTTAAACGCAGCATGAGCGCTTTTAATGCAAGCGAGCTGCATCCCAGTTTACGCCCAACTTCTAGCCCGGATATGCTCGATGCATGATTAAATTTCACGTCTTGCTTGACACGCCTTAAAATTTCACGCCGTGCAAATACGTCCTTAAAATTCTACGCCGTATTTAGCGGGCTTTAGAATTTCGCAGTGTTAAATTTCACGCCGTCAAATCTCGCACTGCCAAAACAGCTCCTTTAAATTCTTTAATTACGAACTTAAACTAAAAGCATAGCCAAAGCTATATTGGTAGAATTTCGCGCCCATTTTGCGATTTTACGCGCCGTAAAATGGAGTCCGCTTGACAAAACCCGCGTTTAACTAGGCGTATAATTCAGCCGCTTGGCTCTTGCTCGGAAGCTCAGCTCTGCTAAATTTTAAAGCTTCGCAGCACAACTAAGATTTTTTATCGTTCTCAATTCTCGACGCAGCTTGCACTTGCCTTGTTTTGCATGAGCTGAAGCCCAAGGTGCGTTAAAGTCCTGCAGGCGGTACGCCGTTAAAATTTAACGACTTTTTATCGGCTTGCGCGCCGCTTTTGTGCGCACTTCCCATATGGCATCGCAGACGCAGGTGGTACACCAAGTATTCTCAATGACAACGGGCACACGACACTTTTATATAGGATGCCGCAGACAGCTTATTTAATGCGCCGTAGATGCAAAACGCGGGCAGACACATCAAATTTCAAGCACGCAGCTCGCAAGTTTCATCTTTAAGCTTATAAGCCGTAGATTAAAATTTGCAGCTTCGTAGTACCGCCTCCGCCTCTGAAGCGTCTTTTAAAATCTGCTCCTTAAGCTGCGCTAGATCGCTAAATTTGCGATTTTCACGTAGGAATTTTATAAATTTCACGCAGACGAATTTCATGTTTTCATTTTGGCTCATAGCCTCTAAATTTTTATTTTCGGCGTCCAGGCTCTCGCTCGCCGCAAAATTCTGCGTAGAAATTTCGGTCGAATTACGCGCCGAAATTTCATCTAAATTTTGCGCAAAATGTGCGGCTTGCCCCTCGCAGCACGGCGCGCGATCTTGTGCGGAATTTAAACCCGCTTCAAAGCCCGCAAAATCCTCTAAAATGTGCGTTTCAATCGCAAAAGCTCCGTCGGTGCTAAGGCGCTCTCCTACAAAACTCACGCTTTTGTATCTTGCGCCGCGCACGCTCGTGACGGTTGCGTAAACGCCGCTTTTTGGGATAAAAAACCAACCGGGCTCGAGATTTAGCGTCGCTACGAACTCCCGCGCCCCGCGCCCCTGACCGCGCACGATCCGCCCGCAGATCTCGTAATCTCGCCCCAAAAGTTCCGCCGCTTCTTCGCACCGTCCGCGCGATAAAAGTTCCTTGATCCTACTTGAATGCACGCCGCCGCCGCTTAAGCAAAACTCCCCTACGACGCAGGTTTGCCCGCGAAATTCGCGCCTTAAAAATTCCACGTCCCACGCCCGATCACACCCAAATCTAAAGTCCTCACCGACGACAATTTTTTGTAAATTTATGAAATTCTGCCTTAAAAGTGCGATAAATTCGCCTCCGCTAAGGCTTTTGATAGCGCGTAGATCGCAATAAAAAATCTTTTTGTTCGTAAATGCCTGCCGCGACGCAAAAGGGGTGAGCTTCGTGCCACCACCTGCTAGGATTACGATTATTGCGCCTTGCTCGCCTAGGCGCTCAAATAATTTTTGATGTCCAAGGTGCATGCCGTCGAAGTTACCGATCGCTACGGCGTGCACATTATCGCGGTTTGCGCCTTGTAGCGTTGCGAAAATCTCGCCACGTGTGAACTGCTCGCTTAGGCGCGCACGCAGCACTTCCGCACAAGCAGGAAGCGCGCTTTGAGCTTGTGCGTCTACGTCATTGCTGCAAGCGTCGTTATAAGCCGTTTTACTGCCAAAAGTCGTTTCATTGCTGCAAGAGGTGTCGGTGTCTGCTTCATCTGCGCGGTGCGCATCGCCGTTTTTGTTTTCGCTCAACTCTTGCCTTGGACGTTTGATATTTTGAGATGAATTTTCCCCATTGCTTGTGAAATTCTGTTCCGTAAAATTTTTCAAGCTGGAATTCTGCGCTACGAAATTTTGCTCTTTAAAATTCCGTAGCGAAGCCTCTGTATGGTCTTTACATGATTTTTGATTAGCCATTATTGCTGCTTTGTCCAGATAATTTTTTTGGTGTCGTAACCGCTATGCTTCGCCTTTTTGAGATAGAGGATGCGGATCGGCTCGGGCAGGGTTTTGGTGCGCGAGAGGATGTAAAGCTCGCTCGTATCGGCGCCGAAGATCAGGGCGTAGCGATAGTCGCCGTCCACCTGCGCCACGCGGTAGAGGGAGTCGGAAATCAGACCTTTTTGATAGAGCAGACCTACGTTTTTATCGCCTGCAAACTCCAACACGTGCTGCTCGTTTTCGATTTTACCTGAGCTTGTTTTGGCGGTTTTTAAAAGATTGATCGTGGAGTTTTTATCGATGAAGCACTCGTACGCGGTGTTTTGCAGCTCGCCGCCGCCCTTCATACGGGCGATCTCATACCAGCCGCCGCTAAATTTAGCTATGTCGAAGTTTTTTACGATCGGCGCTTTGGGGTTTAAGCTTTTAGCGCATGAGCCCAAAAATAGCGCGCAAAACGCCAATATAATTAAGTTTTTAAATTTCATCGTTCATCCTTTTTAGAAGATAGAAAAATTCCCTATTTCCCTCTTTACCCGTGATTTTGCAGGCGCTAGCGTGCAGCACGGCAAGCCCCAGCTCGGCGCATAGCCGCTCAAATTTCGCCCGTGCGGCGCACACCGCTTTTTCGTCCTTGAGCACACCTTTTTTATTTCGCTTGATCTCCGCGCCGACCTCAAATTGCGGCTTAAATAGCACGATGAGAGCGCTTTTCGCGAGGCTCGCGAGGCTTTCTAGGATTAAATTTAGCGAGATGAAGCTCACGTCGCAGGTGATGAGATCAAATTTTTTCTTGCTCGCAAACTCCCTGATGTCGGTGTTTTCGCGCACGATCACGCGGGGATCGCGTCGCAAAATTTCGCTTAGCTGCGAGCTACCGACGTCAAGCGCGGTTACGCTCTTTGCGCCGCGCTGAAGCAAAATTTGCACAAATCCGCCCGTGCTACTGCCCACGTCCAAAACATCGGCTCCCGCTAAATTTAAAATATTTTTTTGCGAGGGCTTTGTTTGTAGCGGCTCCGCGCCGCTTTCTCTGCGGCACGTGCCCGCCTTGCCGCCCGATTTGGAGGCTGCCGTATTTGAAATCTCTGCCGTTTCGGCGTCTACGTCCGTTTGCAAATGCCCTGCCGTATCGGCGCCTGTGCTCATCTGTAAAAATTCCACTGTTTGCTTGCCTGTACCGGTTTGTAAAAGCTCCGCCGTATCGACGCTAGTTTTTGCGGTACGGATCGTCGCGGTAGTCGCTTTCGCGCTCTTTGTCGTCGCGGTATTTATTTCTGCGATCTTTGCCGCCGTCGCGCTTGGAATTTCGGTCGTCTCGTCCGCGCTCAAAATTTTATCCGTAGTCGCAAAATCTGCACTTGAAATTTGCGTCATTACTCCGCCTGCTCTTTGCGTCGCTGTCGCTTTGCTATCCGCGTCCTTTGCGGCGCTGCACGGCTTTGAAATTTCTGCCGCCGAGTTAGGCAAATTTACGCTGCAGCTTGCTAAAAGCTCGTTTTCGGCAAGCTCGTCCAAAAAGCCTGCAAGCTTGAGCGCGCCCCTGCTTACGTAAATTTGCTCGGCAGTACTGATTTCGCCGCTCTGCTCGGGCGCTATCTGCGCGGAGGGTCTGTTTTGAATGGCGCCTCGCAGCAAAATTTTATCCTGTTTTATCAGTGCGGTGGCCTGATTTCTG
>NZ_CALIMY010000104.1 GCF_938045205.1 uncultured Campylobacter sp.
CGCTAAATTTTAAAATTTTACGTAGAATTCCGCGCGGATTAGGTCATCGTAAAATAAGATGAAATTTTATAGCGGCAAAACACGGCGCCAAAAATAGGGCGCAATTTCAAATCAAAATTTGCGCACCGTTAGCGTAAGCATAGAGCCGATTTTGTAACGTTAAATTCTTTCTAGCGCACAGGTGCCATAAATTTAAAGCTAAAATTTGCGCTAGGCCGCAACGCCGTATGCTTTAGCTGCGATAAAATTTTATGAAATTTTATCCCGCGGGCATTTATAAATTTCAAGAAATTTCAAGTCCAAATTTTATATTTATGCCAAAGCGGCGCCGTATTTTAGCCGCTTAAAATTCTGCCATATGAAATTCTATCTCGTAGAATTTTAATTCGCCGCGTTAAAATTTATCCCGCCGCGCCTAAATTTATCCAGCCCGCCGCGCTTTACCGAAATTTATATTTAGTTGTTGTAAAATGCGTTTTTAAAAGGATTTTGGCGGTTTGTGATATGAGTATTTTAGAGTTTACGGAGTGCGTAGGCATCGCTTCGGCGGCGCTTAGCGGGTTTTTATTCGGCGTAAAGAAGGGCTGCGATTGGCTTGGGATCTTTATCGCGGCGTTTTTGACGGCGCTTGGCGGCGGGATCATGCGCGATACCTTGGTAAGTCGCGAGATCTACTCATTCACGCACTATGCGCCCGTAACGATCGTGCTTGCGGTAAGCGCCGTAGCTATTTTTGCCAAGCTTTATGAAAACCGCGATTTGGAGGGTAAATTTTTATTTATTCTAACCGATGCGATCGACGTCGTAAGCTTTTCGATCGTGGGAGCGATGGTTGCGCTAAGCTATAATCATAACGTTTTCGGCGTAGTGCTAATCGCATTTTGCAACGGCGTGGGCGGCGGCATTTTGCGCGACGTACTGCTGAACGAAGTGCCGTGGTTTTTACATACGGGGCTTTATGGCACGATAAGCATGGGCGTGGGCTTAATATATTTCGTGCTTGATGGATTGGGGCTTAGTGGTGTAGTTTCGGTGCTTATTTTGCTGGTTTTAGGGGTTGCGTTTCGCATGGTGGCTTATTACAAATCTTGGCATCTGCCTAAAGTGGAGTACAAACAATGAACTATTTGATGGATAATTTCGCGCGCGTAAACGTGGCGCTAGTAAGAGGCGAGGGCTCGGTAGTCTATGACGAAGCGGGTAAGGACTACGTGGATTTCGGCGCAGGCATCGGCGTAAACTGCCTGGGGCACGCAAACGAGATCGTGCTGGAAGCGATCGGCACGCAAGCCGCACAGATCATCCACGGCTCGAATATTTATAGAATTCTGCCCCAAGAAGCCCTGGCTCAAAAGATTAGCGAGCTTTTAGGATACCGCACATACGCGGTGTTTTGCAACTCTGGCGCGGAGGCGAATGAAGCTGCGATCAAAATGGCGCGCAAATACGGCACCGTAAATTTCCCTAATAAAAAATTTGAAATTCTAACTCTGCGAAATTCCTTCCACGGCCGCACGCTGGCGACTTTGCAAGCTACCGGGCAGGAGAAATTTCATCCAGAAATTTTTGCGCCCCATATGCCGGGGTTTAAATTTTTCGACGATATCGAGGATATCATCGCGCATATCGATGAAAACAGCGTCGCCGTGATGATCGAGCTAGTCCAGGGCGAGGGAGGTATCAAGCCTCTGGATAAGGCGAGCGTGCAAAGGCTGGCGGCGGTTTTGAAAGAGAAAAAGCTGCTTTTGATCACCGACGAGGTGCAGTGCGGCGTATATCGCACGGGCGAGTTTGCGACGTCGCAAATTTACGACATCCGCCCCGACATCATCACTTTTGCCAAAGGTCTTGCGGGCGGCGTGCCGATCGGCGCGTGCGTGGCGCAGCAAAACATTTTCGCTCCAGGCGAGCACGGCAGCACCTTCGGCGGTAACTTTTTGGCGACCTCTACGGCGCTTGCGGTGCTTTCGCAGCTAGAGTTTTTAAAAGCGAGCGGCAAGCTTGATAAGACTATAAAAAGATTTATCAAAAAACTAGACGGGCTCGCCGCAGACTATCCTAGCCTGATCGAAAAGCGCGTGGGACTCGGTCTGATGCAAGGCCTCGTGCTGCGCGATGAAAAAAATCTGGGCGAGATCTTTAACAAAGCCCTGCAAAACGGACTTTTGATCCTAAAATCAGGCAAGCGCACCCTTAGATTTTTGCCTGCGCTAAATATCAAAAAACCGGAGATCAAAGAGGGCTTTGCGCGCCTACGCAAGAGCCTGGATGAGATAGTGCGAGCGTGAAATTTAGCGATTTTTTCGAGGGCTGGCTAAACGAGAGCTACTACGTAAATGCCGCTAAAATCGGCAAGAGCGGCGATTTTTACACTGCCGTAAGCGTAGGGAGCTTTTTTGGGATCTGCATCGCGCGCGAAATTTTACGCCTAAGCGCGGATTTTAGCGCGACGCAAGAGTTAGGCTTAGACGCGGCGGCAGGTCCAATTGCATCGCGGCAAAATTTTGCGGCGGTATGCGAGCTAAATTTAGATGTCGCGCTTGCAAAAAAACCGCAAAATAGCGCTAAAATCGCTATCGTAGAGATCGGCTCGCACGACGGGCGGCTGCTTTGCGACATAGCGCAAGCTATCTTTACGTTAGGCGGTGCGGCGGCGCTTGATAAATTTAGCTTTGCGATCATCGAGCCGCACGAGCGTCTGCGCGAGCTACAGCGGGCGAGCTTTGCGGAGAGCTTCGGCGGCGAAATCGTGCCAAAGCATTTCGCAAGCGCGCGCGAGGCGAAATTTAAAGATGCGATCTTTGTGGCAAATGAGCTTTTCGACGCCTTTAAATGCGAGGCGGTGGACGGCGAAAATATGCTTTTTATCGAAAGCGGCGCGGCAAAATTTGCTCCCATAAAAGAACGTGAAATTTTGACCCTCGCACGCAGATTCGGCATCTCGCGCGGCGAAATCCCGATCGGATACTTTCGCTTCGCCCGCGAAATTTGCGCCAGCGCGCAGAGGTTTTATTTCATCGCCTTTGATTACGGGCAGATGGGCTCTAGCGGCGATTTTAGCCTGCGGATTTACCGAAATCACGAGGTTTTTAGCTTCTTTGAGGTGCAAAACTTGAGCGATTTTTACGGCAAAAGCGATCTTACCTACGACGTAAATTTTGAAATTTTACGCGCGGCGTTTGAGGACGCGGGCGCTGCGATGGCGGATTTTAAAAGACAGATCGCGGCTTTGATAGACTTCGGCGCGATCCAGCTTTTAGAGCTTTTTATGCAAAAAAGCGGCGAGAGGGGCTATCGTAACGCGCTTTTGCAGTTTAATCACCTGCGCGCTGAGTTTGGCGAAAAATTTAAGATGATAAAATTTAAAAAGGGGCTTTGATGAGAGCTTTTATCGATTGCGACTGCGAAATTTTGCAAAAGACGCTGGAATTGTTTTTAAAAGATCGTGCCGCAAGTGCGCAGGATTGCGACTTTATAATAAGCGACGAGCCGCAAAGCTCGGCAAAACCGCTCTTTTTGATCGGCGAGGACGGAGATTTGGCGCTACCGTTCTCAAAGAATACCCTGCTATCGAAGCTAGAGGATTTTCAAAGCGAGCTAAAGCGGGATTTTAGCGAATGCGATGCGGCGAGTGTAGAAGTTGAGATTTGCGCGCTATTTGATGAGTTCAAGGCAAAAATCATCGAAATTTTAAGAAGGCAAAATGGCTAAATTTTCCAAATCCGGCGGCATGCTCTTTACGCAAATCTCAAGCGGCATTTATAGGGGCAAAAAGCTCGCTCTGCCCGCGTTTTCGAGTACGCGCAGCACGAAAAGCATCGTAAAGGGCTCGTTTTTCGATACTTGGCGGGCGGAGTTGCGCGGCGCGGCGTTTATCGAGTGCTTCGGCGGTAGCGGCGCGATGGCGCTTGAAGCGCTAAGTAACGGCGCAAAAAACGTTTATGCGATCGAAAAGGACGCCGCCGCGCATAAGATCATGCGGAAAAATTTCGAGCTTTTTGGGCTCGGTGCAAATGCGATTTTGGGCGATTGCTTCGAACGACTACCCGAAATTTTGCACGAGTTGCAAGCGGATATGAACGGATGCTCTGCCGTAAATTTTAGCGAAAGCCATACCGTAAATTCTAGCGAAAATTCTTTCTTCGATCCCGCGCGCAGAGTGTTTGTCTATCTGGATCCGCCGTTTGCGATCAGACAGGGTTTTGGCGAGATTTACGAGCGAGTGCTGGCGCTGATAGCACGCCTGGGCTCCGCACAGTACGAGCTGCTAATCGCGATCGAGCATATGAGCGAGCTTGAGCTGCCGCCTAAAATCGGCGATTTTGCGCTGCTTAAATCGCGCAAATTCGGCGCTACGACGATGAGCTACTACGTAAAATGAAAAGCTTAAAGCAAATTTTAGATTATTACGCCGATTTGAAAAATTGCGACGCGGATCTTTTCGGCGCGCCCGATCCGCTACAGGTCGCAAAGGGATATCGAAACGACGTCGTAGCGCTCATCTGCGCGCTGTTTGCTTACGGGAGCGCGGCTCAAATTTTAAAATTTCTCCGCTCGCTTGATTTTTCTCTTTTAGACGGGAGCGATGAGCGTATTAGTACGGAGCTTGCGGGCAAAAAATATAGATTTCAAAGCCCGCGCGACGTCGCTGAAATTTTTATAACTTTAAAACGGCTTAAAAATAGCCTTAGCATCGAAGAGAGCGTGCTTTGCGGTATGCAAAAAAACGGACGGATCGAAGATGGGATAAATTTTTTAATCGGCGAGATTTACAAATTAAATCCCTACCGCAGCCCGGGATATGAGTTTTTTTTCGGGCGCGGCTTCGCGCAAAAGCCCACGTCGCCGTATAAACGCTACAATCTTTTCCTACGCTGGGCGGTGCGCGACAGCGACATCGATCTGGGGCTGTACAAAAAGATCGAAAAATCGCGCATCCTCATCCCGCTCGATACCCACACGCACAAAGTTTCGCTTAAGCTTGGGCTGATCGATCGCAAGAGTTACGATTTCGAGGCGGTTTTGCAGCTTACGCAAAGCTTAAGGCGCTTCGATCCGAGCGACCCAATCAAATACGATTTCGCGCTGTACCGCCTCGGACAGAGCGGCGAAATAGATAAAATTTTACCTTTACTAGCCGATTGATTTCGGTTTTAATTGCACATACCCAATAGACCGAAGCACTCTACGAATAAGCTATTCTTTTGAATTATATTCTCTCCTGGATAGATAACAATTTCGTGTCCTTGCTTTTGCCAGATCTGTCCATTTTTCGCGCTTATGGTAGATACATCTAAGTGAGCTGTTGAGCCATAGACTAAATATATTTTGTTGAATTTGAATGCATCACTATAACCTAGATAATGAAAAAACGGTGCTACAAATGTGATCTCTGTTAGTTCTGTCAGATTACTGTCTTGGGCGACGCAATTGGATTTATCAGATGGTTTGTAGCCGTTTTCAATGAGCTTCTTTTCTGTTATGCCATTGGTAGAATTTAACTTTACGTAATGAACATAGCAGATTTCATCTAAACTATCTGCAGCGTTTGGTTGAATTTTTCTACGATATAAAAGCAATCCATCCATATCTGCATTATCTGTTAAAGCATTGAGTTCCTCAAAATTATTATTCTTTACATTCCAAAAATCGCCATACGGCTTTAAATAAATTCCTGCTATAACCAATGCTATTATTAATATAATGATTGCTCCTGAAATAGATACGCTTATGATGAAAATTTTTAAAATTAGATCGATGATTTTTTTGAAACCATTATTCATTCTTTATCCTTATTTTTTACTATTATAGCATACGATTTGTTGTTGCGATGTACGGCGGTTAAAATTTAAGTTCACC
>NZ_CALIMY010000105.1 GCF_938045205.1 uncultured Campylobacter sp.
CTCCGACGATAAGCATATCTCTATCTCTTGCGATTTTTAGCACCTCCATTACATCATCAAATCTCCAAGCTATATCATAAATTCCGTACTCCTCCCTTAGGCGTATGCCGCGCTCTAGCAGATCCTGCGGCACGATATTTACGTAATCTTCATCTATAAAAAACATAATTCGCTCCTTTTAAGTATAAGATTATTGCCATTGCCATTTTTCTATATCGTTTTTCTTTACGAAATACCCTAATGCGAAAAAAGCCCCTAATAAAACCCCTATTTTTTCAGAAGTAATTATACTACAAACAAAAATAAAAGGAGAGAAAAATAATCGAAATATAAGATAAGCACCTATATACGGGAATTGAAGAGAAGTAAAAAGAAGTGATTAAAACTTAAAAATAACTTAATTGGTGGAGGTGTGCGGGATTGAACCGCAGTCCGAAAACAAACGACCAAAGCCTCTACATGTTTAGCAAAAGTGAAGTTCTCGCGCAGGCTCGCTCACTTTCCAAAACGACCCGCCGGCGCAAAGACTAGGATTTCACCCTACGGTTCGTCACGCCGCAGAGCTACGCTATCGCAGATTACCCGCCGCCGCGCTTAGATAGTATCGGCGCAGAGCAGGGCTCGACTGGACTTACGCAGCTTTAGCGTAAGCAGGAGCAAATTTAACGTTGTTTGCGTTTAAATTTAGTTTGGATTTTATACGCTGTATCCAAAGCGACATGCCGCCTTGACCCATCCGTTCCCGTCGAAGCCAAGTCACCCCCGAAAGAATGCACGCGCATTTTACTTCAAAATTTTATAAATGTCAAATTCGGCTTATGTTAAAATTGCATCGAAATTTTAACCGAGCAAAGGAGTCAAAATGTCAAAAATTACGCTTTCTAAATTATACGAGATGAAAAAATCCGGCGAAAAGATCGTGATGATCACTGCCTATGACGCGCTTTTTGCTAAAATTTTCGACGACGAGGTCGATATGGTACTCGTAGGCGACAGCCTAAATATGAGCTTCGGCGGGCACTCCGAGACCCTGGGCGCGAGCGTAGAGCAGATGATCTATCACGCGCGCGCCGTAAGACGGGGGCTCAAGCGAGCGTATATGGTCGTGGATATGCCGTTTTGCTCGTGCGCGACGCCAGAGCTCGCGCTACAAAACTGCGCCAAAGTCTATGAGAGCACCGGCTGTGACGCCGTTAAGATCGAAGGCGGCGCGCATATGGCAGATACCGTGGCGCTGCTTAATCGAAACGGCATCGCCGTGATGAGCCATATCGGGCTAAAGCCGCAGTTTTCGCGCTTTACGGGCGGCTACAAGGTAAGCGGGCGCGGTGAGGAGGGCGCGCGCGAGGTCTTAAGCGACGCCAGAGTGCTTGCAGAGGCGGGTGCGGTGCTACTGCTGGTCGAGGGGACGATCTGCTCGGTCGCAAATCAAGTAGCGCTCGGCACCGACGTGCCCGTCATCGGCATCGGCGCGGGTGCGGGCGTGGATGGACAGGTGCTCGTGTGGAGCGATATGTGTGGATTTTTCACGGAGTTTCGACCGAAATTCGTTAAGCGTTATTTAGACGGCGCTGCGCTGGTAAAAGGCGCAGTGCGCGAATACGCGCGCGAAGTCAAGGAGGAGAGCTTCCCGAGCGAGGAGTTTGAATATAAGCAGTAGCGAGATTTGGGCTAAATTTTAAAATTTACGCGCTGAAATTCTAGCAATAAAACTATGCTTGCCTTAAATTAACGCTTCGTTTTCGCGTGCCGCAGGCTATGTAAACGGCTCGCGCCGCTTGAAATTTATTCGGCGAGAGCGATTGCGAGCGCTTTACCTAGTGCGAGAGATCGTAGGCGCTTTGGGTGGATACTCTGCGCGGTATATTTTATACGGGGGCGCCGTGCGAGAGTTTGCGTACTTCCGCTGCGGGTGCTATTTCTGTCGCCGACTGCAACGCACGAGCGCTTTTCATGAATGATCCGAGCCGTAGCTCCAAAATACGCTACGAGTGCTAAAATTTTACGCACGTAGCCGTAGAATTCTGGCATAAACCAGCCGTCAGGTCTAAACGGCTATAAAATTTAAGGAGAAAATTTGGCTAAAGCTTTAAAAATTATCATAGCCGCGGCTATGGGCTTGTTCTTTTGCGTAAAGGTGCTGCCGATTTTGGCGGTATTTTTCGCATTTAATTCTTTCTTTGATAAAGATGATATGGAGCTGGATAAAGCTCCGCCGATGCAAAACTACGAGCAAAATCGCGAGAAATTCCTAGACCTGTTAGCTTTTGCAGGTCGCAACTTCCCTAAAAATTTGCGCGTTACAATCCAGAGCACCTACGGCGATGAGTATATTTGGATCGATTTGGACGGCGATGAGACGAAATTTTATTCAAATTCCATTTTTAGAGATAATGCGCCGAGTATCGGCGATGGGCTAAAGCTCATCGGCTGGGACAAAAAGACGTTCGGGGAGCTAAAGTCAAAGCTCGCGGCGATAAACGCCAGAACCATCGTGCTAAATAGAAGCGGCGATAGCGGGGTGCCTTGGGCGGAGATCACCTACCGATACGTGGAACACTTCACCGATAGCTATCAGTTTTATGCCCCTGATAGCCCGAAGCTCGCCAAGCTGCACGCCAAGGGCTGCTCGAAAAAATTTGAAAGCGACGGCGTGGTGTTATTGTTCGAAAAAACGACATCGGGCCTATATAGAGCGTTCTGCGATGGCGACGACGATAATAAGAGCGTTTTGATCGAAGAGCATGATTTGTAGAACTAGGCTCGTGCAGGAAAAATTTAGCGCTTAATTTGGGGTGCGATCGATAAGGCGTCGCGAGGCTGAGAGGCTAAATTTAATCGCACGAGCTCGCGTTAAGTTTAGCGGTAAATTTTAAAATCCGCGCTAAATTCTAAGTCGTCTTGAAAAACAAAATTGCGCGCGAAATTTTACCTAGCTGCGCAAGCGCGTAAGGCAAAATTTTGCATAAAATTCTACACAGAATTTCTTGCAAAATTTTAACCGATTATGTGAGATAAAATTCTAGCCTGCTGCGTACCGCGAAGCTTGAAGCGCAGAATTTAAATCTTCGCTGCCGCAAAAACAAAATCCGCATCAAAATTCTACGAGACAAAATTTTGTCGCAAAATTTCGCTGCAAAATTCCAAACGCAGAATTTAATATCGCAAAATTCCAAGCGCCAAATTTTACGTTGTAAAATTCCGTGCGTATTTTTCAGTTGGCTAAATTTCGCTCTTTAATTCTACGCGCTCAAATTTCGCACCGCCGCTCGCGAACGCCTAAAGCCTTAAATTATACGTGTTAAATTTTACCTCGTAAAATTTAGCGCAGTTAGCGACCTGCGCGCTGTTTGGGAGCCGCTACGACAAAATTTCACACTTAAGGCATAGCGGGCGCAACGGCATGAGCGTAGTCTTAAAACGTCGCGCTAAAATTTCGCAGTCTTTCGCGACGGGCGCTCTGCTTTTTAGTCCCAGCCCTAAGCGCGTACCGTAAAATTCCGCGCGGCAAATTTTATTCCGCCCGCAAAGATCCGTCCCTTTAAAATTGTCAAAATTTAGCCATTTTTCGCTACACTTGCTAAAATTTTAAAAACGATTAAAGAGAGATTATGGACAGAATTGTAGAGATCGAAAAGATGCAGCTCGATGAGAGCGTGGAGAGCTCGCTGCGCCCGTCAAGCTTCGAGGATTACGTGGGGCAGGAGAAGATCAAATCAAACCTCGCTATCGCGATCGCCGCGGCGAAAAAGCGCGCCGACGTGCTTGATCACGTGCTTTTCTACGGACCGCCGGGGCTAGGCAAAACCACGCTGGCGCATATCATCGCCGCTCAGATGGGCGCCGCTATCAAGGTCACCGCCGCGCCGATGATCGAAAAGGCGGGCGATCTGGCGGCGATTTTGACGAACCTGCAAAGCGGCGACGTGCTTTTCATCGACGAGATCCACCGCCTAAGCCCCGCGATCGAGGAGGTGCTGTATTCGGCAATGGAGGACTTCCGCCTCGACATCATCATCGGCTCGGGTCCCGCCGCGCAGACTATCAAGATCGACATTCCGCACTTCACGCTCATCGGCGCCACAACGCGCGCGGGCATGATCTCGGCGCCGCTGCGGGATCGCTTCGGCATGCAGTTTCGCTTGCAGTTTTACACGCACGCCGAGCTTGCGCGGATAGTGCAGATCGCTTCGGTCAAACTCGGAAAAGAAAGCGCAGCCGACGCCAGCGCCGAGATCGCGCGTCGCTCTCGCGGCACTCCGCGTATTGCGTTACGGCTGCTGCGCCGCATACGCGATTTTGCCGAGGTGCGCGATGAGGGCGCTATCTCGCACGATCGCGCGCGCGAGGGGCTTGAGGCGCTGGGCGTGGACGAGCAGGGCTTTGACGAGATGGATATAAAATATTTGGAAATTTTATTTGACGCCAAGCGCCGTGCCTTGGGGCTTAGCACGATCGCGGCGGCGCTTAGCGAGGATGAGGGCACGATCGAGGACGTCATCGAGCCCTATCTGCTCGCTAACGGCTACATCGAAAAGACCGCCAAAGGCCGCATCGCAACCGATAAGGCGCGCGAGGCGCTCGGTCGCGTGCTAAGGACTGCGAAGAGAAATCTGTTTGAGGAGTAGGGCGGATGAAATTTTATACTTCACGGCACTAAGTCATAGCTACGCAGGTGGAAACCCTGCCGTGGCGATTTTGTATATTTGATCTTTGAATTTTGCTTGGTTTCAAAATTTCTTCAGATTTAAAATTTAAAGCAGGCGATTTTGTAAATTTAGAGCAAATTTATTATCGCTAAATAAAAAACATCCAAAAGAATATGAAAGGGAATTTTATGAAATTCATAACAAAATATATAAAAAGGCTCTTCTATTATTTTTACGATGTATTTTACAGACGCATTTTTGTCAGGGGAGTTTCGCATCCGCAGGCACAGGTGGCTAGCATAGGCTGCTATGGTTTGCTTTTTGTCCTATGCGGGATGCTTCTTACTATTTATAGAACGGATACGGCGCCCAAACAATTGAATGAGCTTGAGATAGATACAGGAATTTTAAGAAACGTTTATTATAATTTTCGCGGAAGCGGCGGACGAATACATATAGAACTAGAAAACGGCAAGAAAAAGGTTTATGAAATAAGCAAAAGCGATAGCGATATTTACGAAAAGCTAAAAGGGCAAAAAATCAAAATTTACGGCGAGCCAAGCCCAGATATATTAGGCAATAATGAAATTTTACAGCTTGAAGATAAAGATGGAAAAATATATAAGGAATATAATTTCGATCATATATTGTTAAGACCATATTTGATGACCGCACAGTTTAAATTCTTTTTAAAAGGGGCAGTTTTTCTACTTTTATTGATATTTTTTATAAATTTTTCAGATAGAAATTTGATTAAAAAAAATCCAGAAGAAGGAGCAAAAAATGAGTAACGGATTGGGTATTTATTAAGGGATGCGCTTTCGCATGGTCTCGCCAATGCGGCTGCAGCGCAAGCTGGAGCGAAGTTCTGCTTTCATATGCCTATAGGGGCGGCTATTATTCTCACTCTCCATTGAAAGTTAAAATTTAGTCTATCCGCGCATCTGTTATGCTCATTATTTTATAAATTCGTATTCTTTTACCCTACGCAGATTGTTGTTTGCGATTATTAAGGTACATTGATTTTCTAAAAAATAGCCTGCTGCCCGTTCAACCTTCGCTATACTCTCGTTTATCGTACCGATTTTACTTCGCTTCTAGCAGACGCATTCGCTATACATTTTTCTTTTCCGCTTGAAGTTGCTATTGGGCTTATTGTAAGAGTTGCAGCGCGAGCGGATCCAAACATCGGGCGCGCGTAGCTTTAGATTTTGCGGCGCGACACGCACGTCTAGCGCCAGCATATCGGCTCTGCCTGCCGAAGCGCTAATTTCATCAAATTTAGCCGCACGCACGTCCAACGTCGGTCTGTCGGCGCGCACGGTCTGCCCGCCTACGCCTACGTAATCGCACACACCGCGCAGCTCGTGCACGAACGCGCGCTGCTTCTCGCTGCCGATCCGCCCATGCACCGAGCCGTTTAGCGTGGCGTTGATTTTGATGAAGCAAAAACCGCTCTCGCGCGCCAGATAAAACGGTTCCGCAAGCTCCGTCGCCGCGGCAGGGCAGACGTTAAATTTCACCTCTATGCCCCCGCGGCGTAAAATTTCCGCACCGCCCGCAGCCTGCGCGTTCGTATCGCACGCGCCGATTACCACGCGCGATAGCCCAAGCTCCGCCAAAAGCTCGGCGCAAGACGGGGTCCTGCCGCGGTGCGCGCAGGGCTCAAATACGGCATAGGAGCACACATCTAGTTTTGACGTATGTTCGAGCTATGCGCTATTTTCATAAATTAGGCACGATTCGTGTACATGTCGTATAGCGCGCTGTATGTGAAAACGCGTGAGAACGCCGCTCGAAAATTTTGTGAAATTTTAAAATTTAATCGAAATCTGATAAAAAAACTTATAAAATACATCATCAAATTTCAAAAGGATAAAATTTGCCGACGCCAAAAGACAACGCCGTAAGCCGCAATGAAAACTTGGCTGAAAAGATAGCCCAAAATAACGCCGAGGATAACGCCAAAGGCGAGGCGCAAAATTTCACCGAAAATCAGACCGTAAATAACGCTGAGGGTAAAATCGAAGCCGCCGCCGAAGCCAAAGCGACTGTCAAAAACAAAACCAAAACCGCTGCCGAAAATCAAAGCGAAAGCATAGCCGAAACGGGCAAAGCCGCCAGAGCAAATACCGGCGCCGATAAAGCGGACACAGCTGCGTTAGGCACCGAAAATCAAAGCAAAAACCGTACCGAAACCGACAAAGTCTCATCTGCTAATGCTTCCGCATTAGGCGACGCCGCCGCTTCGGGAGCTGCTGCGGGCATGAAAGCAGGCCTTGCCAAGGCTAGCGGGCGCGCGAAGACGAGCAAGATATTTTTTATCGGTGCAACCTTGCTGATGTTTTGCTGCGTAATCTATCTGTTCTCGCCGTTTTTGATGGTGATCGTAATCGGCGTGCTGATGGCGGTGGCGACCTCGGGTCTGCACGCTAAAGTAACCAAGCTGTGCCGCGGCAGGCGCACGCTAGCCTCGGTGCTGAGCGTATTTTTGCTCTGCACGCTTTTTTTTGTGCCCTTCATCTACGCCGTGATCGAGATCGCCAAAAACGCTGCGAGCTTCGATATGGCGCGCCTAAACGATGCGCTTAGCTACGTTCAGAGCCTAGACATCAGGCTGCCCGGGCCTTTTGAAAAATTTGATACGCAGTTTCGCTCGTTTTTGGCAAACCTAGACGTCGCGGGCGTGGCGAAGCAGATCATCTCCTACCTCTCGGTCGTCGGAAAGTCCAGCGCGAAATTTATCGTCGATATGGTGCTTATCGTCGTGTTTTGCTTTTTTGCATACCTCTACGGCGAGAGCTTCAAGCGCTTTTTCAAAAAAATTCTACCCGTCGAGTCCGCGCAGATCGATTATATCTTTTCCGAGACGGCAAATACGATGAGCGTCGTGTTTTACTCGACCATCTTCAACGCCGTATTGCAGGGCTTTTTGTTTTCGATCATCGCGGGGATCTTCGGCTTTGACGCGCTGCTGATGGGGGTGCTTTTCGCCTTCTGCTCGCTCATCCCTGCAGTCGGCGGCGCGCTCATCTACGTGCCCACAGCGCTATATGTGCTAGCGGGGGGCAGCACCTCGGGCGCGATCGTGATAATGGCGTATTGCGTGATACTGATCTCGACGCTCGCGGACAGCTTCGTAAAGCCGCTCGTGATAAAATTTATCAACTCGCGCCTAGTCGAAAACCCCGCAAACATCAACGAGATGCTGATCTTCTTCTCGATGCTTTCGGGCATCAGCACGTTTGGGTTCTGGGGCGTGATCTTGGGACCCGCGATTTTAACGCTATTTATCGCGGTGCTAAATTTATACGATTATCTAAAAAAGATAGAATTCGAGTAGGGCTTGCGCCGCTTGGTGCTTTTAAATTTATGAAAATTTCGCCCGTAAAGCGCAAACCAATACGCCCTTACGGCTCTTGTGCTCTCGCGGTTTTTGTTCGCTCGCGCCTTTGCGCGGGTACAAAGCCTTTAAATTTAAAGGCGAATTTTAATTTCGGCTGCCGCTCGCGCTCTTTGACTGGTTTAAAGCAAAGATCGCGGGCGTCGGCGCTGTTATTTTGGGTCGCGTCATGCGGCGGCGCAGTATTTTTAAGCTACACCGCGCGGCGTGGCGAAATTTTATGGATTAGAGTTTAAATTTAAAGTAGTCGATAATAAAAGAAAGAATTTTAACTTCAGCTCTAGCAAGCAATGCCCAGCAACTCAATACCCACTTTCATCGCCTTCTCCTTGCGAGTTAAAATTTATCTTGTTCTTTTGATTCTTTAAATTTTGGTATTGCTTAAACAAAGTCTCTATATCTTTATAGAAAAATACATGACTATCGGACAATACATCTTTTTCGCTCATTTTCTTCTTCTTATATATAGGTATGTAATAAAAGAAATAAGAGTGATCGCAATCGATTTTCTCTTTATTATTAAACCAATTAATTTTATTCTTGATATGTATGTAGTTATAGCAAAAAGATTCTATATCCGCTTTTTTATCTCCAATTAATAAATTTTTGAAAATTGGCTCCAAAAGTGCATGATAGCAACTTTTATTCGTAATAATTATATTGAATTTAATATCTTTATTTTCATTAAACAAAGAGCGTATATTCATTTTATTTGTGAATACAAAATCGGTAAATAAGCCGAATGGATGGAAAGCGCCATCTCCAAACCTCATATATATAAAATTATCTATAAAATTTCCATCTTCGTCAATCAAATGCTTTTGCTCCCAAGGATAAAAGAGCCGTAGTTTTAAAATCTCGTCGTTTTTTACAATCTCTTCAGTATTTTCTATGGGCTTGCCGTTTTTGCAAATTTTAGAGCCCAGATCCATTAGATAATCAAAATTTAGCCTTTTATCCAGCTTCCAAAATTCGCATCTGTCGTCGGGATATTTATCGCCGTTGCACCATGAAAATCTTACTCTCTCATAGCCGTTTTTGTCTAAGTGAATATCCGCCATCTTGCCGAAATCTATTTGCGGATAATTATCTAAGTAGTGAAGCTTTTTTAGGTAATCTTTTAAATTTAACTCTACGATCTCTCTTTGCGTTAGATTTTTATCGCTAAAATCAAGCGCTTCTAGGATCGCTGAAATTCTATATGCGGGTAGCAAGGCGATAAATATGCAAAGCCAGATCAGAAAAACTATTATGCAGGCGTATTTTAGGCGCAAGTTTACTCCTTCGGGCAGATTGCGCTATATTATCCAATGCAAGCTTAACGAGCCCATAATCCGCAGCGCTTGCAGCAAACGACTTGCTGTAAAAATTCCAAGCTTGTTTGCGCAGTTAAAATTATATAGTTAAATTTGGTAGTTAAATTTGAAATTTTAAAATTTACATTTGGCGGTAAAATTTTAAAATTTACGGCGGCGGTTTAGACTCGCACTTTGCCGCCGTATTTGATCTGACTCGGGTCTTTTTTGTCCAGCTCGCGCATTATCTGCTCGCCGTTGTCGGAGTTTGCCGCGGCGATATCTGCGTCAAGATCGGAGTAAGAATAGATCATCATCGCCTCACTTACGCCTTTTATAGCCTCTATCGCGCGAAATGCGGCGATCTCGTCCTCGAAGCTCTCTGCGCTAATCGTGGCTACCGCCTTGCCGTCCTTGCACGCGACGAACTCGCAGCCGCCGATGCTTTGCAGCTCCTTGCGAAACGCTGCTATATCGGTATCTGCGCCTAGATAGATTACGACGCTTGAAATATTCATTTTAGCCCCCAAAAGTAGATATATCTATTGTACCCCGAGCCCACGAGATAATCTCCTTCGAAAAGCAGATAGTTGATGATGTCGTTGTCCAGCTCGATGCTGCGGACGATCTCGCCTGCTTTATCGATTACGCGCACGCCGTTACCAACGGTAAAAGCACCCAGCTCGGGGCTTAGCGCCACGGCAAAAACTGCAAAATGGGCGTTATAAAATTTAGCGAAATCGCCGTTTTCGTAGTAGCACGATCTTTCTTTGTCGTTCGAGCCGCTCATCATACGATCGCCAAGTAGTGCCACGGAGTAGATTCCGTCCTTGTGCAGGGATTTTTGGCTCATAAGCTTTTTCGCTTTCGCGTCGAAATAAAATACGATGCCACCTTCGCACGAGATTAGTAGCGTTCCGCTGGAGCGGTCGTAAGCGCTGCCGCCCAAAGACGCGATGGTGAGCTTTTGCTCGAAGCTTACCTTGCCGCTAGGTAGGTCGAAGTATAAAATTTCGCTACCAAGACCTAGCAAAATCACGGTATTTTCGTCGTAGAAATAGACGTTTTTAATCCCCGTCATCGGTAGCTTGTAGTGCGTGATCTTGCCTCTCGCAAACACGCCCAGCATCTTTTCAAACGCGTCGCCGTTATATAAAAATGCGTATTTTTCGCCTAGTTTATCGACGTCGAATATGGTAGCGCCCATCGGCTCGTCTAGGTAATTTTTGGACGAGGGCAGGGCGAAAATTAGCGTTTTGGATATTGCGCCCGATGCGGAATTTAATGCCGTAGAATTTTCGGCAGAATTTTGCTTCGTAGAATTTGCTGCGGTTGAATTTGCTAAAGAATTTACGGCAGCGGAATTCGCAGTGGAATCTCCCGTGGAATTTACGCTCGCTTTTGCATTAAAATTCTGCGCCGCATCGGAATTTGTGCTTGCGACGGAATTTTGATCTGCGAAATTTTGTCCGGCGGCAGAATTTCGCGTGGAATTTTCCGCGGAGCTAATGGCAATTTTATAGAGCTTGCCATCGTCGAGACCTGCGTAAATTTCGCCGTCTAGATTTTTTAGCACCGCGACGTTTGCGCCTATGTCGAGTCTGAAGCTAGCCCCTGCCGGCGCATCTATGCCCGCAGCGCCGCTAGGTATTGCGACGCCGTTGCCGGCATAGACGAAGCAGGCGCAAAGTAGCAGCGGTAAAAATTTCATCGCGGGCTCCTACTCAACCTCGGCGCCTTGATTTAGCGTATCTATGAGATTAGAAGTGGAATTAGCGTCGCTAAACCTGCTAAAATCAGCCTTGAAGTTATTTTTCACGAGCGGATCGGTTTGGGCTTGCGGTACGTGGCATTGCATGCAGTTGAAGCGCTGCTCGGCTAGCGTGCCGTTTAGATCCACTCCGGTGCGGAAGTCCACCAGGTGGCTTTTTGGAATTGGCGTAGAGCCTACATCCTTGGCAAACTCGGGCATATGGCAGGTTACGCACATATTGTTATCCGTCGTGATCGGCACGAGCCCGTCTAGGCTGTGCGGTATGAGCGGCGGAGCGTTTTCGAAGCTGCGCTCGATTTTCGAAGCGGCGCCCGGAGCATCCTCGCTATATTTGAAATCGGGCAGGGAATTTTTATTTTGCGCCGATTCGTCTACGCTTTTTATAAAGCCCAAGCTGTCGGCGTCTATAGATGCCGTCTTGTCCGCGGCAAACAGCGCCGCACAGCATGCAAGAGCTAAGCCTAAAACCATTTTTTTCATTTTTTCACTCCTAATATGCTAAAATTTAACGCATCGTCGTCGCATACGTCGATGCAGCGTCCGCAGCTGATACACTCGCTGCTAACGCGCCCGTTTTCGCGCCCAACCATCTTAAGCACCTGTACTTCGGGGCAGACCATTTTGCATTTGCCGCACATCGTGCATTTATCGACCTCGTGGCGAACGCGAATGACGCTAAAATAGCTAAGCGCAGCCCAAAATCCGCCGAGCGGGCATAGCCGCGAGCAGATAGTGCGATCGCCTGCAAAAATTTCAAAAACCACGATCAGTAGCGCAATCGCAAACGCACTAGCACTTAGCGATATGACGGCGCGCGCGAAAAGCGAGATAAAATTTACGCTCTCAAATGCCGCAAAGCCGAAAGCTCCGCTGCAAACAAGCGCTAGCACCGCTAGGACGTAGCGAGCTTTGCGGTTTATGCTAACGATCCTAGTCGTTATGCCAAGTCTTTTACGAAGCCACGCGGCAAGATCGGTCAGTAAATTTATCGGGCAGACCCACGAGCAATATAATCGCGGCGCTATAAGCGCATAAAATGCTCCTACGATAAGCGCTCCGATAACCGCCGTAGCGCCCAAAGAAAAGCTAGCTAACAGCATCTGCGCCGTCGCAAACGGATCGCTTAGATTAATCGTGCCGAAAAGTTTCGACGAGCTTAGATTGCCCTTTAGAATTCCTGATAAAATTCCGTTTTCGCTCGCGGCTTTGAAGGCGAAATTATTTCCTAAAATAAAAAGGACTAGAATAGAAATTTGGCTCAAACGCCTTAAAATAGTGTATTTCATTGCCTAGCCCCTTCCATTAGATCGTCCTCGTTTAAGTAATCCTTACTCTTTTGCGGATCGAGCTTGATTTTGGTGTCTGCGTCCTTTAGCTTCGCGTCGTCGCCCTTGATCCAGCCTTTGACGTAGTTATCGCTGGAAATTCCTATGACGCGCTCGCGTTCCACGACGCTGATAGCCGCCTTTTTCGTGACGCAGGCATGCTCGCACTTACCGCAACCCGTGCAGTAGTCGCTATCTACGACAGGCACGAGCAGGGCGTGCTTTTCGGTGCGGTTGTTGTGACGGTAATCGATCCTAAGTGCCTTATCCATCACGGGGCAGCTTCTCACGCATGCGTCGCATTGGATACCCGCATAAGCGATGCAAT
The DNA here is from genome assembly GCF_938045205.1 of uncultured Campylobacter sp. GTDB lineage: Bacteria > Campylobacterota > Campylobacteria > Campylobacterales > Campylobacteraceae > Campylobacter_B. Next base: position 12,775 of record NZ_CALIMY010000105.1, read on the forward strand.
GCTCGGTATCTATGACCGCAACGCCCATTTTGGATAGACGCACGTTTAGCTTAGAGTTTTCGCTCACTAAATTTTTATCTAACGCGTCGCTAGGACAGGCCGCGACGCAAGGTATGTCGTCGCACATATAGCACGGAATTTCGCGCGGGATAAAAAACGGCGTGCCGTTTGCAATAGCATGATCGCAAAAGCTCGCAAGCTTAAGCGTATCAAAGGGGCACGCCTCGACACAAAGTCCGCACCTTAGGCATTTGCTAAGAAATTCTTTCTCGCTTATAGCTCCGGGCGGGCGGAGTCTGGCGTGCTCGCTAGAGTTTGCGACTCCGAGCCCCAGAACGCCTACGCCCGCAGCTAAAGAAAGAATACCTAAGACCTCACGCCTATCCATAATTTACGCCTTATAAATTTTAACCGCGCATTTTTTGTAGTCGGTCTCTTTTGAAAGCGGACAGGTATGATCGAGCGTGACGCGGTTGATATAAACTTTCTCGTCAAAAAACGGCACGAAAATAAGCCCTTTCGGCGGAATGTTACGTCCGTGAAAATCCACGCGAGCTTTGACTTTGCCGCGGCGCGACTCGATCCAGACGATTTCGTTTTGTTGTACGCCGATTTTGGCGCCATCCAGCTCGTTCATATAGCATCTTGCCTCAGGCACCGCGCGATAAAGCTCCGGCACGCGCATAGTCATAGTGCCCGTATGCCAGTGCTCCAGCACGCGACCCGTACATAGCCAGAAAGGATATTCCTCGCTTGGCACTTCTACAGGATCCATATATGGACGGAAGAAAATTTTAGCTTTATTGACGAGGCTTGTTTTCTCTTCGCCCGAAGTAGCGGATTTCAGATCGCCGCTAGGAAGCGCCGCTTTAGCGTTGCCGTAGAATGCAAAGTCGCTGTCAGGAGCCGCTTTTTTGGCATAAGGATCGTATTGGGCGTTAAAGCGCCAAAGCGTTTCTTTGCCGTCTACGACCGGCCATCTAAGACCGCGTACGCGGTGATAGGTGTCGAAATCGGCTAGATCGTGTCCGTGACCTGTGCCGAATTTGCGGTATTCTTCCCAGAGATATTTTTGGACGAAAAAGCCATAGCCTTTAAATTCTTTACCGTCGCTGCCGATTACGGCGCGAGAGTCGCCGCTTACTTCGGAGTTGTCGAAATTTGCCATAATCGGATCTTTTGCCGCGAAAGCCATAGCGTCTTTATTTGCAAAAAGTACATCAAATAGCGTGCTTTCAGGGGTATAGCCGAATTCCGAAATTTTATCTAATACGTTTGGAAGCGTAAGTTTATCATTTACTTTTGTCTCGCCCCAGAAATCCTTGAGTTTGAAGCGCTTGGAAAACTCTAGCATCTGCCACGTATCGCTCATCGCGTCGCCTACGGGAAGGACCTGTTGTCTCCACCACTGGGTTCTACGCTCGGCATTACCGTATGCGCCCCATTTTTCGTAGATCATCGCGGTCGGCAGGATTAGATCGGCTACCTTCGCGCTTAGTCCCGGATACGGCTCGCTTACTACGATGAAGTTGTCCATCTCGCGCGCCGCGGCGATCCAGTGGTTTGCATTGGCGATCTGCTGCCACGGATTATTGACCTGTACCCATATCCATTTTATCTTGCCGTCTTCGAGATTGCGCAGAGCCTGCACGTAGTGCGCACCCGGTTTTGGGTTTATCGTGCCTTCAGGAAGCTTCCAAATTTTTTCGGAAACCTTTCTATGAGCCGGATTTGCCACGACCATATCAGCAGGTAGGCGGTGAGAAAACGTGCCCACCTCTCTAGCCGTGCCGCAAGCGCTAGGCTGACCGGTAAGCGAAAACGCTCCGCAGCCCGGCTTAGCTTGCTTGCCGAGAAGGAAATGCACCATGTAGCTTTGCTCATTAACCCAAGTTCCTCTTGAGTGCTGATTAAAGCCCATCGTCCAAAAGCTTACTACTTTACGATCTTTTTCTATATAAAAATCGGCGAGCTGCTTAAGTTTGGTTTTGAATGCTTCTAAATCCTCGCTCTCGTCGCCCTTAGCCAAAGGCGCTACGAAATCTAGCGTGTAAGGCTCCAACGCTTTTTTAAATTCTTCAAAGCTTATAAGCCAGTGAGCATCCGATTTGTCAGAGTGTTTGTTTTCGAGTACGTCGCCCTCTTTCATACCAAGATATGCTAACGTAACGCCCTCGGATTTGCTTAAAATTTTGGATTTTTGCTTAGCTGCGGTGTCTAGCTCGGTTTTGCGGTATTTTTTATGATTGATATCTTCTCGCAGGCCATAACCGATATCTACGGGACCGGTAGCGAATACACAGTGCTCTTTAATAAATTTCTCATCTATCATATCCGGGTGATTGTAGACGATCTCTCTTGCGATATAGTTCCATATCGCCAAATCGGTATTCGGACGGAATATAATTTCGATATCGGCGATGTTTGAGGTGCGAGTGGTAAAAGTAGATAAATTTATTACTTTTACGCGATCCGGGTGGCGAAGCTTGTGGTCGGAGACGCGAGACCAAAGAATCGGGTGCATCTCAGCCATATTTGCGCCCCAAGCAATTATGGTATCGGTTAGCTCGATATCGTCGAAAACGCCCGCAGGCTCGTCAATGCCGAAGGTTTGCATAAAACCTACGACGGCGCTAGCCATGCACTGGCGAGCGTTGGGGTCGATATTATTGGAGCGAAAGCCCGCCTTGACGAGCTTGGCTGCGGTATAGCCCTCGGTAATGGTGTATTGACCGCTGCCTAACACGGCAAAGCCCTCGGGACCGCCTTCGTTATAGGCGCGTCTAAAATGCTTCTCCATTTCGTCGAACGCTCTTTGCCAGCTGATCTCGATAAATTTTCCCTTTTTGTCGAATTCGCCCTTGGAATTTACGCGTAAAAGAGGCTTGGTAATGCGATCGGCGCCATACATGATCTTGGCGTTGAAGTAGCCTTTGATGCAGTTTAGACCGCGATTTACTGGCGCTAGCGGATCGCCTTTGACCGCTACGATTTTGCCGTCTTTGGTGGCTACCATAATGCCGCAGCCGGTGCCGCAGAAGCGACAGGCCGCCTTGTCCCAGCGCCAGCCTTTTTCGGCTTCGTCCGCAGCACTAAGACTGCTAGGCAAGCTGATGCCCGCAACGCTACAGGCAGCCGCTGCCGCAGAGCTTTTTATAAAGTCTCGTCTATCCATGAGATTAACCTTTCGTTTAGAATTAATTTCTACTAAGATTTTGAATAATAGCATAAAAAAACAGCTTAGTCTAGATTAAAATCAAGGTTTTTTCTACATAGATTTCAGATATAAGATAATAATTT
>NZ_CALIMY010000106.1 GCF_938045205.1 uncultured Campylobacter sp.
CTTATTTTAGTAAAATTTATAAAAACATCCGCAAACACGACGAAAGCGGCACGGCGCTAACCAAGCTTTTGAAGGAGAGCTAACGCGGTTCTGTTCGGTTTGCGCCAGGGCTAGCTGCGCACCTAGCCCGCGCGCAAGCCGAGCTTGTAAATGCTAAATGAGGAATTTTGCGCCGCAAATGCGCAATAAATTTACGGAAATTCGAAATTTTATAAATTTTGCAGGACGTAGCTTCGTAAAAATGCCGGTCCGCATGATGCCCAAAGTACTACGTGCGTAGATAAAATTCCGTTTGCTTATGATAAAATTTTGAAATTTCTCAAGTTAAAATCTTAAAATTTACTCACTGTCCCATCGTTTGTATTTCATAAAAATACTTTTAAATTTAAAGTAAAAATTTGTAATTTTAAAAAATGTAAATTTAAGAGATAAAGGCGTAAACCTGGGAATTCTTTAAATTTAATTAAATTTTATAACTATAAATGATAAATAAATTCTTTTTAATTTAAATTTAAAGAATTTTTCACTAATATATTGCTATTTTTAATAACGCCTATGAGAAATAGTATTATAAAAGGATCAAAATGAGCTTATTTAGGTTTTCTATTGCAGCGGCGGGAGCGCTTTGTTTATGCGCGGCCACTTTAGCTGCACAGGATGATAGCGAAGGTGACTCTCAAAATTTAGGGCAGATCAATGTTACGGGAAACGTAGAAAGCGACCCGCTTACCAAAAAAGTCGGCGAAACTAAAAAGAGCGCCAAGCAACTCGCCAAAGAGCAAGTTAGCGATAGTAGAGATATGGTTCGTCACGAAACCGGCGTTTCAGTTGTCGAAAGCGGAAGATTCGGTGCTAGTGGTTATTCGATCCGCGGCGTGGATGAAAATCGCGTCGATATCAGTATAGATGGACTTCGCCAAGCAGAAACGTTAAGCTCGCAAGGTTTTAAAGATCTATTTGAAGGATATGGAAACTTTAATAACACTAGAAACGGCGTTGAGGTTGAAAACGTAAGACAGGTAGATATCACTAAAGGTGCAGATTCGGTAAAAAGAGGCTCGGGCGCGCTAGGTGGCTCAGTAGCGTTTGAGACAAAGGATGCGAGAGATTATCTAACGTAGAAGGATTGGTATTACGGATTTAAGCGCGGGTATCAAAGTGCGGATAGACAAAACTGGCAAAGCCACGCAGCTGCAGTTCGGTTTAAGTGGTTTGATCTTTTGGCTATTCATACTGATAGAGAAGGACATGAACTAAAAAACTGGGGATATAAAAAATATGATCCTACTGTTATAAGAAAAGTTAGAGAAAAACCTGATCCTTATAGAATTTACAAAAAAAGCACATTGGTAAAATTTGGCTTTCAGCCTACCGATACCGATAGATTTAGCCTAGGATACGATAAGTCTAATATAAAATCAGAGGGAATAGACTGGTCGAATCAATTTGCTCTTTATAATACGCAAACTCCTGGGGGAGCCTTGACTAACGATATACGACACACCAACGATAGAAGCGAAAGAAAAAACTATTCGTTCACTTACGAAAATTTCGACGAAACGCCTTTGTGGGATAGCTTAAAATTTAGCTATAACAAGCAACATATTAAGTTAAAAGCGAGAACGGATGAGTATTGCGAGGGCGATAACTGCGCGGGAAATTCAAATCCGTCCGGTCTTCATATAAATGAAGACGGAAAAATGGTAGATAAATATGGAGGGGAAATAAAGACATGGCTAAAGTGGGGATTTATGCCTACGTTAGTAGATAGTCAGTTTGATTTTTCAGATCCGGATAATCCAAAAAATGAATCCCATATATTAGATATGAATGCATATAGCAGTTATAAACCCAATGATGATGCCTATATCAATTGTGATGAATATGATTGTTCTAAAGGCATGACTCTTTTTGATACTGATAGCGGCACATATAAAACATATTCCATAAACAAAATAACTACACCTCATAGTAAAGGCAATTACGGCAAATTATCACCGGTTGGTTCGGATGAGATACTTCTACCTAGACAAAACGGATACGTAGAAAATAACTGGAAGGATAGAGATTTAAACACCAATACTAAGCAGTTTAATCTTGACCTTACAAAAGACTTTCATATAAAAAGTACAGAACACTCTTTAAGTTACGGAGGGCTTTATAGTAAAAGCGATAAAAGTATGGTAAATAGGGCGGGTTATTCTCCTCAAAATAAACAATGGTGGGCTAAATATTTTGCAGGAGTTAGAAATACGAATACCGATTATCCAATATTGGGTACTTGGTATCCAGATAAATGCCAATCATATACCAATGCCTCTACCTATAATGACGCTTGCGGCCACGAAGACAATCCTTTTAGCTTCCTTATTCCGGTTGAGACCAAAACCGGAGCGCTTTATGTAGGAGATGACTTTCGTATAAACGATGTTTTGGCCTTTGATCTTAATTATAGATATGATAAGGTTAAACACAATCCATCTTATACTCCAGGCGTTACGCCAAAAATTCCAACTGATCTATTTATCGGAATGTTTGTTCCTTATACGCCGCTTCCCGGCACTCCATCTCAAAAAGAGATAAAAGCTCACAAAGATGCAAATGCAGAAGCCAACGCCGTATATTTAGCTTCTCAGAAGAGAAAATATTCGGCAAATTCATATTCTTTAGCTACAAGCATCGATCCACTTGATTTTTTCAGACTTCAACTTAAATATGCAAACGGATTTAGGGCGCCTACTTCGGACGAAATTTACTTCACTTTCCAGCATCCGGATTTTTCGATATATCCAAATTTGGATTTGAAAAAAGAAACGGCAAAGACCAAAGAGATTGCCTTTACGCTTCATAATTCGCCAAGCTTCGTTACATTGAATTTATTCCAAACGGATTATAGGAATTTTATAGATTTACAATATAAGGGGGAATTCCAGCTTCCTTATGGAAACGGTGGAAGTACAATGCCTACCTCTGTGTATCAAAACGTAAATCGTCCAAAAGCAAGAGTAAGAGGAATAGAGATAGACTCGAGACTGGCTTTGGATCAAATTTGGCAACCATTGCAGGGTTTTAGTATTGGATATAAGCTCAGTATCCAAAAGGGTAGAATGGACATAGGTAACGGCAAAATAGATACTCCGATGAATGCGATCCAGCCTAGAACGGTGGTTTATAGCGTAAGCTACCAAAGCCCAGGCGATAAATTCGGCGCGGATCTATTTGTAACTGCGGTAGCTGCAAAAAAAGGAGACGACACCTATAATATGTATTGGTATGAGCAAGCGCGAAGCGGCAAAATCGTAAACGGCAAACCTGTAAGCAATAGCGAAGTGGAATGGAGAAGCGGCGGATATACCACGATAGACTTCGTAACATATGTAAAGCCGATCAAATATCTAACTCTTCGTGCAGGCGCATATAATATAACCGATCGCAAATATATCACTTGGGAAAGCGCCAGATCAATAAGGCCTTTTGGAACTAGCAATCTGATAGATCAAGAAACGGGGCTTGGTATCAACCGCTTTTACTCGCCGGGTAGGAACTATAAACTGACATGGGAGTTTCAGTTTTAAAATTTAATCAGGTGTTTGACGTCTTATTAAAACAAAAGCCTTTGGAATCAAAATTTATAGATTTATTACTAAATTTAAAAAAGATGGTGATAGTAAATCGTTTGGTGTCATTTAGATTTTCAAATTTTATGTAACTAACGTGTAAATTTTAAAATTTTACGTAGCGCGGTAGCCCAAAGGCTTTTTTCTGTGATGACATCAGCTTTATAATTTTGCAATGACGCCCGCGATCTTTCCGTCGCTTCGAGATCGAATTTTTTGCCCGTGTAAATTTACCGAGCCGGAAAACATAGCATCCGTATGTGCTAAAAATTTCGCAAGCGCACAGCCCCACACTACACAAATCGCAGGGGAATTTTAATGCCGTAATCCGCAAGCGTATCATCTCGCTTCCAAGCGAAGACAGCCTTTTTGCGGCAATGTGCGTAATCTATTTCTCTTCGCTCTATCTCGCCCGCTTGTAACGACAAGTCTTATAAACGCAGTGGTCTTTTAAAAATTTTAACTTCAAATTTTGCTCCGAAGCTCGCTAAATTTAAGGAAGAGCCCACACAGATAAATTGTTCTATTTTCGCGCGGCGCACGAGGTTTTTAAATTTGCGGCGCCCGCAGGAGGCTTTAAAGCTCGCTAAGTCTCGCCGTCGTTAGCGCGCAGGGCTGATCCGGCTAGCGATCTTTTGCGCGATTTATCTCCTTGTATTATTTGCTTAAAATCCCGCCGCGGTATATGTCGGCGCCGGACAAATCATGGCTTCGTTTTAAATTTAATCCTCATATCCTCTAATGCCAATATGCCTTCCCTCTATCTTAGGAACTACGGGCTTCTTTTTAAGCTTAACGCCATACAAATTAATGCCGTAAAGTTTACTAAGGCGGATAAAATCGACGTTAAGCTCCTCTAAATCGGTATTGCGAAGATCAATGTATTTAAGACTCGTCATATCGTTTATACTCTGCGGTAATTTTTTAATTGCAGTCTCGGAGATATCTAAAATTTCTAAATTTTTTAAATTTCCGATGCTTTCCGGAAGCTGCGTAATATTTTTGCCGTGGATGTAAAGCTCCTTTAAATTATGTAGGTTTCCGATGCTCTCAGGGATTTTCGTAATGGCTTGGCTGTTAATTTTCAGCTCTTCCAAAGCATCAAGCATGCCGATGCTCTCAGGCAGACTCTCTTGCTTATATCTGCCAATATCAAGCTTTTTTAAGCTTTTTAATGCGCCGATACTTTCAGGAATTTCTTGTATATTTTCAGACCAAATATCAAGCTCCTGCAGATTATGCAAATCCCCTAACTCAGACGGGATCGTTTTGATATTTGAACCTATATGAAGCCTTTTGAGCGACGGGATTTTCACGGCGAGCCGTAATCTCTGCTCGTCCATATGACCCCACTCCTCAAGATTGGGTAAATTTACGATGTTTTCAGGAGGAGAGGTAAAATCTTCGCTTAGTTCCTTTAGACTCGGCATTCGCGAAACCTCATCGGGTAGCGCCTCTATATGCGTGTTCGTAAGATATAAAATTTCCAGACTTTTCAGCTCCGCCAGATACGTAGGCAATGTATGTAAAAAATTACAACTATAACAGTGGAGCTCTCGTAGCTTGCTCATCCCTGTAATCTGCGGTGGCAATTGCGAAATATGCGTTTCATCCAGCTCAAGATATTCTAAATTCTTTAAATTCGCTACATTCGCGCTCAACCCTTTTACGGGGCAACGATCCAAAATCAGCGTCTTAAGATTCGGAATTTTAGAGATATTTTCACTAATATCCGTAAATTCGGTAGCGCGCAAGCCTAAATACTTGAGCTTTTTCAAATTTTGCACGCAAGAGGGCAGATCCGAAACTCTCGTGCCTTGCAGATCGAGCTTTTTTAAATTTGAAAGCAAACAGATCTCGGGCGGAACCTGCGTAACCTCATCCACTCTAATCGGCGAAACGGTCATAAAATTCGCGTTTCTGCCGAAGTCTAGCTCTTCAATGTCCGCAAGCTTTTCATACAAATCCCACGTCGTAGCGATATCGCTAAAGAAGCTTATACCATAGTAATTCTCTCGCCCTTTATCGCTAAAGCGTAGAAAATCCGCCAAGTTTTGCATCTGCGTATTTTGATCCTCGCTTAGCTTTGGGCTAAACTTCAGGTGGATGTCCTGCGCATCGTTTGACATACTAATTTTAATGCCTTTAAAACCGGAGATTGATTGTATACAGAGCGAAAAAGCAACTGCTATAAATAGCGCGATATAAATCTTTTTCATTTGAGTCGCCTTTTTAAAATTTAAAATTCTAGTATCTAGTTGCGCGATATTTATAAAATTTAAGCGAGCGCTTTGCAAGCTTGATTTAAAAATCCTCACATCGCTCTGCGCTTCGCAAATTCCATCAAATTTTAAAATTTTGGAATTTCGCCAGTGTCTTAAAGGCGAGGCGAAATTCCAAATCAAAGGATGCTTGTAAATTTTATTTATAAGCCTTGATCGCTTTGTCTAGGATTTTCTCGGCCTCGGCAGCGCTTGCGAAGTCCTTTACTTTGACCCATTTATTCGGCTCTAAAAGCTTGTAGGTTTCGAAGAAATTTTTGATCTTATCTAGCGTCGCTTTAGGCAGATCGGAGATAGATTTAATGCCCTCATATCGCGGATCGATCTTGCTAACCGGCACGGCAAGCAGTTTCTCGTCCATTCCGCTTTCGTCCTCCATCATCAAAACGCCGATTAGGCGGCACGGGATCACGCTGCCTGCGGCAAGCGGGTATTCGTTTAGCACCAAAACATCCGCAGGATCGCCGTCGTCTGCTAAGGTATTGGGCACGAAGCCGTAGTTTGCGGGGTAAAACATCGCGCCGTAGAGCACGCGATCTACGCAGAGCGCACCGCTTGCTTTGTCGATCTCGTATTTGATATTCGAGCCGTAAGGGATTTCGATTACCGCGTTGATTTTATCGGGGTTTGAGCCCACTTTTATCTTTGAAAGATCCATAGTTTTCCTTTATTTAGAATTTAAAATTTTAATATTTTTCACGTCTATCGTCGTTTTGGTAAAATCTTTGTCGATCTCGCCGCTAATTCGCACGAGCGTATTTTCATCTACGCTCACGCCGCGCCAAACGTCATCATCGATCTCAACCTCGATGCTATCGCCGTTTTGATCCACAAATCTATAATGCTCGTGTCTGAGTTGAGATTTTATCCTGCCGTCGATCGTGACAAAAGAATCATCTCTTAATGTAAGCGCTTCTTTGACGCTTGACGGCTGAGTTTGCGTCGCAGAGCCGCTCGGGACAAACCCGCCAGCGCCGAATGCAGCCGCACATAAAGCCATGCTAAGTAAAAATTTTCTAACCATATCTATCCTTAAATTTTAATCTCTGTATCCGCAAACAGATCTGAAATTTCATTAAATTTAAAAGCCGCTCATATTTAACGCTCGCATTAAATTTGCGGCGCGAGCTTTTAAATTTACGCTTAAAATTTGGCTATTTAGCGCGACGGCAAGCTATAAATTTAAAGGCGCACTCGTACTAAAAAGCGCGTCTTAAATTTAAGCCGCCATCCAAGCGCACTAGCCTAATTTTTCGATCTGCGCGGCGATTATAGCGTTTATGTCCGCTACGATCTCCTCGACCGTGCGCTCGCCGTTTACGCTGTAAAATACGCCCGCGTCGCCGTAAAATTTACGGATATCCTCGATCGGCTCTGAAAATACCGCCATGCGGTTTTTAAAGACTTCCTTGTTATCGTCCGCCCCGCGAGCGCGCCCCAAAACGCGCTGCTCGGCGACCTCCTCGCTGACGCACACCTCGATGACTGCGCTAAGATTTACATCATCGTCGCCTCGCAGTACCTCGTCTAGCTTATTCATTTGCTCGACGCTTCTTGGATAGCCATCGATGATGATGAAGTCTTTAGGCGAGCTTTTAATCGCGCTAACGATAGCATTTACGACAATATCAAGCGGCACGAGATTGCCTTTAGAGATGAAGCCGTCTATCTGTTTGCCCAAAGCGCTGCCGCTTGCTACCTCGGCGCGTAGCAGATCGCCCGTGGAGTAGTGCTCGATGCTTTGATTCATCTGAGCGATCATACTCGCATCGGTCGTTTTGCCGCTGCCCGGAGCGCCGATGATTAGAAAAAGGCTTTTCATTTTTGCTCCTTCTTATGAAGCCTAAGACCTAGCTCGCGAAGCTGCTCGTCTGTAACGACGCTAGGGGCTTTGGTGAGCGGACACTGCGCGCGCTGCGTTTTAGGAAACGCGATGACCTCGCGGATACTGCTTGAGCCGGTAACGAGCATCATCAACCTATCAAAGCCGATCGCGATACCTCCGTGTGGAGGCGCGCCGAAGCTTAGCGCATCGAGCAGGAAGCCGAATTTCTCTCTCTGCTCCGCAGGCTCGATCTTAAGCAGCCTAAAGACCTTTTCTTGAATGTCCGCTTTATGGATCCTGATACTGCCGCCGCCAAGCTCGATGCCGTTTAGCACGACGTCGTAGGCAATCGAGGTAATATCCTCCAAATCAGGCTCGTCGGGATTGTTCGGCATTGTAAAAGGATGGTGCATCGCAGAGTAGCTGCCGTCGTCGTTTTGCTCAAACATAGGGAAATTTACGACCCACAAAAATTCAAGCCTGTTCGGATCTATGAGACTAAGCTCGTTTGCGAGGAAAATTCTAAATCTACCCATATAATCAAGCACGATTTTCTTTTTGCCCGCGCCGAAAAACACGACGTCGCCAACTTTAAGCTCGCAGCGCCTGATGAGCTCGTCCAGCTCGCTTTTTTCAAAGAATTTTACCAGCGGCCCCTTTAACCCGTCCTCTTTTACCTGAATGAATGCGAGGCCTTGCGCGCCGAATTTTTTAACGTATTCCTCAAAACCTTGCATCTGGCGCTTGCTAAATTTCAGATCGCCGCCCTCGACTTTGAGCGCTTTTACGCGGTTAGCTTTACGATCCTTGGCTAAATTTGAAAAAATTTCGTTGCTCGATTTTTCAAAAATATCGGCTACGTCGATGAAAGGCATATCGTAGCGCAGATCGGGTTTATCGCTGCCGTAAAGCTCCATCGCGTCTTTATACTCCATATGTCTAAAAGGGGTGACGATCTCGCGACCGCAGGATTTGAAAATGTCTTTTAAAACCTCCTCGGCTACGCTCATTACGTCGTACTGGGTATTAAAGCTCATCTCGATATCGATCTGCGTAAATTCCGGCTGGCGGTCGGCGCGCAGGTCCTCATCGCGGAAGCAACGCGCGATCTGGAAGTATTTATCAAAGCCCGAGCACATCAAAAGCTGCTTGAAAAGTTGCGGACTTTGCGGAAGCGCGTAGAAGCTGCCCGGATAGACGCGGCTAGGCACCAGATAATCCCTAGCGCCCTCGGGCGTCGCGCGCGTTAAGATCGGCGTTTCGACCTCTACAAAACCTAGCCTATCAAGAGCATTTCGCGCGGCGATCGCAGCCTTGGAGCGCATCTTAAATTTATCGAAGCTTCCCTCGGCGCGCAGATCTAAAAAGCGGTATTTTAGCTTCGTTTCTTCGTTGACGCTTTTATCGCCGATTACGAAAGGAAGCGGCTTGCTTGGATTTTCGATCTGTAGATCCTCTACTACGACTTCGATATCGCCGGTTTTTAAATTTGGATTTTCCAGCCCTTCGCCGCGAGCTCGGATCTTGCCGACGGCTTTTAGGACAAATTCGTTTCGTACTTCGTTTGCAATTTCATACGCTTTTTTGCTATCTTTGGGATCGCACACGAGCTGAAGCAGGCCGCTTCGGTCGCGCAAATCTATGAAAATAACGCCGCCGTGGTCGCGATAAGAATTTACCCAGCCGCACACGGTTACACTTTTGCCGATATCGTTTTTACTCAAATCGGCGCAATAATGACTTCGCAAATTTACTCCTTTAAAATTATTTGTAAAACGCAAGTATAGTTAAATTTTGCTTTTACAAAGCTAATTTTTTATAAAATAAAACTATGGAAAACAAAATTCATAAAAACCTTAAATTCGCGGGGCTAATAGCCAAAAAATCAGAAGAGATTCGCCCCGTCGTGGAGCAAATTTGCGAAATTTTAAAAGCGCAAGGTATTGAGCTTTTGCTCGAAAAGGACGGAGCGGAATTTTTCGGCCTTAAGTCGCATACGCTTACAGAAATTTTAAAAAAGACCAATTTTTTAATTAGCCTCGGCGGCGACGGCACGCTCATCGGGCTTGCGAGGTTGCTGAGCGACAAAAACGCCTTTATTTTGGGCATCAACGCGGGTACTCTCGGGTTTTTAACGGACGTGCAGCCGAGCGAATTCGCAAAATTTTTAAAGGAATTTTTGCGCGGCGAATACGAGATCGAGCGCCCGTTTTTGCTTGAAGTGATACTGGAAAACGGCAGCGGCAAGATCGTCCGCAAGACCGCATTTAACGACGTCGTAATCACCCGCAGCCATATCTCTTCGATGGCGAAGATTGATGCGTTTTTAAATAGAAAATATTTCAACACCTACTACGGCGACGGCGTGATCGTAAGCTCCGCCGTGGGCTCGACCGCGTACAATATGAGCGCGAACGGCCCGATCGTCTATCCGCTGTGCGACGTGTTTTGCGTCACGCCGATCTGCTCGCACAGCCTGACGCAGCGGCCTTTGATCCTCCCCAAAGAATATCTCGTAAACTTCAAAAACGCCGGAAGCTCCGAAGTTAGCGTCGTCATCGACGGACAAGACGTTTTTGATATGGCGGAATTTCACAGCGTAAGCGTTAAAATTTCACACGCCAAGGTAAATTTAATAAAACGCAGAAGCTACGATTATTTCGACGTTTTAAAAGCCAAACTCAGATGGGGGCACGGCGGATGCTAGAAAGAATTTATATTAAAAATAATCTAGGTTTTTGCGAGAGCGAGCTTAGTTTTGGCCCGGGACTTAGCGTATTTACAGGTATCAGCGGCGCGGGTAAATCGGTATTAATAGGCGCGATTTTAGCGGTGTTCGGTCTTAACGAATGCGAGGCTGAGCTCATAGAAGCGGACGTAGAGCATAAATTTGATATGGAAAATTTCGGCTTGATAAACGATACGCCAAATATTTTTCGCGTCCTAAAAGAGCGTAGCTTGCGATATTTTATAAATTCCCAATCGGTCTCGAAAAAAAATCTAAGCACGATCGCCGGCGAATACGTGAAATTTTTAGGCGCGAAAAACGCCGGAGAAATGAGTAGCGATAGCTTGCTAAAATTACTTGATTTTATCGCCGCGAAAAAAGATGCGGTGCACGCTCAAAGCCTATCGGAGCTTCAAAGCGCTTTTGTGGAATTTAGCCGCACAAAAAAGCAGCTGGATGAAATTTTGGATCAAGAGCGCAAGATCGAGGAGTTAAAGGAATTCGCTCGCTTCGAGATTGAAAAAATCGAGCGCGTATCGCCTAAGATCGGTGAATATGAGGAGCTTTTGCAGATCAAAAAAAAGCTTAGTAAAAAAGATAAGATTGAGGAACTTTGGGCTAGGGCGCAGGGCGTTTTTGAGCTAGAGCGCAGCGTCATCGAAGCGCTAAGTCTTAGCGGGCTGGATAGCGCGTTTTTTGAGGATGCAATGAACGAGCTGCGGCTAAAGCAAGAAAGCTTGAGCTTAGACGAGCTAGAAAACATCGACATAGAGAAAATTTTAGATCGCATCGAAGCTCTTAGCGCGCTAAATAGGCGCTACGGAAGCGTAGAAGAGGCGCTAGCTACACTTGAAACGCGCAAGAAAGAGCTTGAGCATTACGAGCAGTTAAGCTTTGAAAAAACCAAGCTACAAGCGGAATTTAAACGCCTTAGCGAAAGCACCGCTACCCTTGCCGAAAAAATCAGCGAGGCTCGCAAGGGCGCTAAAAAACGGCTCGAGGATCTGATAAATTCCTATCTAAAGCAGCTTTATATGGACGGAGTGGAGCTTAGTTTTAAGCCCGCGGTTCTTAGTGAGCGCGGCACAGACGAAATTTGCGTCAGCTTGTGCAAGACGGAATTTAAAAATTTAAGCTCAGGCGAGACGAACCGCCTACGCCTTGCTTTCATCGCGGCAAGCTTGGAGCTTACAAATAACGGCGAGGGAATTTTAATCTTAGACGAGATTGATTCAAATTTAAGTGGAAAAGAGGCGATGAGTATCGCAAACGTGCTGGTAAAAATTTCAAAATTTTATCAAATTTTTGCGATCTCGCACCAGCCGCAGCTTAGCTCAAAGGCTGCGTCACACTTTTTAGTAAGTAAAACGAACGGCAAATCTAGCGTGAGGTTATTAAGTGAAAATGAGAAAATAACAGAGCTAGCTCGTATGATAAGCGGCGAGACTATTACTGCAGAAGCCCTGGAATTCGCTAAAAAACTAAGGCAAAGCTGAAGGAATTTTAAGCTTAAGTTTAAATCTGAAATTTTTTGCTACAATACCGCGTTTAATTTAAATTTAAGTGTGATTTTGCAAAACGACGTAAAATCCGCTTCGAAAAATTTTATCAAGTGAGTTTTATGATTATAGATACACATTGCCATTTAGACGATGCTAGTTTCGACGCCGATTTGGACGCGGTGATTGAGCGCGCCACGATTGCAGGCGTGCGCAGCATCATCATTCCCGGTGCCGATGTAGCAGACCTAGATAAGGCATGTAAAATTTCGCACGCACGGGATAATGTGTATTTTGCCGTAGGGGTGCATCCATACGAGATAGATTCTTTCGATATGGAGGTGCTGAAGCGGTATGCTGACGATCCCAAATGCGTGGGCGTTGGCGAATGCGGGCTTGATTATTTCAGACTTAAGCAGCAAGAGAGCAAGGAAACCAAAGCCTTAGAAATCTCCCGCCAAAAAGACGCCTTCATCTCACAAATCGATCTAGCAACACAACTTCAAAAACCACTTATAGTCCATATCCGAGAAGCAAACGAAGATAGCTTTGGAATTCTAAAAGATCGCGCCGGCGATTTATGCGGCGGTGTTTTACACTGCTTTAATGCCAGCAAGCTTTTGCTAGGTCTTAGCGAATACGGATTTTATTTCGGTATCGGCGGAGTTTTAACATTCAAAAATGCAAAAAACTTAGCTGAGATCTTACCGCAAATTCCGCAAGAGCGCCTCTTAATCGAGACGGATGCACCCTATCTAACCCCACATCCGCATCGCGGCGAGCGCAATGAGCCTGCATTTACGAGACTCGTGGTAGAAAAAGTCGCGGAAATTTTAAGCCTAAGCGTAGAAGAGGTTGAAGCAATAACGACTCAAAACGCCTGTAGGCTTTTTGGCGATAAAATCAAAGGAGAGATATGAAAGCCATAAAATTTATACTGCTAGCCCTACTTTTAGTGGGCGAAGCGTTTGCGAGCCAGCCCGGTCTGATGCGCGCAAATCACGACTATATTTTAAATCAATTCGGCATTGAAAATAACGAATCGAGCAAAAACGTAGTCGCGGGCATATTCCGTGCGATCAATGCAAGCGATCGCAAGCAGTTTAAGCATATCGTGACTTCGCAGTCGCACAATGCCTACTTAGTCAAATCCGAGGTCGATAACATCGAAGCTCCGGAGTTCTTATTGTATTTGGCAATGGTAGAATCTCATCTTAAAAACACCGTAACTTCGGGCGCTAGCGCAGGTGGTATGTGGCAGCTGATGCCGGCAACTGCGAAAAATTTCGGTCTTAGAGTAGATAGCGCCGTGGATGAGCGTCGCGATCCCGCAGCCTCTACGGATGCTGCGTTTTCGTATATTTTGCATCTGAAGCAAAATTTTGGCAAGTGGTATTTAGCGCTAATGGCGTATAATTGTGGCGATCAAAAGCTTAAAAATGCGATTGCAGCTACTGGCAGCGATGATCTGGATCGCTTGCTAAAAAGTCCCGCACTTCCTAATGAGACTAAGAATTTTATCAAGCGCATTATTAAATACGCTTACATTGCTCAAAATGAAAATATGCGTAAAATTCTGCTTTTTGAAAGCGAGCCGTGGGGGCTAAAGCGTATCGCAGTAGCTCCAGGCACAAAGCTAAGCGCGGTTGCAAAACAGATCGGAATTTCGCCATCGCAGATGCAGGACTACAACGCGCATATTAAAAACGGAATTTCGCCGCTTAACGGCAAGTACTTCTTTTATATACCACAAAGCAAATATGCAGAATTTGTCGTAAATCAAGGCGCATTTCAAGCGTATGAACCACGTCTGAAACAGCGCAAGCCAGGACGCGTGTTAGCAGGTTTAGCAAACGAGCTTAGTCTCAAAGACAAAAACGAAATAGCGCTAAATAATATAAAATTCAACAAGTAAGATCGGATCGCAGGTGTCGTACCAGAAAATCGCTCTTTTTAGTGCGCTTTTTGCGCTGATTCTTGCCGGTTGTTCGTTTCGCTCCGCACCGCCTTCTAGATCGTCTGCGGGCGGTGCGGGCAAGATCGGCAAAAACTCTCCCGCCACCATGCGCCCTTATAAAATCAACGGCAAAACCTACTATCCAGAGCAGGTAAGCGTCGGCGATACCCAGATCGGCATCGCTAGCTGGTATGGGCCAAATTTTCACGGCAAATACACCTCAAACGGCGAAATTTACGATATGAATGGCATGACTGCCGCGCACAAAACATATCCAATGAATACTATGGTAAAGGTCACGAATCGCGACACCGGCGCTACCGCGACCGTGCGCATCAACGATCGCGGTCCATTCGTGGATGGTCGCATCATCGATCTTAGCAAAACAGCTGCTAATTTAGTAGGCGTATTTGCCAAAGGTACGGCACCGGTAAAACTCGAAGTAGTGGGCTTTTACGGACATACCATCGCCAAAGGCTCGCCGAAAGCAACCATTGTCGGCGGAAATTTTATGGTACAAATCGGTGCGTTTAGAAACAGAAGCGGCGCACAAATTTATCAGCGCGATTACCACGGCACAGCGGGATATCCTGCGATCATCAAAGAATTTAGTATAGATGGCGCGCCGATTTATCGCGTCTTTTTAAGTGGATTTAAAAGCGAGGATGAGGCGAGAGATTTCGCGCATAATGGCAAGTTTACTGGAGCTTTCATCGTAAGGGAGTAGCAGTTTTATTTGACGGCTTTTACCTTCGTTTTTTTGCTTGATAAGGGTTTTGTTAAATTTATTTGTGAGCTACTTGCAGTAAAATTTCTCGTCATCTAATAGTTATCTGCTTTAGCTGCGGCGAAGTGCGAACTACTTGCAAGCTATTCGTAGCAGAAAAGTGCGCCTGCCTGCTTGAGCTTTGTTTTTTAATAGGACGCCGCAGCTGATAAAATTTTATATTGCTAGGGGATAAAGCATGCAAAAATATCCGGAAGTTTATAGTTTAGAAAAGAGTTTGGCTATACTTGAAAAATATAAAGACGAGCTGAGTGCAGAACAATACGAGCAAAACAGATCTATCATCTGTAACCACGCGATAGAGGGTATGTTTGCAAACGAGCAAGATATAATCGATCTTATCAAGGTCGATAAGGGAGAAAAAACGCCCGATGAGATAATAAACAAATATAAAAAAGAGTGGGGCGTTTTATAGCGCATAGAAAAATTAAATTTGATACTGAAATATCAGAGGTATTTTGGTGCAGCTCATAGGTTCTTTAAATTTTAATCGTGCAGAAAAGTTACAACTTCATGCTCTTTTGGTAAATTCTCTCTACCTCTAATACCGCGATTACCATATTCCGTTAGAGCTTCCTTTAAAATTTTATAAAGCTCGTCCAATGGAATTCCGTCAATACTAGAATTTATATTTTCTAGCTTATATTTGATAAAAAATGGATTATCGACTAGCATTTTACTTGTGGTTTCGTCATAAATTCGCCTTATATCAAGCTCGATATTTTTACCTTTATAATGAAGCAACCAAATATCTTCACCCGTGTAGCCATCTCGCGGATCCGGCATAGATGCCAAACATACATGAATAAGCCAAGCACCTCTTTGCCTATCGATAACCCAATTCATCCAATCAGTATCA
>NZ_CALIMY010000107.1 GCF_938045205.1 uncultured Campylobacter sp.
TTCTTTGTTTGAAATACAGCTCAAAAACTCCTCTTTATCTTCCGCGAAATGCACATAATCAGCCATATCTTTAATCTGCTCCCACTCCACACTAACAACCTTTAATCCGCAGGCAAGATACTCATACATTTTTAAAGGATTTATACTATTTACGAGATCAGGATAATCTTTAACATTAAAAGGAATAATACCCACCTGCGAATTATATAAAAACGCGGGAATTTTAGCATATGAAATAGCGCCCAAAATATGAATGTTTTCTAGCTTTTTAAGCAGGGATAAATCTTTTTGCTCAGGGCCGATTATTACAAAACTATAATGCGGTAAATTTTTAGCGCAGTAATACAGTAAATCCGTATCAAACCAATCATGAATCGCTCCTACGTAAATTACTCTAGGCTCCGGGATTTCTTGAAGCTCGCGCGGCAAAGTCTTGTTTGCCGATTTAAAAAACTCCAAATCTATACCGTTTGGAACGTATTTCATTTTAGTTTTATCTTTTATCTCGGTATATTTTTCTTTTAAGTTTTTAGCCGTATATATCACTGCATCTACCGCATCGGCTATCTTTATTTCGGCATCATAATGAATATCGGAAGCCGCATTAAAGCCTTTTGAATAATCAGCCAATCTCAAAATAGATTTTTTGTAAGATATATTATATAACAAAAAGCTATAAAGCGGGCTATCAAACCACAAAATATCTACCTCGCCGAAACCTCTATCCTTAATAAAACTTAATAAATTAGGATATGTAAAATTTTGCCAATTATAAAAAACAAATTTTGATGATAAAATGGGCTTATTTTGAGGCGTAAAAATAGACCTTGGAACATAATAAAAAATATTTCCGATCCTTTCGCCTCCTGCTTTATAAATCCTCTCCTTCTCTCGCAAAAGGTCTGAATCTGCAAAAATTTTATGTATCGGCGAGATAGGATTTGATATAAAAAGTACCTCGTATCCTAACTTTTCAAATGCTCTAGCATAGTGATGGCTGCCGACTTGGAAAGGGGAAGTGTAGTGGTTTGCTACGGCCATTAAGACTTTCTTAGACATTTTTCGTAATCTTCCCGTATCCATTTGAGTATAGCTCAAATTTACTATAATAAAATTCCCTGTTTACCGTATCAGTAATCACCAATCTATCCTCTTTTATCTCAAATTTTCTCATAATCTTTACGCCTTTGTATTCTGCAGCGAGGCTCATAAAATTTTCTCCAAAATCCGCCACTTCGCATCTGCATTCCGCAAACATTCCAAATAGTCCTATCGCCCCCTCGCCCCAACTATTTTGTTCCAAATCGCCTATAATCGGCACGTTGTGTGCCTTGACACTTCTAAATTCATTTCTCCTGTCTGGGATCGGAGTATAAAGATAGGTGCCGGGATCCCTCGCTATGTCGCGACCGTTTATCCACAGCTCGTAGCCCAGCTTATCGTTGTGCGTATGTCCGCCGTGATCATTTTGCCCAAGCGGCGTAGCGCAGATAGCGAGGTAAAATTTGCTGGATTTGAAGATAAAAATTCCGCTGTCCGGATAAAATATATTTTTGATCTCTTGCGAATTTGGAATTTTAAATTCCATGCTTTTTCGGTGCGGCAGTTCGCCGAATTTCACGCCCGAAGCAACCTTGCTTTTGTATGTTTTATCGCTTACTTGCAGCGTACGCCCTGCGAGCGAGCGAACAAAGCTCCTCTCAAAGCGCATATCGTTTTTAAATATCTCATCGTCAAAAATCCCGCCCATGCAGCTAATTAACGTGGAATGGTTTAAAATATTTTCGTCCCAAAACGGCTCATTACCGCCCTCAAAGCCGCTTAAATTTAGATATTTTCGTGCGGCTTGCTCGTTGCTCAAAAACTCGCCGTTTGGGCTAAATTTAAAAAACCTGCCGCTGTCGTTATCGCCAAATTGCGGCACTTCGCCGTTTGGTTTTGTAATGTCGGCGGTAAACCTGCCGATTTTATACAGTCTATCCACGAACCACTGTGGCAGCGCTATTTGACCGTTTAAAATTTTAAATTCCTGCTCCCCCGGCGGCAGGAGTTTTGGTTTTTTGCGCCAAAGCTTTGCATCGTAATTTTGCAAAGATGAAATTTTCTCGCTTTTTAGACCCAGCATCATAGCCGCGGCATACGCCGTTAGCTCGCCGCTTAGGCGGTGATAGCTCGTAGAACTCTCGAAATTTCCGCCGTCTTCGTAAAATTCCTTTTTCATTTCGCTAATTATTTCTTGCACGGCAAACGCCAGCCACGCGTCCGTCTCGCCGCCGCCGTCTAGATACGCGCACGCAAATAGCAAACCCACGATGTCGCTTAGATAGTGATTTGACGTAAGATGCGGCGAATATTCTAGATTATTTACGATGTGAAGCGCGTGCTCGTAGACGCTATTTGAAAAGGTCTGTTTAAAATCCGCATCTAAAATTTCGCCCTCATCCATCCGGCAAAACATATCGTAAGCCGCCAGCATATTGGCGACCCTGATGCCCACGTCCATCGTGCAGGTCCAATTTACGCCCATTCTAGGCGGATTATTGCGGATAAAATCTAAAATTTGGTTTTTAAATTCCTTTAAATTTTGCTCTTTTAAATTTGAATCCGCCATCGCAAAAATAGCAAGCTGCGGCAAGTGCTGAAGCCTCGCAAGCTCCCACGGCACCTTTACATCGCTGCCTGGTTTATGGGCTATGCGCTGATCTTTATACCATTTTTTCTCGTTCCACCGAAAGCCGCTTTTAAAATCCTTTTGCCAATCGATCGGCTCGTAGCCTTCGGGCGCATTCACGGGTGCGGCGACATTCATATCGTATTTGTACCCCTCTAGCCCGAGCGCCGCGCTATCATAGCTATTTTTTACCCACCCGCTGCCGAGCAGATCAAATTTATGCTCCAGGTACATTTTGGATAGATATCTCGCGACGTCTAAATTGATATTTGACGAGTCAAGCTCTTTTATATTTATGTAGCTAGTTTTTATGGTCGGAACGTTAAAATTTATGTGAGTATTTTTATTTATAAAATCAATGCAGCGATTAATAAAGTTATTTAAAAAAACAGTTATTTTGTTAAATAACTTTATTAAAACTATGCGGAATGGGGTAGAATATAGTCGCTTTAAATAATACAACATTATGCTTCCCCTATGCGCGGATAGGTTTTATATTCTTTGATTGCCCTAATGGCCAACCAGCTATAAAAAATCAGAGTTAATAGAAATAATAAAACTTCCGATAGCATGTCAAATATTTTAAAACTATAAATTATACTAGGAAAGAATAAAAATAACAAATAATAAAAATATCCTAAAAATAGTTTTGGATATATTTTTTTGGAAACTATCATATATGCAACGAATCTAAAAAATGAAATAGCCGCTATACAATAAATAAATAAGTAAAAATCAAAATAATATGCACAAAACAAAAGAGAAGATACGCTTAGCGCTCCTACGAATACCTCTAAATAAGAAAAATAATGACTTTTTCCAGAAATCTGGATATTTAATTCAAGAATTCTTGAAATCAATGTGCAATATCCGCTAAATAAAAATATAAATAAGAAGTGTTGATACTCTATATATTTTTCTCCGGCAAATATATATACGACATAATATGAGCCTAAAATAAAAATGCACGTCATAAACCCATATCCGTTAAAAATTATATTAAGCATCATCTTATAGATTCCCATAAAATTCTTTTCCTTATAAAATTTAAAGACTCTCTGAGAAAAAACTATATAAAGCGGATCAAACATAATATAAATAGTAGATGCTATTTTTTGATAAACCGAAAAGATTCCATTATACTCTCTATTTAAAAAAACTTTATCAATAATAAATTGCGGACTTAACGATGATAGATATGATCCAACAATACCGGGTGCAATTTTTATGGAAAACAAAAAGGAATTCCTTGTGATGTGATAATTTACGCTAAATAGCCAACCTTTAATAAAAAAGCTAAAATAACTAACCATGGAGACGACTATACCAGAAAACAACATAGCATATATTATATTGATCGCACTACTACTCCCCATATCGTAATTTTTTATAATAAAATAAAATATAATTGTTAAGAGTATCTTACTGATTATAATTATCCCATACTGCATATCCTTTTCTTCCAACCTTTTTTGATACTGTATAAGATATATCAGGCTATCAGAAAACGACAAAATAGCCAAAGCAATAAAAATTTTCCAACTCAATAAATTAAAATAATTTATAATATACAATAACAATATACCCATAACTACATGAGAAAGAAATGTAACATTAACGATACCGCAAAATAATTTATATCTGGATTCTTCTGTAGAATATTCGTAGTAATATCTTGCGTATCCGGATTTAAATTCTAGCGATAGTAAAAAAGATAAAAATACATATATAGTCATGTACAGTCCATATGCGCCCATATCATTCATGCTTAAAGTATGAGCAATATACGAAAAAAACAATACAGATAAAATTTTTTCAATCATCAAAAAAATAGTATATAAAGATATCGTCTCAAGAAACTTTTTAAGCATTCTCTACTTTCTTAAAAACATAGAAATACCCCAAGGAATTATTTTTATATTTATTTCTAAATACCTTTAATCTACCTATTAAATCTAAAAGTCTAAAAATTACGTTTATCGGTAAGTAAAATATAGGACCCAAAAAGGGTTCTAGCTTGAGACTACTTAGTGTATTTCGTATAATTGATATAAAACAAAAACCTACGTTTGCAAAGTCTCCGCCATACGTATCATGTCTTATAAGTTCTAAATTCACTTCTTTTGCTAGCTTAATCATGGCATTTGGAGCAAATCTAAAAAAATCAAAGGGGGGGTTATGTATGCTTGCATTTTGCGCTTCAAGGGCAAAATAATACCCACCATCTTTCAGCACTCTTGAAATTTCGCAAAAAGTCTTTTTAATATAAAAAGAATCGTCTAAAACAAAAACCGTCATAACCGCATCAAAACTAGAATTATCACAAGGAATATTTTCGGAATTACCTATTATATCCGGATCTGCATATTCGCATTTACACACGTCAAGACCCACGTAATCAGATTTTTTTAGCAACTTCTTATATGGTTTTCTCCCACAACCTATATCTAAAATTTTATACTTAGAATCAAAAAAAGAATCTATTGTTGCTATATATTTTACAACATCTTTTAATAAAAATCTATATCCGGTAATCAGAGAAAAATGTCTATCAAAATACATCCTTGCGCTCCTTATATACTCCTTCAGCCAAATCATTAAAAAGCCATCTATTATTTTTCATAAAGCCTTCGTAAATTTCTTTAGTTTGTGTATTTTCTAGGCATCTATGTTCCGAGGTAAAAGTTAGAAACATTTTCCAACTGCCTTTGTATTTTATTTCAAAAACTCCATCTCCCATATCCGAAATATTGGTATTTTTATAGCTTTCATAATAATTCGCACATTCGCTAAAAGTAGCATACCAAACATCTTTATTTCTTAGATACCCAAAAAGGAAATCTAAAGAGTTTATGTCATTATAAATATTCGGCATCTGTATCTTACCATCAAATCTCGTTCTAAAAAAATGCTCTGCTATACTTACAGCCTGATTGTTCTTAATCATATACTCTAGCCTATATAAATTTAAAAAATATTTTGCTACGCTTTTTACGGGGTTTTTACTATGATTAAACATATCTCCCGATAAATTTGACGACATCTCGATTATATTATGACCATTGTACTTCAGGTTGATATTATTTATAAACGGCCTATAGTCAAAAGACCACCATTTAAATCCACACTCGCACAATCCATCTATCAAATCATCTTTAAATTTATAACCAGGGCTTCTTCCGCCATGCACCTCATATCCAAATCTATCTTTAAATTTAGCTAAGTCACTTTTTATGATTTCAAAATACTCTTCTTTGCCATATTGATCAAACTCACAACACCAAGTACTCGGGTCTAACGTAGAATTTATCAATCCATGATCGTGTCCGTGATAAGATATCTCATAGCTGCAATCTAATATAAAATTTAAAAATTTTTCGAATTCAACTCTCTCAAAAATATCATTGATTATAGATTTATTTTTATCCCAGTAAGCCCCTTTGCCAAATGGCACAAAAAATGTAATTTTTATTTCAGGATATTTTTGAAGTAAGTTTTTATTAAGGTAGCTAAAAATAGATCCGTCATTTGTTACACCGTAACCCGCATCGAAAAATGGGAAAATTTTTTCATACTCTTTTTTAAAATATCCGTCACACAAATCATCTATTCCTAATAAAATCGGCGATAAGCAATCGTCTTTCCACTTGGCTTTTTTAAGCATCTATATCCTTTGTTTTTTGATAATATAAATACATATGATCAAATATAGGTATTTGATTTATTGGAGTATAAAAATCGATAAAATTCATAAATTTACCGAATACCTTTGAGGCAATAGGTATCTTTTTAAATGGATTAAACATGCCGCCTGAAGTATATTTTGTTTTCCTTAAAACGAATCCTTTCTCGGATATAAATTTATCTAAAAATAATTTGGAATAAAAATTTAAATGCTCCGGCTGACTAAACATATGCCATCTAAAATTTATTTTATATAGCAATTGAGCCTTAAGACTATGTAGATAAGGAACCATAACCACCAAAACCCCATTTTCTTCTACGAGTTGTGTTAATCTATCCAATATAGGAACAGGGTCCTTTAAATGTTCTAAAATGGCGTAGCAAGTCACTGCGTCAAATTTTTTATCTTTAAAGTCTATATTTTCGATAAATTCCTCGTAAATGTTTAGCCCTCGCTTTATTGCTACTTCGGCGCTTGATTTTGATAGTTCTATACCGTATTTTTCTACGTCCGCATCAAAGTGCATCAAAAGATCTCCCGTTCTGCAACCAAGATCCAGTACACTATTTATATTCGGTTGTATAGAATATATAATCCTTTTTTCATTATCCCAGTATCTATCTTTTTTAAAGGTTACGTCATACGAACTTATATTTTTATCTCCTAGACTATCATACAACAGCTGAAGATCATAATCGTGCTCGTTTATATCAAAAAAATAGCACTTACAACTATCACAAAAATATAATGTATAGTCCAAACTATTATATATACTTCGCATTTTTTTTAGCGGAGCCACATCGTTTGCTTTACAAAATTTACATTGCATCCAAAACCCTTTTTGTTTTATCGCACAGATCACCTAAATTTCTATTCTTAAACAAAATCGTTCCTGTCGGTCTATCGCATACATCGCTTGCTATCGCAGGACATTTAAAGTATAAAGCTTCTCTAATACTAAGGGCATCTCCATCAGTATTCGTAGGTCTTATCATTAAGCTAGCCTTTTTAAATATAGGCCAAAGCTCTTTTTGCCCCGTCAGAAAATAAAAATTTTCCTCTAAATTTAGCTCTTTTATACGCAGACGCATTTTATCTATATACTCCGTATTAACCTTTTCATTTGCCAGCGCAAAAACAAACCCCAAATTTGGATATACGTTTTTTAGCTTAGTCGTAAGTTCTATACACATATCAAGTCCGTATAGGTCGATATTTTTATAAAAAGATATTTGAAATGCGTTTGCCGTTATTATCCGCGTCTTACTTTTTATAAAATCGTAAAAAGAGCTAGGGTAGGTAGCTAAAATTTTATCTTCCTCCTCTAATGGCGGCGGCAAGAAAGCATGCTCAATTATAATGCTTTTTGGAATATGCAAATCCCTACTTTTGTAATCGTCTAAAATATGTTTATTAACTACTACTAAAACATCTATGCAATGAAAAAAGACTCTATAAATCAACGCCTTAAATTTAGAAGACTCTTCAAACAACCTTGGATTATGGCTAGTAGCAATTAAATCAAAATTTTTAAAAAGTCTAGTAATCATAAGCATAAAAGCTATCGTCATACTAAACGAATGAATATTTACCGCTCGAAATTTTGTCCTGCACAATACCGCAAATAAATCGATATATTTTTTAAAACCATTTTTGGATACATCAAATACTTGCGAATTATCTAGCGACTTACTAAGTCTATAAATATAAACCGACACTCCGCCAAGAGGAGGCGGATACGGTCCGATTATTAAAATTTTATCGTATTTTTTAAGCCTATCTTGCACTAACGAACTCATATTAAAAACGAAATCTCCGTCGTCTGCACCATATCCCAAAGCTCTATCGGCCAGCCTTTTTTGCTTCCTTTTAGAGCCTCAAATAGTGCCTCAAGCTCTTCAAGCTGCCCCTTTTGGCTTACGTTTGTTGAAATTTCTTTTACTCCTACTCCGTATCCTTTAAGGCTCTTGTAATCGTCCAAAACGATGCTCTTGCCGTCGAAGTGGATCTCCATAAATTCCTTACTCAGCTCCTTACTGCCGTTTGCAAAATATTCGATATTTGCCACCGAACCGTCTTTGTATTTTAAGACGATAGATTTGTTATCCTCGGCGCTATATTTTTCATTACTCGGCGTGATCGCCTGCGAAAATACGCTCTGTATCTCGCTACCCGTTAGCGCCGTCATCAGATCTATTATGTGGCACGCTTCGCCCACCATTCTGCCACCGTTTTCATGCACCCAGTGATCCATCGGTATGTAGCCCGCGTTCATTCTATATCTAATTATCATAGGATTTATTCTAGTGCCCGTGTGCTTTTTTATCTCTTCTGCGTAGGCGCTAAATCGCCTATTAAATCCCACGAATAAAAGGGGTTTGTCGCCTCCCCCTTCGTAAAATTTCTTTATCTTTTCAAGCTCATCTTTGTTTGTTGCAAGCGGCTTTTCTACAAATACGTTTTTGCCCGCTTCAAGCGCCTTTAAAGTAAGCTCTGCGTGGCTATCGTGCCTTGTGGAGATGATCACCAGATCAACGTTTTTGTCATTTAAAATATCGTCTAAATTTGAAGTAGCGTAGTTCGCTCCGTATTGCTGCGCCACGGCCTTTGCTTTATGTCCGCTCCGGTTCATGATCGCGTAAATTTTATACTTGTCCGTAAGCTTTGAGATATTAGGCAGGTGCATCCCGGTAGCAAATCCGCCGACGCCTACGAACGCGACGTTTATCACATCCCTGTTTACTGGCGCGGAACTTATGATGATTTTTTTATCGTGATTTAGATAGCTATCAAGCTCGGTTAAATTTGCCTCGCCGTAGTCGAGCAAAACCATAAGCGGCTTATTCTGCGAAGTCTGCAGCGACTCAAACGCCTCCGTTACCTGCTCGATAGGATATTTTGCGTCTATGAGCTTATCCAGCTTTATCAAATTTTCATTTACCAGCCTTAGATACTCACTCATATTTCGATTTTCAGTCCATCTTACGTAGCTAAACGGATAATCAAGTCCCTGCTCTTCGTAGCTCTTGTCGTAGCGACCGGGGCCATAAGAGGTGGAGATGAGAAAATCAAGCTCCTTCTTATACATATCCTCTCTATTGATTTGCATGCCGGCAACGCCTACGAGCACCACTCTGCCCTTTTTCTTACACATCTGAAAGCTTTGAGATAGCGGCTCGCTGCTGCTCGTAGCGGCGGTAAATAGCACTCCGTCGGCGCCGTATCCGCCGCTCCAAGACGTAACGACGTCTAGCAAATCCTCTTTTGACGGGTTTATGACGAGCTCGGCGCCGTACTGCTTAGCTATCTGCAAGCGCCTATCGTCAAAATCGCTAACTGCGACCCTCACGCCTGAAATTTTAAGCATCTGCACTGCAAGAAGCCCTAAAATCCCCGCACCGACCACTACGCAGGTCTCGCCCAACCTTAGATCGATCCGCCTAACGCCTTGCATCGCTATGCCGCCTAGCGTCACGGTGCAAGCCCGCTCAAAGTCCATATCCTGCGGCATTTTCATAACTAAATTTTTAGGCACGTCTACGTATTCTGCGTGGTTTGCAAGCCCTGCACCGGCTGCAGCAACGCGCTCACCGATCTCAAAATTTGAAACGCCCTCTCCGACAGCTATGACGACGCCGCTAAGCGAATAGCCGGTCGGATTTCCGCTATCAAGCTTGCCTTTTACCTTCGCATAGACGCTGGCTATGCCGTCGGATTTCACCATATTGATGACTTTTTTTACGTTCTCCGGCTGCTCTAAAGCCCTCCTGATCAGGCTTTTACCGCTATTTGATACGCCGCTTATCTCGGTGCCCGCCGATATACAGCTATTTACTACTTTTATAAGAACGCATCCCTTTGAAACGCTTGGAGCAGGGATCTGCTCCGCCAAAACCTTACCTTTTTTAACTATTGCTTGTATCATTTTACAACCTTTATTTGTTTTAATTTCAATGCCGGCTTTTCTATAAAATTCCAAGAGACGCAAGCTACCATGAGCGTCGCGGCTACTACTACGAGATATAGCCATAAAGAGCCGCCGAAGCCCAGGCTAATTAAAATTTGAACTATCAGCATATGATAAAGATATGTACTATAAGAGAGATCGGTGCTTCTAGTTATCTTTAAATTTGTGTAGGAAAAAGCCATGCTAAAGATCACTAGCGCTAAAAGGAAAATTTGAAAGACGGTAGAAATTTCTAAGCCTCTTTTATAGTCCCCAAGTCCGCCTCCGAATTCTATAGCCGCAAAACAAAATATCAAATAGAGCGCAAGATAAAATAAGCCGTAGCCTACGAGATATTTTTTTATATCCAGCCAATAAAGCCTCATGACCATGCCGATAATAAATATCCACAAAAACGGCAAGCATATCAGCTCGAGAAGCTTATTTAAATTTGAAGCGGAGTAAAAATTTTCATCGGCGATTGCTGGAATTATCATTGATGTAAAAAATAGGAAAACTAACAATAAATTTCTTATTATCACCTTTCTAATACACAAAATAAATGGAAGGACGATATAAAACGATAATTCGACGCTAAGTGTCCATAAAACGCCGCTCGGATAAGAGCTAAAAAAGCCGTCGTAATTATATAAAACATCGTTTTTTATACCAATTATAAAGCCCGCTATACCTGAAGCGGCGGTAATGACATAGAGCACGAAGTATTCTATGTATTTTAATGCCGAGATATCATTAAAATTTTTGCCCACATACATAGCTAGCTCAAGTACTAAAATATTTACGAATAGAGCCGGATATATTCTAAGTGCTCTTTTTATAAAATACTCTTTTAAATTCCCGCTATTTAAATAACTATCGGTAATTAAAAATCCCGAAACCAGAAAAAATAATGGAACGCCGGGAAATAACCTAAGAAATTTATCCACGTAGCCCCCCCATACAAGCGGTATTTTTAGCCACTCGGTTGAGTGCATATATACCACTTGTAAAGCAAAAAGTAATCTAAAAAAATTCAGGTGGTTATTTCTATCTATTACTTTTTGAAAACTCATCTACAAATTCCGCAAAAATCCAAAACTTCTTTTTCTATTTTTAGCCCTTTAAATTCCTTATGCCCGACTAAAAATACAATAATGTCCGAAATTTCAATAGCCTTTTTATAATCCACTATCTCAAAATCTTTGCAAGCCTTGATATTGGGCTCCACGGCGACCACATCGACGCCGTCTGCGATCAGGCACTTGGTTATATTTAGCGCAGGCGATTCCCGCAAATCGTCGATGTCTGGCTTAAAAGCAAGCCCCATACACGCGACTTTGGGCTTTCTGCCGTTTTGCAGCTCAAATTTCAAAGCGGCGTTTTTGATTTTTTCAATACACCACTCGGCTTTGTGATCATTGACCTCTCTTGCGGATTTGATCAACCTCGCTTCGTAGCCGCCCGCATGGACGATAAACCACGGATCGACCGCTATGCAGTGCCCGCCTACGCCGCAGCCCGGGTTTAAAATATTAACTCGCGGATGGCGATTTGCTAGCGAGATAAGCTCCCAAACATTGATGCCGAATTTATCGCACAAAATACTAAGTTCGTTTGCAAAGGCTATGTTTACGTCGCGGAAAGAATTCTCTGTAAGCTTTGACATCTCTGCAGTTTTTGAGTCAGTCTGTAAAACTTCGCCTTCTACGAATTCTGCGTAAAATTCTGCTATTTTTTTAGTAGCAATTTTTGTAGTTCCGCCTACGATTCTATCGTTTTGCACGAGCTCTTTTAAAATTTTACCCGGCAAGACCCTCTCCGGGCAGTGAGCAATGCAAATTTTAGAAATATCGACGCCGCTATCTTTTAAAATTTGACCTATTTTCTCCGTCGTGCCGACCGGCGAAGTGGATTCTAAAACGACCATATTATCGTTTTTTACGTATGGTATTATAGATTTTGCTGCACTTATGACATAATCGATATTTGGCACGTATCCGTCTCGAAACGGCGTCGGAACAGCTATAATAAAAATGTCTGCAAAATCGGGCTTAACATCTGCTTTTAAATTTCCGCTCTGCACTGCTTTTTTAACAAATACATCTAGTTCCGGCTCGACGATATGAATTTTACCCTGATTGATCGTAT
This sequence comes from uncultured Campylobacter sp., assembly GCF_938045205.1. Classification (GTDB taxonomy): domain Bacteria; phylum Campylobacterota; class Campylobacteria; order Campylobacterales; family Campylobacteraceae; genus Campylobacter_B. The sequence goes on from NZ_CALIMY010000107.1 coordinate 12,451, forward strand.
CCACAACGCTCTGCACCACGTCAACGCCATGGATTTTATAGCCCCTATTCGCCAAAAGTGCTGCTGTCGGCAGCCCTATATACCCAAGACCTAAGATGCAAATTTTTTTCACAATATTCCTTTTAAAAATTCCAGTATTTTTTTACAAGCTTTACCGTCGCCATACGGACTTATACTTTTACTCATTTTATCATATTCATCTTTTAAATTGAATAATTTTTGCACCTCTTTTATTATATTTTGGCGCTTGGTGCCGATAAGTTTAACGCATCCCGCCCTTATCCCTTCAGGTCTTTCGGTAGTTTCTCTGATAACTAAAACGGGCTTGCACAGGCTCGGCGCCTCCTCTTGGATGCCGCCACTATCTGTTACTATCATATATGACTTGCTCATAAGATAGACGAAACTATCATACTCTAGCGGATCAATTAAAAATATATTCGAAATGCCCGATAAAATTTCTCCTACAGGCTTTCTTACATTTGGATTTAGATGCACGGGGTAAACGATGTCGATATTTTCATTTTTTAGCGCTATTTCACGTAAAGCCTCACAAATATTAACAAAACCTTCTCCGAAATTCTCTCGTCTGTGCCCTGTAACGAGAATAAATTTTCTATCACTAAGCTTATATTTGGAATTTATAAAGGATAAAATTTTATTTTTTAGCAGCTCATTCTTTTCGATTTTATCTATCGTCCACAAAAGCGCGTCTATAACGGTGTTGCCACTAACGATTATATTTTTTGAATCTTTGCCTTCTTTTAATAGATTGTCTCTCGCATCGACAGTCGGCGCGAAGTGATATTTAGCTATGAGCCCCGTCATCTGCCTATTTATCTCTTCAGGAAACGGCGAATAGATATCATGCGTCCTAAGTCCAGCTTCTACGTGAGCAACATCTATTTTTTGATAATACGCCGCCAAAGAAACTGCATAAGTAGTAGTCGTATCTCCATGCACAAACACGATGTCCGGGGTATATTCGCTAAATACATCGCGCATACCAAGCAAAACGCCTGACGTAATATCGTACAGATCCTGCCCCTGTTTCATTAAATTTAGATCAAAATCAGGCTTGATCTCAAAAAATTCAAGCACCTGATCGAGCATCTGTCTGTGCTGCGCCGTGACGCAAACCTTCACTTCAAATTCCGCATGCTTTTGAAATTCCTTTATCAACAAAGCCATCTTAATGGCCTCCGGACGCGTCCCAAATACTATTAAAATTTTTCTTTTCGTCATAAACTCCCCTAAATATCGGTTTTTTAACCAAATTTATCGCCGTAATTTTAATTAAATTTTGCTATATCG
>NZ_CALIMY010000108.1 GCF_938045205.1 uncultured Campylobacter sp.
GCATAGATTTGCGCCTTGTACTAGCAAAAAGCCCGTCAAAAACTCGGAATTTATCGCGCCGAATTTTATCACCAAAGCCCCCAGCACCGCGACAGCGACGCTGAAAAGATATAGCGCGCGAAATCTAAGCTTAAGCGCATCGTAAAGTAGCGTCACGTAAAACGGAGTAAATATCGTAAAAAGCGCCACCTCATAGACCTTCAAATACGCAAAGCTGCGGTAGTAGAAGATATACATCACGCCGATCTGTACGGCGCCCACGGCGCAAATTTTAAGCGCCAGAGCGGGATTTACGCTACGAAATTTCATAAACGGCAAAAAGCAAATTAGCGCCAACGATACGCGCGAAAACGCCAAATACGCGCTGTCTATGCCGCGCAAAAACTCGCCTATCAGCGAGAAACTAAAAGCCCAAATACAAGTAACCAAAATCAGTTTTTTCAAAACGTCCGCCTAAGCTTTAAAATTTAGGCGGAATTTTATAAAATTTTAGTTGAATTTGGGATTTAAATTTCGCCCGCGCGGCATAAATTTAGGTTTTTATTTATTTTAAATGTGTTAAAATTATCCGATTTTTGAAATTTAAGGGTAAAAATGAACGACGTTTCGGTTATAGTTCTTGCCGCGGGACTCGGCACTCGGATGAAGTCGCAAAAAGCTAAGGTTCTTTTCGAACTTTGCGGCGAGCCGATGATAATCCACATCTTAAAGAAAGCTTACGAAATTTCAAACGACGTGAGCGTGATTTTACACTATCAATTCGACGAGGTTAAAAGCGCGGTTCTAGCGCAGTTCCCAAACGCTAAAATTTACAAACAAGATCACGAGCATTTCCCCGGCACTGCGGGCGGACTAAAAGAGGTCGAAATCCGCGGGGAAAAAACGCTCATAATCTGCGGCGATATGCCTTTGGTAAAAAGCGCCGAGCTTCGCAAACTCTGCGAGGGGGACGCGGAAGTAAATTTAAGCGTTTTTAGCGCGCGCGATCCATTCGGATACGGTCGCGTAATCACCCGCGGCGGCGAAATTTTAAAGATCGTCGAGCAAAAGGACGCAAGCGAAGAGGAAAAAGCGGTAAAAGACGCAAACGCAGGCTGCTACTGCTTCAAAAGCGAGGCATTGAAACAGATTCTGCCGCAGATCAAACCAGATAACGCGCAAAAAGAGTACTACCTCACCGACGCGATCAAAATCGCCAAAGATATGGGCTTAAAATGCGCCGCCGTGTGGGTCGACGAGCAAAATTTCATGGGGATAAACGATAAGCTCGCCCTCAGCATCGCCGAAAATTTAATGCAAAACGAGATCAAAGAAAATTTGATGAAGCAAGGCGTTTTGATGCGCCTACCGCAAAACATCTACATCGACAGCAGAGCGAAATTTATCGGCGAGTGCGAGCTGCAAGAAAACGTAAGTATTATCGGTCCTTGCGTGATCGAAAACTCGCTCATCAAAAGCGGCTGCGTCATCGAAAATAGCGTCGTAAAAAACTCCGACATCGGTCCGATGGCGCATCTGCGCCCAAAATGCGAGGTTATAGGCACCCATATCGGAAATTTCGTCGAGCTTAAAAACGCGAAAGTAAATAAGATTAAGGCGGGGCATTTAAGTTATCTCGGAGATTGCGAGATCGATGAGGGCAGCAATATCGGCTGCGGCACGATTACGTGCAACTACGACGGCAAGAAAAAATACAAAACGATAATCGGCAAAAACGTCTTTATCGGCTCGGACACGCAGCTAGTAGCGCCCGTGCGGGTAGCCGACGACGTCATAATCGCCGCGGGCACGACTGTCACGAGCGACGTTCCAAGCGGCGCGCTGGCGATCAGCCGAAGCAAACAAATCAACAAAGATGGGTTTTTCCATAAATTTTTTAGGAGCGAAGATGAGTAAGAAAAAGGTTTTACTGGCGGTTTGCGGGAGTATCAGTTTTTACAAAGCGTTTGAAATTTTATCCGCTCTGAAAAAGTCGAATTTCGACGTCTATGTCGCGCTTAGCGACGGCGTGCAGGAGTTTGTCAGCTACAAGGCATTCGAGGCGCTATGCGATCACCCGGTACTTTGCAAAGCCAACGAAAACTGGCAGGCGGGCATCAACCACATCGCTTATTCCAAGGTGGATTTGGTTTTGATCGCGCCTGCGACGGCAAATACTATAAACAAGCTCGCGTGGGGCGTCTGCGATAACGTATTTTTAGAGGTGTTAAACGCGGCCTTTGCCCACGCCAAGGTAGTCATCGCGCCCGCCGCGAACCCCGCGCTACTTGAAAACAACATCACGAAAAACTGCATCGATATGCTAAAAGCGAGCGTCAATGCGTATTTTGTGGATCCGATAGAAAAAACCCTAGCTTGTGGCGATACCGGCAAGGGCGGGCTAGCGAGCACCGAGGCGATTATGCAGACGCTAAAGCGAGCGCTTTACAACGATAAATTTTGGGAGGATAAAACCGTCATCATCACCGGAGGCGCGACGATCGAAAAGATCGATAGCGTGCGCGGCATTACGAATTTTTCCAGCGGCAAAACCTCCAAAGCGATTGCCGACGCGCTGTTTTATCTGGGTGCGGACGTGACGCTGATCTCTAGCAACGAATATGAAAATTTACCGTACAAGCTCGTTAAATTTGAAAGCACTATCGGGCTAAAATCGGCGCTTGACAGCACAAAATTCCCCGACGGCGCATATTTGATAATGGCGGCCGCGGTAAGCGACTACTCGCCGAAGGTTCGATACAAAGATAAGGTGAAAAAGGCGGAGATCGGCGAAATTTGGAATTTACGCCTGGGCGAAAATGAGGATATCTTAAGCTCCGTGCGCGGAAATATCAAAAAGGTGGGCTTTAAACTCGAAACCGACCGCGAAAATGCCGTCGGCGAGGCCAAACGCATGCTTAACGAAAAGCATCTCGACGCCGTCTGCCTAAACGTGCTGGACGACATCATCAAGCTCGGCGGCGACGTCCTTAAGGTCACCCTTATCACGAAAAACGATCAGGTCGTAATCGACACCGCGCCGAAGGACGAAGTCGCCCTAAAAATCGCGGCTGAGCTGAAAAAAATCTGATCCGTGAATAGCCTAAATCATCTCGCTCTTGTGATGGACGGTAACGGGCGCTGGGCGAAAAAGCGCGGTCTGCTGCGCACTGGCGGGCACGAAGCGGGCGCGGAGGTTGTGGAGCAGATCTGCGAGTTTTGCATCGACGAAGGCATCGCAAACCTCACGCTCTACGCCTTTAGCACCGAAAATTGGAAGCGTCCGAAAAGCGAAGTGGAATTTTTGATGAAGTTGCTTCAAAAATTCCTAATTTCACGCCGCGAAAAATTTACCCAAAACGGGATAAAATTCTATCCGATCGGCGACATATCGGCTTTTAGCGGCGATCTGCGAAGCGAGATCGAATATCTTTCAAATTTAACTCAAAACGGACGAGCGCTAAATTTTAACCTAGCGATCAACTACGGCTCGCGAGACGAGATCGTGCGAGCGTGCGAGCGGCTGCTTGCAAGCGGAGAGCGACTAAGCGAAGTGGGCATCGGCGCACATCTGGATACCGCGCACAGCGGCGACGTGGATCTGCTGGTGCGCACGGGCGGCGAGCAGCGGCTGTCGAATTTCTTACTCTGGCAAGCAAGCTATGCCGAGCTTGCGTTTACGCCGACGCTGTGGCCCGATTTCACGCGCGAGGAGCTTGCGCGCATAGTGGATGATTTCCGCCGCAAACAACGCCGCTTCGGCGGTCTTTAAGCTGCGGCGCAGTCGCTCTAACGGTCGCTTTAAATTTTAAAATTTTATTTTGCAGAACCGCATGCAACGCGGTAAATTTTAAAATTTAATCTGCGGGCACTCGCGACACCCTGAAATTTTAAAATTTCAGAATTTTAATTTGCAGCGTCGTAAAATTTAAAATTTTAACTATGTAAGCGCGCGATACTTTGAAATTTTAAAATTTCGCCCTTTTAAATTTAAAGCTCTAGAGCGATCCGCGTTGCGCGGCGCGGTAAATTTACGCGGCGCGGTAAATTTAACGCGGCAGAAATTTTAAAAATCACGCCGCCGTTCGCGCAAAAACCGAAAGAAGGGCTATGAGCTACTACATACAATGTGGTTGCGGCAAAAAGCTTACCAAAAAGCCGATGAAATCTTTAAGATGCCCAAGATGCGGCAGCGTGTATAAAAAACCAAAGAAATTTATACTGGCGGTCTACACATTTGCCTGCTGCTGTTTTTTATGCTAGCGTTTGCTTTCATCCCCGATAAAATGGGGATTTTGGCATCCGCAGGCAGCGGGATAGGCGCATATATTATGTTTTTATGGATCGTAGATACTTTGAACTTCGATCTTTTGAACGCCGTGATACTGGTGGCGGGATTTTTGATTTTCGGCGGATTATATGAGGCATGGGGCGAGCCGCTAATCGCAGGGCTCATAGCCATTTTATTTTGCGTAGGCGCAGCGGCGATTTTCGTAAAATTTTTCCCTTACGAGAGGCAAAAAATCAATGAAAACTAAGAAATTTCTCGCTACCATAAAGCGCTTGATTAAATTTTAAAAAGTTAAAGCTCAAAAGGAAAAAGATGGATTTAAATATCGTTTACGGCGTGATTTTTGCGGTATTCGGCACCTGCGTAGGCTCGTTTTGCAACGTCCTGATCTACCGCCTGCCGCGCGGACAGAGTGTCAATTTCCCCGCATCGCACTGCCCCAAATGCTCTCACGCTTTAAAATTTTACCACAATATCCCGCTGCTTTCGTGGCTCTTTTTGGGCGGCAAATGCGCCTTTTGCAAAACCAAAATTTCGATCCGCTATCCGATCGTCGAGCTTTTAGGCGGCGCGCTTGCGCTTGCGGCGTATTTCGGCGAGCCCGATCTTGCAAAAGCCGCGGTGCTCGGGCTCTGCTTCATCTTGCTTATGGCACTTTCGGCGATCGATTTTGAGTATAAAGCCGTGCCCGAGAGCCTTCTTTACGTAGTTACTGCGCTTTCGCTTGCTTATACGCTGATGTATGATTTTAATCTTAGCGGCGTGGGCGCGGCGGCGGGATACGCGGCGATATTTTTCGTGCTGCGCCTCATCGTCACCTTCGTGCTAAAGCGCGAAGCGATGGGCAGCGCGGATATTTTTATCGCGGGCGTTATGGGGGCGATTTTGGGCTGGAAGCTGGGCGGCATCTCGATCTACATCGGCGCGATTTTGACGCTGCCTGCGTATCTCATCGCGCACAAAAGAGGCTACGAGCTGCCGTTCGTGCCGTTTTTATCGATGGGGTTGCTTCTTACCTTTATCTTCAAAGATCAAATTTTAAGGCTCTTGGACATCATTTATGGATAGGGTGCAGCGCTATTTATTTAGCAATTTCGTCGGCTCTTTCGCGTCGCTTTTCAGCACGCTTTTTATCATAATGTCGATCGTCTTTTTCCTTCAGATCGCGCGCATTACGTCGTTTATCGAGATAAATTTTTCAGAGCTAGTAAAGCTCTATCTTTTCATGCTGCCGCGCATCCTCATATTTACGGTGCCGATCGCGTTTTTCGTAGCGCTTAGCATCTCGCTTTTTAGGCTATCCAAAGAGAACGAAACCATCGTCATTTCTACTATCGGCTACGCCACGCGCAAGATCGCGCTATTTTTCGGCATAAGCGCGGCGCTGTGCTCTTTAGCGCTACTTTTCGTATCGCTTTTTATGATGCCGATAGCCGAAAATTTAAAGGACAATTTCATCGATTACAAAAAAATTAGCGCGACGCTAAATATCAAATCCAACGAATTCGGGCAGAAATTTTCCGACTGGCTCGTTTTTATCGATTCGCAGGAAAACAACGGCACAAGCACGCTATATAAGGATCTCGTGCTGTATAATCCGGGTGGCTCGCAGGATCACGAGCGAATGATCGTAGCGCGCAGCGGCGAGTTTAAAAACGAAAACGCGAGCTTTTCTGCGATGCTGCACGACGGCAAAATTTACACGATGAGCGGCGAACAGTGGCACGTAAGCGAGTTTGAAAGCTTAACCCTGCGCACGCAAAGCGACCGCAATATCCGCGGCGGAGGCGGCGTGATCGGATACTGGAGCGATATGAGCGGCAGCGAGAAGCGCAGGAAAGAATTTAGCATCTACACCCTCGTCTCGCTCTTTCCGCTGGCGAGCTTTTTGTTTGCGCTAAGCCTCGGCATCGTGACCTATCGCTACGAAAAGGGCTTCGTTTACGCGGGGATCTTCGGCGTGCTTTTTAGCTACTTCGCGATGATCATGCTGCTCTCTAAATACCCAAGCATCGCGCTTCCGGTGACATTCGGCGTTACGCTTATCGGCTCGCTGCTTTATTACAGGATCAAAATTGCCCCGAGGTACTGAAAAAGGCTCCGAGCTTTGCGGCGGCGAAATTTTAAACGAAAGCTCGTCCGCTCGAAATTTAACGGATAAAATTTCGGCGAGCAAGGCTAGTGCGTCTGAAATTTTGCGTGGCGTAAATTTAAAATGCAAAGCGCAAAACGGCGAGCAGGTTTTGATCTTAAACGATAAAATTTCAAATTTTAAAAATTCCGCTCTCGTAAGCTCGGCAAGCAATACGGCTACCCATGCTGCACCAGATTGCGGTTTGAATCACGAAAATTTCGAGCGGAATTTGGACGCCGTTCACGCCAAAGAGACCGCGCATGCGGCAAATTTAAATTCCGCCCGCAAAAATTCCGCCGATACCGTCGCTTCGGATATTTGCGCGACAAGCATAGAAAAGATTTGCACAAGTCCCGCAGACGCCCGTGCCGCAAACTCTCTCAAAGCAGACGCCGCCTACAAAGCGGGTATTTCCGCAAACACCCTCGCAAGCGCGCCCGAACTCAAAAATATTATTGAAAGCGCGCCCGCAAGCGACTTTGTAGCGAGCGAACTTGCGCATATCGGCAAAATAAGCGCCCTGCCAAATACTCCCGCAGATGCGTGCGCATATGCCGTGAGCGCAAACTCCAAGCGCGTAAAGCTCAAGCTCGTCTATTCCTACGACGGCTCGAAATTTAGCGGCTCGCAGTCTCAGCCTCACGGGCGCGGCGTCGAGGACGTGCTACGCGCGGCTTTGGGGCGCGTGGGGATCTTTGCGCCGCTCATCAGCAGCTCGCGCACAGATAAAGGGGTGCACGCGCTGCGCCAGGTAAGCTGCGTCGAATGCACCGTGCACTGGGAGCTGCCGCGTCTAAAAGAGCTCATAAACCGCCACTGCGCGCCCTATATTTTTGTGCAACACATCAGCCAGGTACCGCGCGATTTTCATCCGCGTTACGATGCCGTAGCGCGCTGCTATCGCTACGTTTTAAACCATGGACGTCCAAGCCCCTTTCTTAGCGATTTTTGCGTGTTTTATCCGCGCGTAGATCTTGCCGCGCTCAATGCTGCGCTTGCAAATTTTATCGGCGAGCACGATTTTAGCGAGTTTATGAAAAGCGGCAGCGACATAAAAAGCCCTGTGCGCGAGCTCTACGTCGCGCGCGCCTACTCTTTTAGAAATTTAACCTTGATAAATTTTAAAGCCAACGGATTTTTGCGAGCGCAGGTGCGGCTGATGGTCGCAAACGCCCTAAAATCCGTGCAGAGCGGGCGCAAGATTAGCTTCTCGCGGGCGTTTAGTAGAATCCCCTTTCCGCCGAACGGGCTGTATCTTAGCAGCGTGAGTTATTAAGGCTTTAAATTTATAGCGTTAAATTTTATCCACGGGCGTTTGGATTTCAAGCTTAGAATTTTATTGCGGTAAAATTCCGCATATCAGAGCAGATCGCCGAGCTACTTTGATATTAAATCACTTGCGCCGTGATGTGTAAAATCGTAAATTTGCGCGAAATTCGATCTGTTTTTATTAGAATTTTATAGAAATTTAGCAATACTTTCAAACTTTTAACTCAAAAAGGAGCAAAGATGAAAAAATTTTCTGTTGCTTTGGCCGGTTTGGCCTTACTAGCTAGCGTTTCAGGCGCTAAGGAGTTCATCAATATCGGCACCGGCGGTATGACCGGCACCTATTATCCGGTAGGCGGCGCGATTTGCCGCTTGGTAAATATGGATAAAAATATGAAATGCTCCGTGCAATCGACGGGCGGCTCGACGTATAACGTCAATAACGTGCTTAAAAAAGAGCTAAATTTCGGCTTCGTTCAAAGCGACGTCGTCTATGATAAATACAACGGTACGGGCAAATTTCAAGGCGCGGCGGATAAAAATTTACGCTCCGTAATTTCGATCTATCCGGAACTTTTGGCTTTCGTCGTCTCTAAAGAGAGCGGCATCAAATCCTACGGCGACGCTGCGGGCAAAAAGATCAATATCGGAAATCCAGGCAGCGGCAACGAGCTAACCAGCACGATAGTTTTTGAAAACTACGACTTCGATCTCAAAAAGCTCGCCCAACACGGCGTCTTAACCGCGCAAGAATGCCCTATGGCGCTAAAAGATAAGAAGATCGACGGATACTTCTATGTCGTAGGACATCCGACCGCAAATATCACCGATGCGGCGACTTCGCTTCCTATCGACTTAGTCGGCATCGACGATGAGCATATCAAAAAAATTCTAGAAAAATATCCATATTTTGCCAAAGGCGTGATCCCTGCAAAAATGTATGACGGCGTAGATCACGATACGCAGACTATCGGCGTAAAGGCCGTGCTAGTAACCGACGCTAGCCAAAGTAACGAAGCAGTTAGAGCGGTAGTTAAGGCGATACTTGATAATTTCGACGAGTATAAAAAACTACACCCTGCGTTAAATTTGGTAAGCAAAGAATCTCTTTTAGAGGGGCTTAGCGCACCGCTTCATCCTGCGGCAGAGGCGGTGTATAAAGAAGCCGGACTGCTGAAATAGGCTAGTTGATGGAGAAATCTACACAAAACGACGAGCAGGTTTTAGAGGTAAAAAGTAGAGAATTTACCTCTAAAAAGCTCTTCTGGCTCGTGACGCTGGTCTGCTTCGCGTGGTCGGTCTTTCAGCTTTATATCGCATATTTTACGCTAAATACGAATATCGCGCGCTCAATCCACTTGGCGTTCGCCATTTTTATAATTTTTTCGCTTTTTCCGTTTCGCCCGCGCTCTAAGGCACATTTTTACATCCCGTTTTACGATTATATTTTATTAATCGTCGGAGTCGCCGCGATCTTGTATCCTGCAATAGAATTTAACGGGCTAGCGCAGCGCCCGGGAAATTATCTAACCAGAGATATCGTAGCAGCCTTTATAGGTATTTTTATCCTTTTTGAGGCGGGTCGTCGTATGATGGGGCCCGCGCTTGGCATTATCGCTTTTACCTTTCTTCTGTATTGTTACTTCGGCCCTTATATGCCAGATATCATCGCGCACCGCGGCGCAAGCTTTGAACTGCTTGCAGGGCATATGTTTTTAACGACAGAGGGCGTATTTGGCGTACCGGTAGGGGTCAGCACCAGCTTCATCTATCTGTTCGTGCTATTCGGCGCGCTTTTGGAGCGAGCCGGAGCGGGGCAGTATTTTATAAACGTAGCGTTTGCGATTTTAGGTCGCTTCCGCGGAGGACCCGCCAAGGCTAGCGTAATCGCTAGCGGGCTAACCGGCATGGTAAGCGGCAGCTCGACCGCAAACGTTGTGACGGTGGGTACCTTTACGATCCCGCTAATGAAAAAAGCAGGGCTTACAGCCACTAAAGCGGGCGCTATCGAGGTCGCCGCCGGCGTAAACGGGCAGCTTATGCCGCCTATCATGGGCGCTGCGGCATTTATCATCGCGGAATTTTTAGGTATGAGCTACACCAACGTAATGATCGCGGCGGTGATCCCCGCTTTCGTCTGCTACGCGGGGTTATTTTTCATCGTGCATCTGGAAAGCTGCAAGCTAGGGCTTCACGGCAGCCGCGATTACGCCAAGGTTTCAAAGCTAAAAATTATATTTAGCGGCATTCATTACATAATACCGATTTTGGTGCTTCTTTTCACTCTATTGATTCTGAAAGAAAGCGCGATCTCTGCGGCGTTTAACTCGATCTGCGTGCTATTTTTAATAATGATCGTACAAGAGCCCGCAAAGAAAACGATATTTGGCGAAAAAGTTGGCAAGTCCGATTTTATCGTAGGTTTCGTAGATATCTTTTGGGCTATGGTGGGTGCTGCTAAAAACATGGTCACGGTAGCCGTTGCCACCGCGCTAGCGGGCATCATCATCGGCTCGATCTCGCTTACCGGGCTGGGACAGGTTCTTTCAGAGCTCGTGGAGGCGGTCGCGGGAAATAGCATAGTGCTGATACTTCTGATGACTGCGATAATGAGTCTGATTTTGGGCATGGGGCTTCCTACGACGGCGAATTATATCGTCGTTTCGAGCCTTATTGCTCCGGTGATTTTAATACTGGCCGGCAAAAACGGCTTTTTGATCCCTGCGATCGCGGTGCATCTTTTCGTATTTTATTTCGGAATTTTAGCCGATGATACCCCTCCGGTGGGCATCGCCGCATACGCCGCCGCGGGCATCGCAAAGGCAAATCCGGTAACCGTGGGACTTCAGGGCTTCGTGTATGATCTGCGCACCGCCGTACTTCCGTTTGCGTTTTTCTTCAATAATAAGCTGCTTTTGATCCAAAGCATCGGCGATCCGATGGATTCAAAAAGCATCGTTTGGATCAGCGATCCACTGCAAATCGTGCTGATTTTTGCCACGGCGATCGTGGGCATGTTTGCCTTCAGCTCCTCGCTACAAGGCTGGTTTGTTACAAAATGTAATCCGCTAGAGCGCCTGCTATTACTGCTAGTAACGCCGTTAATGCTGGTGCCTAATATCTGCGCGAAATTTATAGAATTCATTCCGAGCGAATACGTTAGCTACGGCATCGGCGCAGCGATCTACGCGCTGATCTTTGCAAAGCAGTGGTTTTTAAGGCCTAAGGACTCGGACGATACGCACGCCGAAAATAGTGCGCCTGCGGCGTAAATCTAAATTTGATCCCGCTAAATTTTAAGATAAATTTGCGGGGTCTTATTAAATTTATCTTCTTACTTTGCATTCTTGCGCCAGGATTTTAAATTTGGATCGATTCTTTACTTCTAAATTTAAAACCTTGACAGATTTTGCCGTGCTGATAAATCTAGTTTAAATTTAAATCCGCCTATATAAACTACTCAAATTTTAAATTGCGCCGAAGCTATTATGCTCCTTAAATTTATTCATACGAAGCTACTGTGTTAAAAAACATCGCATATTAATCCTATGCTAGTCTATAATTATCGCAAGCCGCAGGATGCACGAAATCAATAGAGCAAAGCCATTTTCGCGTTGCCGCTTGTAATGCCTTCGATAGTTTAAAATATACACGTCCACAAAAGCGAAAATGATTCTTAGAGCAGATAAAATCAAAACTGTGCAAAATTTCTTCAAAACGATTTGATAATTAATGCCGGGCGTTATAAAATTTTACTTATTTACAGCAATTTCTTGATTATATGTTGTACTTTATTTAAAATAATTTTTATAAAAATATCGATGGAACGGGGAATTATTAGTTAAATTTAATTCTATAAAAATACTTTAATAATTAATATTAAATTTATCCGCTTTGAGTTATAATCCGCGATTAAATTTCAAAATAGAGGAACAAAAATGCAAAAAGATATGTATTTTAAAAAGGCGAAATTTATCGCATTATCGATATGCGCGAGCGTTTCGATTTTATGCGGCGTCGAAGGCTCGCATCTAAGCAGTGACGCAAATAGCACGAATCTTGGCGAAATCGTAGTAAGTGCGAGCGGCTTTCGCCAAGATATTAGGCAGGCGCCGGCCTCCATTTCCACCTTGGATAATAAAGAGATATCAAGCGGCAGATTCACTTCGCTACACGATATTGCGAATAAAATGCCGGGCGTTAGCGTCATCGCAGGCGATGACGGCCCGGCAAGCGGGATATCCATCAGAGGAATGGAAAGCTCCCAAACCCTTGTGCTTATCGACGGCAAACGTGTAAGTTCCGCGGCGGCGAACCCAAAAGGCGGAGCGGGCGATATGAACTCGAATTTTATCCCGCCCGCAGGAGCGATCGAGCGTATCGAGGTGATTAGAGGACCGATGAGCTCGCTTTACGGGAGCGATGCAGTAGGCGGCGTGATAAATATCATTACGAAAAAGAATTTTTCTAAATTTAGCGGAAGTGCTGCTATATCTACAACTATCCAAGATCACGAAGGTATCGGAGACGGCAAGATGGGCGAAGCCTACGTCAATATTCCCTTTGGGCAGTATGCGGCACTTCAGCTGTGGGGATATAAAAAGCTGCGCGGCGAGGATGGCTATAAGGGAGGCTATCAGAAGAGTGATAAATCGGATTCTAACGCCAAACTTTGGCTAACGCCGGATGAAAATAATAAATTTTACTTTCAAACCGGAAGACAAAATCATGATTATTCAAGGACTCTTGGTAAAACCGCCGTTTATCCCAACGCGCGTGGATTAAATCACTATAAATATAAAAGAGAAAATCACGGCGTCGGATATTTGGGTGAGTTTGAGAGCTTAAGTGCTGATATAAGTTATTTTTGGGATAAGACTCGCCGTACGAGCATTTTTGATAGCCTTTCTCCCGCAATCGTAAAAAATAGAAATTTTAATTCCAAATTTACGACTTATCTCGGTATAAATACGCTTACCTTCGGCTACGATTTTAGCAAACAGGATGTGCAAACGACTTTCATCGTTTCAAACGCGAGTAGGCAAAATTTACGCTCTCCGCAACGATTTTCTATGAACGAGCATGCGGGATTTTTAGAGGATGAGATCGAAATTTTCGAAAATACGCTATTTTTAACGCTCGGCGGCAGGCTCACGCATAACGAATACTTCGGCAACCACTTTTCTCCTAGAGCCTACGCGACGTTTAATATAGGCGATACTTGGACGATCAAAGGCGGCGTCGCAACCGGCTATAAAACTCCCGACGTCAATCAAATTTCGCCTGAAGTAGGCACGATTCAGGGCGGCTGGAGGATTATAGATTTCGGTAACAAGGATTTAAAGCCCGAGAAAAGCACGACCTACGAGATCGGGCTTTATTACGACAATGCAGACGATCTGCGCGGCAATATCACGCTATTTAAAAACGACTTCAAAGATAAAATTTTAGATACCGATGGCAGCAATATCAATAGGATTCCCGCTTACGGAGGCTGCGCCGGCGCGCCGAGCGTTAATTGTCCTGGTTGGGGAACGTATTTTAATATAGAAGGAGCCGAGGTTTACGGCGTTGAGCTGAGTGGCGATTACGATATTACTAAAAAGCTAAATTTCAAGGCAAACTACACCTATAGCCACTCCGAGATCGAAACCGGGGATCCTACGATCTATACGCCAAACGGCGCCGTTAAATTTAGCCAAACCAATCTTAGTAGGCTGGATGGCAAATCCCTGACCGCTACTCCGAAGCATGCTGCACATGCGACGCTTAGCTATAGGCCTATCGCTCCGCTTTCTACCTTTATCGGTCTTAATTACGAAAGCGAGCTTACAAGCGTGCAATTCGGTCCGGGCAATAGAGTCAGCAAAAACGACAAAAAGCTTTTTACTACGGATTTGGGCGCACAATACGATTTAAACGATAATCTGAGTCTAAATTTAACCGCCTACAATATCTTTGATAACGTCCGATACGACGAGGGTCTTGCGGACGACGACAATTACTATTGGTATCCCGAGGAGGGCAGGAGGTTTTGGTTTAAGGTAAACGCTAAATGGTAAGCCTAAAGAGCTTTCTTGCGGTATTTGACGCGCTCTTTTTAGTGTGCTTATTCGCTTGCGATCTGGGGGCAAAACCGCCACAAAAGATTGAGCGGGTAAGTGGAGCTGCGCGCGAAATGTTTAACGTGAGCGATTTTATTCTAAAAAGCAAGAACGGCGAAAAATATAAAATTTTTATAGCTCGCCAAAAAAATGTCGCTCGCTACGATAGGGTAGTTTTTATGGTTGATGCGAACGCGCAGTTTCCGATACTTTTAAACTCCTATGCGAAAATTTATGCGAATGGCGCAAAGCAAAACGCAAAAGCGGTGTCGAAATTAAGCAAAACCGTCCTTATAGTAGGTATCGGATACGATAGCCCGCTAGCGTATGATACTAAGCGTCGCACGAGAGATTTAACGCCTGCGGCGAGCGGCGAAGAATATGCAAACGGCGGCGGCGCGGCAGAATTTTACGATTTTGTAAAAGATAAATTATTGCCGCTCGTGGATCGAAAATACGCCACGACGCAAAGCGATAAAATTTACTTCGGACATTCGTTCGGCGGGCTATTCGGGATTTATGCTTTGCTGCGCGACGATGGGATTTTCGACGAGTTTTTTATCGCCTCGCCTTCGTTGTGGTGGGGTGAATCACAGCTGATCAGAGATGCCCTAGACGAGGGAAAGCTTAGATCAAATTTAAAAGCGAAATTCATAATGCTCGTTGCCGGCTCGAGTGAAATGCGTAAAGGAAAAACCGATAAAGCGGGAATTTTAAAAGTAGCCGATCTAGCTGAAATTTTAAAAACAAAGGGGCTTTCTTGCGAGTTTAGGCTCTACGAAGGCGCTTCGCACGGCGAAGTAATCCCATTGGCTTTGCGAGATTTAGCGCTATTTACGCAAAGATAATCTTCTATTTAGCCGGTAAAGCCTTGATCTAAACCCGGCTCGTTTTATATTTGCAAGCGCAAGACCGTACGGCGCAGGCTCGTTGATCGCGCCGAAACGCGTCACCGGATTTAAGAAATTAAATTTTAAAGTCCTTTTGGCTAGTATCGCGCAAATTTAAAGGATGAAAAATGCAAAGTTTCAAATGGCAAATTTCAAAACGGCTCAAGCAGGCGATGCGCGAGCGAGATATCGATAATCTCGCGCTCGTGCGGCGCACGGACGAGCTGTATTCGCGCTCGCACCCGGGCCATGACGAGGATATGCGCGCCGAAGTTTACACCGTCTTGGACGAATACGCGCCCAATGTCGATATTGAAATTTTTGATCTAGTCTGCAGGGTGCTCGGCGTCAAAATAGAGCTAGGCGAGACGCTTGATTGAATAGTCATCGCCAGATTTTATCCGTGCCGCAAGGCTAAATTTAGCGCTATAATAAATCGCAAAATTCTACCTACAGCCTAGCTACAGAGCTTACTTAAGTAAATTTTGCTGCAAAATTTCGCCCAAACCTAGCAAGATTAATATCTATTTTAACTGCAAAGTGCTAAATTTAGCGCTAAATTTTAATCCGAGGTAAGCTTTGAACTACTTAATCCAATTTAGCGTGATTTTAGGAATATCTTTTGTTGCGGAGATTTTGGCGGCGCTCGTGCCTGTGCCAATCCCCGCTAGCATCTATGGGCTAGTCATTATGCTTTTAGCCCTGATCTTCAAACTCATCAAAGTATCGCAGATTAGAGAAACCGTGTCATTTTTTATGCAGATTATGCCTGTGATCTTCATCCCGGCGGGCGCTGCGATCATCATCGCAGGTGACGCGCTACGCCAGCATCTTTTCGCAATCATCGCGATTACGGCGGTCTCTACGGTAGTAGTCATTGGTGCAAGTGGCGCGGTAACGCAAATTTTTTATAAAATTGCCCTCGCCCGCGTTAAGCGCAGGCTTTACGAAGCCGCGCACGAACAAGACGGCGTGAATACAAAGGGCGTGGATGCGAAGCTGGAGCGCGAAATTTTATCCGGAGACGATAAAAAATGAGAGAAATTTTAATGAACTCCGCTTTTTTCGGCGTGTTTTTGTGCCTGGGCTCGTTTGAGCTGGGACTTTATCTAAAAAAGCGCTTTAAGCTAACGATTTTCAACCCGCTTCTAATCGGTATCGTGCTTACCGTCTGCGTGCTTTTAATCTTTAAAATTCCATACGAGAAATTTAATGCGAGCGCCTCGCACATTAGCTTTTTCTTAACGCCGATTACCGTCTGTCTAGCCGTACCGCTATACGAGCAGCTGGCACTTTTGCGAAGTAATTTTTTAGCTATTTTTGCAGGACTGATTTCGGGTATGATCGCAGGACTAGGCAGCATCTACGCGATGTCGGTGATATTTGGGCTAAATCATACAATGTATGTCACGCTACTACCGAAATCTGTCACGGCGCCAATCGGTATGGGTATCAGCGAAAGCTTAGGCGGCATCGTGACACTAACAGTGGCCTGCATCATCGCTACGGGCATCATCGGCAGCGTATTTGGCGAGGCACTACTTAAAATTTTTGGCATCAAAAAGGCGATGGCAAAAGGTATCGCCCTAGGCTGCGCGAGCCACGCGATGGGAACGGCGCGCGCTCTTGAGATCGGTGACGTAGAGGGCGCGATGGCGTCTTTAGCAATGGCGGTTACGGGACTTCTTACCGTCATCGGTGCCGGTATATTTGCACATTTCATCTAAGGAGAAAATATGATAATCTCGATCGCTAGACAAACGGGCGCAGGTGGGCGCGAAACCGCGCGCAAACTAGCCGAGCGCTTAGGCTACACCTATCTAGCCAAGGCAGATCTGCTCCGCAAAGCAGACGAGCTTGGCTGCTTCGAGCAGATGTATGAGTTCTACAACGAAATGCCCGTAAATACGCTACTTCAGGCAATATCGCACAACGAGCTAGCCAATGAGCAAAAGCGCGATCGCATCGTAGCAATCTACGAGAAGATCGTCTCGGGCGGCAACGTTATAGTGCTTGGGCGCTGCGCCGGGTTTTTCTTGCGCGGACATCCGGATCTGCTGACGGTATTTTTACGCGCGAGCGATGAGTTTAAGCTCGCTAGATTGGAAAAAGAGGGTCACACCGACGCGCGAGAGTATATGGAAAACAGCGACGCAGGCAGGATGAGCTTTCATCAATACTACACCAACCAAGTCTGGGGCGCGTCCGCAAACTACAATATCTGCATCGACACGTCGTATTGCGGCATCGATAATGCGGTAAATATCATCGAGTATCTAGTCAAACATCACATTGAAAAGTGATTTGCGCCTAAGAGCATAAAAGTGGAATTTATCTTTTCGAAGATGAATTCCACTTGATCTCGCAAACCCACCCTACTTCTATTGTAATTTAAAATTCACATCTCTTTCAGCTTGAATTCCATTTGTAAATGACGCATTTTAGGTGTATTAAAGCCTCGAATTCAATGCGACATTAAATTCTAAACCGCGCTTGATCGCCATAAAACAGTAAAATTTAGCTAAAATTTGACGAAATTTAAATCCAAATTTAAGGAGATAAAATGCAAAGCAAAGCCCATCTATGCCCAAAATGCGGCGAAAACACGATATATTTCGACGGCATCTGCCACTCGTGCCGCCAAAAGCAGAGGCGAGAGGAGATTTTAAACCTAGGCGCGGGCGAAGTGGAGGCGATGATCCTAAAAATCGCAGACCGAATCGATGAGATCGAAAAATGGGATGAGATTTGTAACGATTTTTGGGCGCTTTTTAGCCTGCTGGATATCCACGATCCAAGGATCGCGCGAGCTGCGGCAGCGAAGCAGATCTACTATCCGCCCGAAATCTACTTCGGCGCGCCTAAGGACGTAAGAGACTCGCTCATAGCCAAACTAGACTCGCTACAAGATAACTCCAAAAACGCGCTAAATCACCTTCTGCGCTCGCTTGCGTGGCAGGGCGACGAAAAAACGACGGAGCTCTTTTACGAGCTGTATAAAAACCCGAGGCCGTGGCGCAAAAAGCTCTACGTAGGCACAGATTTTTACGCGAAAATCGGCGGCTGGAGCTTTGATAAGAGGGGCGAGCGAAAATCGCTAGTTTTTGATAAATGCCTTGCCGCGGTGCGCGTAAAAGATGGCGCGGATAAAAACGGCGAGCGCGAGCGCGGAGATGAAAGCGCGAGTGAAATTTCAAATTTCAAAGGCCGCGCGGGCAGCGCAAATTCCGAACAAAACGCACAAAACGGCGCGGACGAAATTTCAAATTTACACGCGGGCGCGCAGAGTGCTCGCACGGGCATAAACGAAGGCGCGAGCTTGCAGAACGAGCGCGTAAATTTCAAATCAGACGCGCAAAAAGACGCTAGCAGCGGTTTAAATTTAAGCGAAAATGCAAAGGACGCTTGCGAAGACGCAAACCAAAATGCGGACGAGCCCGTACGTATCGGCAGGCCTACAGGGCAAAAGTGCGAGTTTTGCGGCTGCGAGATGCTTGATATGCTGCGTCTAAAGGCAACTGATCCGCGGCTTGCGTTTCTAAATTTAAAGCACGACGCGATCTTTCGCTGCTGCCCGACCTGCGTCGGCTCGGTAATGTATTTTTGCAAATGCGGCGCGGACGGCGAGCCGCAGATGCGCTGCGAGGGCGAAGGGATGGAGAAAAGTTACTTTTCGCAAGAGGATTTTGCGCGACTGAGCGGTATGAAATTTAAGCTAGGCGGCGAAGTATCGCCCTTTTACGGCTGCTTTAGCGAGCTTGACGTGACCGTGGGCGGCTATCCGCAGTGGGTGCAGGACGCCGAGTATCTGAGCTGCCCTAGCTGCGGCGGGACGATGAAGCATCTAGCGCAGATCTCATTCGGCGAGCTGGTGCAGGGCGAGGGGGTCATATACGTGCAGATCTGCGAAAAATGCGAGGTTTTGGGCGGCTGCTTTCAGTGCACATGAGGGTGGGCTTTTAAAATTTGGCTCCAAGCCTGCGCAAAAAATTAAGCTATAATTGCGTTTAAATTTAATTAAAGGAGAGACCGTGGGGTTATTTAGCTCAGGAAAAAAGGCTGAAAAGGCGCAAATTCCAAGCACTTTTGCGGGCAGAGTGGATAAATTTTGGGCGGAATTTAGCGGCGTGATAGATGAGATCAAGGCCGATCTGGCGGCGGAAGAGTTTGAAGAGGCGATGCAAAAGACCGACGAGAAGCTTCGCATCTGCCTTGCCGAGCCCTATTTTATGACGGGGCTCGTGGGCGATAAGCTCGATCTGGTGCTAACTCCCGAGGGTATGAGGCACCGCTTATTTTGGCTAAGCTTCATCAAAAACGTTATGCCAAAACAGCTTGAGTCCAAAATGATCTGCACGCTCGGAAAGCCGCGTGCGCCGCGAGGTATCGGCGGGATCGAGATGTATGACACGAGCGTAAACGCCGAGGAGTCGATGATCTACGCGCAGTTTAACGAAAGCGACGTAGACATCAAAATCTACAACGAAAACCTAGCGGCTCTGCTCGCGCAGGATGAGGGCAAGGCGGGCAATCTAAGTTTCATCCTACTTGATAACATCATCGGCGAGACGACGGTCATTAACACTTTAGGCATGCTTGAAGTGCTGGCCCAGCCGCAGGAAAACGGCGTGCCGCTAAGCGAATTTGCCGATCTGATCGATGAGAAATTCGGCGAAAAAGCTGCGCGCGAACCGCTAAAGAATTTTTTCAGCTACGAAATGGAGCCGCGCGGCAGCGAGGTGCGCGAGGACGTGATCGTGGGCACCACCTGCCTAACGGCCATCGTAAATCAGTACCTAAACGGCGAGCGCGACATCTATAACGAAGCCTTCGAGCTTGGCATCAAATTTTGCTTTCTTAGCATCGATAACGGCGGCGACGTGCAGGCGGGCTTTGATCTGAGAAACAAAATCGAGGACGATGAGTTGGAGAGCTGCGGCTCGTTTTTGGAAATAATCGGCGGTGCAACCGGGCAAAAACACGTATACATCGATCTCATCTGCTACGACGAGGAAAGGCTGAAAGAAAAGGTAAGCGAGCTTTGCAAAAAATATGGCGCCAATATACGAATTCACGACTTTAAGCGGTAGCGGCTTCCGTTTTTGCGGCAGATAAATTTAAAATTTTGCGCCATCGCAGAAAATAAATTTTAAAACTCTACGCCGCCGCGTAAAATAAATTTAAAATTTGCCGCACCGCACGCTTTTCGTTCGGTTTTACCATTTTGCCGGCACGCGGTAAAATTTAGCGAGCCGTGAGCTTGCGATATAAATTTTGGCGATTTAGCAGTAAATTTTTGTAAAATTTGCGAGGTTCACAGCGTAAATTTGCAGCGATAAAATTTTGCTTCGGTTTCAGTGCAAAGCACGCCGATTCAGGAGCTTTTGAAAGATAAAATTTTAGGGGACGAACATGAAAATTATCTCTAAATTTAAAGATAATTACGATTTTATGGTGTCAAAATACGGACTTGATGAGACTTTGGTCTATGACCGCAGAAACTCTACTCCAGTCAGTGTGGACGAGCTATGGAGGCTTGACGAGGGCGATAAAAAGGTCTTTGAAATGAAGCTTAGCGGGTACCGCTTTATCCGCGGTAAATTTATAAACTGGAGCAAAACTGACGTAAATAAACTGCCGCGCCTGCTTCACTCCGTGATTTTCATCGGCAAAAATTTAGTCCATATTTTCGCAACGCAAGGTAAAATTTACACAAGCCTAGAGTTTGACGAGACGGAGCTAAGAAGGCAGTATCAGAATGACAGAACTTTGAGCTTTGGCGATGAATTTCGCGCCCATATCGCCCCTCATGGCTAGGTAAGGTCGGCGAGCAGGCTACACGCGAGGAAATTCTGCAGCTCATGGCACTAGAGGGCAACCGCAAAACGACGCTAAAAAGCATTGTTTACGGCTATATAAGCAAAGATGAAATTTTAAACGCCCCAATCGTATTTTTTAAGCTCACACAGAACATTCACACCGCGGCGATAAATCCACAGCTTAACGCGATGGGGTTTTATCTGGATGCCGATTTCGTCTGGCAAAGCTTAGTCGAGTTTTTATCCGCCAAAAAGGACGCCTCTGCTCCGACAGGCACGATACCAAATGATATAAAAATTGCCAGCAAGGGCTTTGACGTAAAGCGCTCGTTTCGCCCAAAAATTAAATAACTCGGCTCGCGCAGCAAATAATCCGTGCAATCGTCGCTAGAATTTATACCGTCCTGCTTCGCTGTTTTGACGCGCCTCATAAATCGAGCGAAATTTTATAAATTTTTATAAGTTTCGACGAGCAAGCGCACGGAAGCTTAGGCGCAAAATAAAACGCGGATAAAATTCCGCAAAAGCTCTTTCGCAAAATTTTAAAAGAATTAAAATATTTCCTTGAGGAATTTTAAAATTCCGCATAAGGCAAATTTACAAAAATCTCGTGAAAAATATGGAATTTCGTGAAAATTCCGCAAAATTCTAAAATTTTACCGCAGCAGCGTCCATCGCACGCATTAGCCGCAGCATTTGAGCATGTTCGAAAACATCGTGC
>NZ_CALIMY010000109.1 GCF_938045205.1 uncultured Campylobacter sp.
CTAAATAAGCATAGGTTTCCCACCATCCTTCTTGGAGTGAGAAGTAATGGTTAAATATCAGTAAATGTAACGCAAGCGTTATACAAAAGCAAAAAGCAACCATTAAATTTTCTAAAATTTTAGTATTAAACATATCTACCTCAAATCATTTAAAATTATTTTCGCACTCTCGTCGAAAATTTTACCTTTCAAATGTGCTTTGTAAAATTCCACGATGAGCCCATGAAATAGTGCATACGCGCCGTTTTCGTTCTCCAGCTTATCTGCTTTTGCCGCCGCATCGCAGGGAAAATTAGCGAAATTTACAAACTCATAGATCCGCTCAAATTCCAGTTCGCCGAGCCACGCGCTAAGCTCGTCGTAACTTTCAAACTCATAGCCCAAAGCCCCGAGCAGCCGCGCCGAGTAGCTGTCCGCGACCATCACCGCGCGCTCGCACGCATAGCACAAGATCGCATCGCAGCTCTCCGCGCCGATCCCCTTGCGCGCTAGCAGCCACTCGCGGCTAACGCCTGATTTGAAGCTCTCAAAATCCCCAAAATCCGCGATTATCGCTTTGCAAAGCAAGCTTAGGCGTCTAGCTTTTTGATTATAAAATCCGCTTACTTTGATGATCTGCGCAAGCTCCGCTTCCTCTAATCCGGCGATGCTTTCTAGGCTCAAAAGCCCCTTACTACGCAGGTTTTGCAGTGCTGCATCGGCATTGCGCCACGCCGTATTTTGGATCAAAATCGCCCCCACGACCACCTCAAAGCTTCCAAACGCGGGCCACCAGCGAAAATCCTTGATTTTCACGGCGCGAAAAAGCGCGATAAAAAGCTCGGTCGCGCTCATCTCGTGCCTCCGAAATTTCTAGCATCGTTTCTAAAATTTCGCGCGGCGGCGGCGATTTTTTGCGTGCGCTCTAACACTGCGATAAAATTTACGCCAAATTTAAATTCGCGCGCAGTATTCATCTGCCGCCTTTTAAATTTGCAAAAAATTCCTCGCCAAAGCTCAAGAAAAACTGCTTTGCTGCGCGGCCGCTTCGGCTTGCGCGAAGCATCGCAAACTCACGCGCCTTTGCGTGCAGCTCGTCTAAATTTGCGGCAAAGCTTAGGCGAAATTCCGGCGCACTCATACCTTGCGCAGCCGCAAAGTAGGCATCTACGATCCCCAAATACTCCTGCATGCTTCCGCCGTAAAAGCTTAGCTGTAACCCAAAGCGCTCGCTTAGGCTGATTCGCTCATTCGCCGCGTCGCTTAGGTGCAGTTCGCCGCGGCTGATCTGCGCGGCGTCGTTGTCGCTCGCGCATTCGCCTACGATGTGGCGACGATTGGATGTCGCATACATCAGCACGTTGCGCGGCGAGCGCTCTAAGGATCCTTCTAGCAGCGGCTTTAGGTGCTTGTAGCCGCTCTCGCCGAGCTCAAAGCTCAAATCGTCGCAAAAGACGATAAATTTAAAGTTCGTTTCTCGGATCGCGTCGATTATATCCACGAGATGGCCCAGATCGTCTCTGCCGATCTCGATTATCTTAAGACCTTGCGGGATAAATTTGGAAAAAACCGCCTTCGCAAGGCTTGATTTGCCGCAGCCGCTCTCGCCCCACAACAGCGCGTGGTTGGCGCTGCAGCCGCGCAGGAAGGCGTCTGTGTTTTTTATAAGAGCCGATTTTTGGCTCTCTAGCCCCACAAGCGCGTCAATACCCGTGAAATCGATGTCACGAACGATCTTTAGTGCCTTTTTATTCGCGCGAAAGACGGCGACCTGCACAGCGCGCCAATCAATCGCGCTAAAATCGCTGAAATAAATTTGCTCGCTAGAGCCGCTTTGCGCGTTGTTTAGGACGGCTTGCGGCGCTAAATTTAAACCGCTCGCCGAGTCTAAATTTAACTCTTTATTTCTGCTTTTGCTCGCGCTTTTTTTGATATTTTCATCGCAGGTTCGCATTTTTTAGCTCCCTTCGCAGATAGATCAGAATTTCGCTTATCACGTCGTCATCGTCGCGCGTCTGCGCCTTTAATCGCACCTTATCGCCGTTTGCAAGGGTGATAAAGATATTTTCATCCATGCTCGAAATCACGCGCAAGCCAAGCTTCGTAGCCAAAACCTTAATCATCATCACATCGATGAATTGCTTGGTGTAGATGTCCGCGCGCCCGAAGCGATCCTCGATCTCGCCGAAAATTTCAAGTACTTCGCTCGCCTCTGCGCACTTGCTAAGCCGCCTGTAAAGATCCAAGCGCAGGCGATCCTCTCTGATAAATTCCGAGTTTAAAAAGGCGTTTACGGAAATTTTAAGCTCCACGCTCGCAGCGGCGCTCTTTCTGCTTAGCAGCTTGCCGATTTCTTCTTCTAGCATCTTTAGATAAAGCGAGTATCCGATCGCTTCGATGTGCCCGCTCTGCGCCTCTCCGAGCAGGTTTCCGCCGCCGCGAATTTCAAGATCGTGATACGCTAGCACCGAGCCGCTGCCCAAAAATGAGTTGCTCTCAAGCGCTACGAGCCGTTTTAGCGCGTCCTGCGTAAGAGCGGTTTTATCCTCGATCAAAAAGTAGCAAAAGCCCTGTTTGTTGCTGCGCCCGACGCGGCCGCGCAGCTGGTGCAGATCGGCAATACCGAATTTATCGGCGTTTTCGACGATGATCGTATTTACGCGCGGCATGTGGATGCCGCTTTCTACGATGCTGGTGCAAAGCAGCAGATCGTATCCGCCCGCCACAAATTTTAAAATTTCATCCTCCGTAGTTTTAGCGTCGATCTTGGAGTGCAAAATTAGAATTTTAAGGCTCGGCAAAATTTCAAGCAGCTTCTTTTTGGCGCTTTGCATCGTCGCGATGTGGTTATGGACGTAAAAAATCTGCCCGCCGCGTCGCAGCTCGCGCGAGATCGCCTCTTTTATGATCTTTTCGTCCCACTGCTTGACGAAGGTGCGCACGTCCAGACGGTCCTGCGGCGGGTTAAGCAGCGTGGAGTAGCTTTTAATCGAGCTTAGCGCCATATTTAGGCTGCGCGGTATCGGTGTAGCGGACATACTAAGCAGGTGCGAGGCGGCGCTTTTCTCTTTGAGCCGCTCCTTTTGCTTAACGCCGAATTTATGCTCCTCATCGATGATTATGAGCCCTAAATTTGCGGGGTTTAAATTTAAAAGCGAATGCGTGCCGACCACGACGATCGCCTCGCCGCTTTGCAGACGTTTTAAAATTTCGCTCTTTTGCCTCGCGCTACTGAAGCGATCGAGCTTGAAAACAGGAATTTCAAACTCCTTAAAGCGCTCGCTAAGCGTGGCGTAATGTTGCGAGCTAAGCAGCGTCGTAGGCACGAAAAACAGCACCGAATGCCCGCTGCGAATGCAGGCAAAGATCGCATTCATCGCAACCTCGGTCTTTCCAAAACCCACGTCGCCGCTAAGTAGGCGGTCCATTACCTTGCCGCTTTGCAGATCCGCCAAAATCGCGCTTACCGCCTTTTGCTGATCGCTCGTGTAGCTAAAACCGCTTGCGCTTAAAAATTTCGCATAATCCGCGCTTTCATTTTTGATGACGAGTCCTCGCACCAGCTCGCGCTTGGCCGCCAGCGCAATGATCTTTGAAGCGATCGCAAAGAGCTTTTCGCGCACTCGCTCCTTGATTTTTGAAAAGCTCGCCCTGCCCAGATGATCCAAGCTCACCGCGCCGCCGCTTGCGACGTAGCGATCGATCTTGTTTAGGTACTCTACCGGCAGCAGCAGCTTGTCGCCTCCCTCGTAGAGCAGAGATACGAACTCCTTGCTGCGCCCCATCACCTCGATGAGCTCAAGCCCGTTAAATTTAGCGATACCGTGATCTTCGTGCACGACAAAATCGCCCACGTTTAGCTCATCCAACGCTAGGCTCGATCTTCGCACGCGCTTTTTAGGCGCCGCTTTGTTTAGCGAAAGGATGATACGCTCGGCGCTTATTAAATTTACGACGAAATCCTCGCGTAAAATTTCGATATTGCTAAATCCGCTAAGATCAAACGGCGCGAGCAGCGCATCGTTTCGCGCGATCAGCGTGATGGCCTCGCTGCGGTGGAATTCAAAAAATTCCTGCGACGGCGTCACGGCGAGATCTTTAAATTTACGCGCCGCGGGCAGTACCTCGATCGCGTCTAAAAAATCCAAATTGCGCTCGGAAAAAATTTCATCCTTTTTGATCTCGTGCAGCAAGACGCAATCAAACGCGCTCACGTAATCGACGAAGCCCTCGATGAACCAAAACCCGAGCGAGCCCAGATCGCGAGCTAGCGCGTCGCTGTCCGCGCGCGATATCTTTTCGCTCACGCTCTCAAACTCGTCCTCGCTTAAATTTGCTAAAAACGGCGCTATTTCGGCTTGCGCAAGTTCATCTTTTTCGCTTTTTTGCGTCGCGACGTCAAAACGCCTGATGCTCTCGACCGTCTCGCCGTCGAGCAGAATTCTAACCGCGCTTTCGCTCCCTACCGAAAAAATATCGATGATCTCGCCACGAAAGCTAACCTCGCCCATGCTTTCGACGATGTCACGCACGTCGTATCCCAGGCGTAAAATTTCCTCTTTCAGCTCGCTTAAGTTTAACTCACTTCCAAATTTTAAATTTAGCGGGCGCAGATGGCTTGCTGCGGGGAGTTTGTTTAGGATCGTGCGGACGGGAGAGATTAAAATTTTTTTGCCGCTTGCTTTGTAAAACGCGCTAAGAGCGGTGCTGATGCCCGCGAGCTCGCCCATGTAGCTGCGCAGATCCTCGCCGAAGCTCGCTCTAAAATCGGGCAGGCAAAAGACCGCGTAGCCCATAAATTTAAGCACCTGTTCGCACGCCGCAGCCTCTTTATCGTCCTCGCAGATCAAAAGCTCTTTTTGGTTTTGCAAAAAGTATTCGTAAACCTCGGCTTGCATTATTTAAACCTTTCGATCTGGTGCTGCACGACGTTTGCGATCTCCTGCCACGATACGTTAGGCTCTAAGGTCGAGATATTTTTGAAATTTTGCGCGTTCCAGCTCATAAAATTTGCAGGATCGACGCTTTGAGCCAAAAACCTAACTTCGTAATGCAGGTGTGGGCCGGTGCTGTAGCCGGTATTGCCGCTATAGCCGATAAGATCGCCCTTTTTAACCCAAGAACCGGGCGTTACGACCGCGGAGCTAAGGTGGCCGTAGCGGGTCTCAAAACCGTAATTGTGCGATAGAATCACTAAAATTCCATATCCGCTGCCACTACCGCCTGCAAACTGCACAAAGCCCTCTGCTGTCGCAAACACCGGAGTGCCCTCGCTTGCTCGCAAGTCGATGCCGTGGTGCATCCTCATAACGCCGCTGATTGGATGAGTGCGCATCCCAAAAGGGCTAGTGACGCCACGATACTGCATCGGAAGTCCGTTAGGCACAGCGCTAAGAATCGCGCTCGCCGTTTTTTCGCTAGCTGCAATATGCGCGCCGGAGCCCTTTTTACGCTCCTTTTTCATCTCATTCATCGCAAGCATTACCTGGATATCACTATCCAGCCCGCCTCCATCGTCTTCGCGTCCGTCCAGCTTGGCAAGCACCTCCTCGTTTTTGCCCTCAAGTGCGATATTTTGCTCTTTAAGCGCGAGATTTTCAGCGTAGAGGGTTTTGTTTAGCTCTTTTAAATTTGAGCGGTCGCTAGCGAGTTTAAAGATCGCAAAAAACAAAACTAGCAGAAAAATTACGAAAAACGCGGATAAAATTTTAAGCTGAAATCTAAAATTTTCGCCAAAATACAGCGTCTTGGTGCCAAAGTGATCGCTTAGGGTAAGTTTAGTTTTAGCCACGGCGCGCCTCAAGCCATAAAATAAAATTTTCTACCAAATGAAACGAGCCGAAAACCAAATACTCCTCCTCCGCTCTAAGCTCGCCGCGAAACGGCGAATGTGGAATTTTAAGCGCGTCAAGCGCACGGATTATCGCCTCCGCTGCCATTTCGCGATCCGCAACCTCGTAGCTAAAGATCTCCACGCGCTCCACTACAGGCGCCAAAGTCCGCAGCACCGCGAATACGTCCTTATCGGCAAAAGCGTTGTAAATCAGCACGATCTTTCTGCCCCCGTAGATTTCGGTAATTTCGCGGGCTGCTTGCTGTGCTGCAAGCTCGTTGTGCCCGACGTCCACGCGCAAATTCGGCGCCAAAACTTCCATCCTGCCACGTAAATTTAGAGGCGGTAGCTGCGAAATTTCAAATTTCAAATTTAAAAATTTCATCGCAGCAAGCGCTAGAGCTAAATTTGAAATTTGAAATTTAGGTAGATTATTGTGCGCGCAAAACCATGCAATCTGCGCTTGCTCACTTTCGCTTAAAAGCTCTGCTGCAAACCTCAAATTAGTTCCTTTTTGCTCTGCGATCTGCTGCGCGATACGAAGCGGAACCTCGCTCATCTCATCGCTTAAAATCGCCTCCTTATCCATCGTAATGAGCTTAGTGTGGGCGATCTGCTCTAGATTTTGTCCTAGCATACCCAAATGATCGGTGCCGATCGGTGTAAAAAGCGACAGCATGCGCCCGAAGCTCGATGTAGCGTCAAACTCGCCGCCCATCCCAGCCTCGATCACACAGTAATCGCAATCCCTAAAAAGCACTGCCGCCGCAAGAGTGAGATACTCGAAATACGACAGGCTATCTTTAAACTCCGCGGGCAAGCTCTCTTGCAAAAACTCATGCGCGAAATCTAGCTCCTCATCTACAGCATCACGACCTAGCGAAATAGGAAGCGAGCTTTGAGCGGATTTAAAATTTGATCTTAGCTGAGATTTAAAATTTTGCTCAGACGACGATTTGAGATCTTGCGAATTCCATAAATTTTGCGTAGAAGCAGAATTTTGCGTATCGATCGAATTTCGCGCGATAGAATTCTGCTCGCTACAAAAATTTCGTGTGGTAGAAACGAAGCTTTGCAGGGCAGAATTCCGCTCACCATGCGAATTTTGCATGGTGATAAAATCCTGCATGGCGGAATTTTGCAAATTAGAAATAGAAATTTTAGAGGCGGAATTTTCTCTGTTCGCAAAATTTTGCATCTTTGCGGAATTTTGTTTTTCCGTAAAATTTGGCGCCAAAGCGGAATTTTGCTCGTTTTTAAAATTTGAAGCGTCGGAATTCAACGCAAAAACGGGGTTTTGCGCGATCCGTCCGCCTAGATAGATGCGCTCGTTGAGCTTAAAAACGTGCGGGCTAGTGTAGTGCCCGACGCTAAAGCCCGCTGCGGCGATCGCGTTAGCCAAAAACCGCCCGGTGCTGCCCTTGCCGTTGGTGCCGATGATCTGAATGACGTTTTTGAGTGGAATTTTATCTTTAATGGCGGCATACGCCCGCGGGAAGCGCTCATAGTCGATTTTTTTGTAATAAATCGGGCGATTTTGCAAAAATTCTTTAATGCTGCGCCCGCTCAAGTCTGAATCCCCTAATCGCAAGCGTCGAAATAAACTCGTCAAACGCCTGCGTGGAGGCATTTTCGATCGCCTTGTAGCGGTCCTTATCGCTAATGATCGAGCTCGTATCGTAGCTATTTTTGACTAGGCGGCTAACTTTAAAATCGTAATCGCCCACGCAATCCTTGCTGAAAACATCGCCGTTTTTAAGCTTGGTGCTAAAATTTACGATGAGATTTGCGCGGTAGCTAGTGACGTAGCCGAACTGATCGTATGAAAGCTCGCTAAAACTTAGGCTTTTTATGCTCGCTACTACGATCGTCTGCGCCGAGTTTTTATCCGCAAGGCTCATCCCTAGGCGCTGGACTATACCCTGCCTGATCGCATCTTTGATAGCGACGGTGTTTTGCGGATCGGTCTTGCTCATCATCACATCCACAAATACGCTTCCACTCATCGTCTCTTTCGCGATCCTTGAAACGGGCTTGTAGCCGCAGCCGATTAAAAAAATCAAACAAAAAACGGTTAAAACTCTTCTCATCTTCGCCTACTTTATCACCAAATTTACGAGCTTGTTTTTGACGTAAATTTCTTTTACGATGCTCTTGCCCTCTAACCATTTGGCGCAATTCTGCTTTGCAAGGTTTAAAATTTCGTCCTCGCTTAGGCCTGCATCCGCTTCAAACTCAGCGCGCTTTTTGCCGTTAATCGTGACGGCAAGCTTGATCGTATCGCTCTCAAAGACCTCTTCGCAAACTCGCAGCTCGCCAAAATTTCGTCTTTTAAACAGCTTCTCGCTAAGCTCGGCGCAGATGTGCGGCACAATAGGCTCGAGCAGGTTTAAAATCACAAAGTAACCCTCAGTAAATACGTCTTTGTCGCTCTGCGCGTTTAGGGCGTTTAGCGCCTCCATACACGCGGCGATTAGGGTATTAAAAGCAAAACTGCTCTCATAAACCTGCTGCGATTTTTTAAGCGCCTCGTAAACTTTGAGGCGGGCGTATTTTTCCTCTTTATTTAAAGCGGCGTGGTCGATCTGCGGAATTTTATCAGTAGCATAGGCATTTTCGGCGCGATCGTAGAGGCGACCAAGAAATTTATACGCACCCTCTACCGCGCTGTCGTTCCACTCAAGCTCTTTTTGAGGAGGCGCAGCAAAAAGTATAAAAAGTCTCGCCGTATCGGCGCCGTAGGTCTCGATGATATCATCCGGATCGACGGTGTTTCCTTTGCTTTTACTCATCTTTGCGCCATCTTTTAGCACCATGCCCTGGGTTAGCAGCCGTTCAAACGGCTCGCTATCGCGCAGATAGCCTATGTCGCGAAGAGCCTTTTGGAAAAATCTTGCATATAAAAGGTGCAAAATCGCGTGCTCGATGCCGCCGATATACTGATCGACGTTCATCCAGTAGTTCACGCTTTGCTCGTCAAACGCCCGCTGCTGCCACGTTCGCTCGTCGCTTGCGTAGCGCGCGAAATACCACGAGCTTTCAAAAAATGTATCGAGCGTGTCGGTCTCGCGAACCCCGTCGCCGCCGCATTTAGGGCATTTGCAAAACTTCCATCTAGGATGCGTATCCAGCGGATTGCCTTTGCCGGTGATCTTGACGTCCTGCGGAAGCTCTACGGGTAGATTTGAAATTTCCTCGCTTACGAGCCCGCATTTTGGGCAGTGGATCATCGGGATCGGCGCACCCCAGTAGCGCTGGCGGCTTACCCCCCAATCGCGAAGTTTAAAATTTACCACACGGCGTCCAAGCTTTAACTCTTCAAATTTTGAGATAACGGCGCTTTTTGCTTTCTCGCTATCCATGCCGCTAAACTCTTCGGAATTTATTAAAATTCCAGGCTCGATGTAAGCCTTGCTAGCGTCGTAATCGCCGCTTTTTGGAGCGATGCTTTGAATGATCGGCAGGTTAAATTTCTTTGCAAATTCGAAGTCTCTCTCATCGTGCGCAGGCACAGCCATGACCGCGCCGCCGCCGTATTCTGCCAGGACAAAATTTGCGGTCCAAACGGGGACTTTTTTGCCGCTTAGCGGATGAAGCACGCTGATTCCGAGGCTCACGCCGTCTTTATCGCTTGCTTGGCGCTCGCGCGGGCTTTGATTTAAAATTTCTCTCACCTTCGCCGCAGCTTCGGCGCCGAGTAAGCCTTCATCCAAAAGCCTCTTTACAACCTCATGCTCCGGCGCGACCGCCGCGTAGCTCATGCCGTAAATAGTATCGGGGCGCGTCGTAAAAACCTTAAAGCCCTCGATGTCGCCAAGCTTAGCGCTGCTTTGCTCGTCAAATTTAAAGCTAAATTCCAAACCTTCGCTGCGCCCGATCCAGTTTTCCTGCATCGTAAGCACCTGAGCGGGCCACTTGCCCTCAAGCTGCTTTAGGCAATCCAAAAGCTCCTGCGCGTAGGCGGTAATTTTTAGATAATATCCCGGCATCTGCTTTTGTACGACCTCGTTGCCGCAGCGCCAACACTTGCCCTCTTCGACCTGCTCGTTGGCAAGAACCGTCTGATCGTGTTCGCACCAATTGACCACGGCGCTTTTTCTATAGATAAGCCCTTTTTCAAAAAGTTTGATGAAAAATTCCTGCTCCCAGCGCGTATAAAGCGGATCGGAGGTGGCAAGCATACGACGAGCCGAAAAGCTAAAGCCTAGGCGGTGCAGCTCGTTTTTCATATAATCGATATTTTCGTAAGTCCAAGTTTTAGGGTGAATGCCGTGTTTGATCGCCGCGTTTTCCGCAGGCATTCCGAAGCTATCAAAGCCGATCGGCTGAAGCACGTTGTATCCGCGCAGCCTATAATAGCGACTCAGCGCGTCGCCGATGCTGTAGTTTCGCACGTGCCCCATGTGGATGCGGCCGCTTGGGTAGGGAAACATCGAAAGGATATATTTTTTAGGCAGACTATAATCGTCCTTAGGCTCGAAAACTCCCTCTTCATCCCAAATTTTCTGCCATTTAAGCTCAATACTTTTACTATCGTAAGGCATTTTGCGCTCCTAGAATTCGTCTTTGGTTTTTGCCGACTCGATCGCTATTAAAATTAGCGAGAAAAAGTTTGCAAGTAGCGCGCCGATCGCAAGCGAGGTCACGATCGATAGATCTCCCGGCGCTACTACAATCAAAACGAACGCCGGTATGAGATGCAGATCCGCTACGAGCGAGCTTGCAAAAAGCTCAGCTGCTAGCATATTTCGCACGCCTACCTTCAAAAGCGTCGAGACTGCATTCACGCTGGTTGCTATGAAAAGTAAAATTTCATTCTTCTCATACAAAAACCCGCCTATCGTAGTCATACTCATAAGCGCAAAAAATATGTAAATTACCCTTCCCCAGTTCATCTTCTATCCTTACACCGTGCCTTTTTCATACATGGCGCGATTCTTTTCTTTCTCTTTGATACGGCGCTGTTTTTCAGCCAAAAATGCGCGGTATTTCTCGACATTAAATTTAAACAAAATCAGCATCGGAGCAGCTACGAATACGGAGCTGAAAGTTCCTGCTATGACGCCCACTAACATCACGAAGCTAAAGCCGTGGATCATCTCGCCGCCCCAGACAAATAAAATCACGATGACAATGAGAGTCGTAAGCGAAGTAAGCAGCGTGCGCGATAGCGTGTGAGAGATTGATTCGTTTATAACCTCGTCAAGCTTAATCGATTTGCTATCTTTTACTCCTTCTCGAATTCTATCGAAAACAACGATGGTGTCGTTTAGCGAGTAGCCCATTATGGTTAGTAGTGCAGCTAAAATTTCAAGGTTGAAATCTACGCCGGCTAAAATCATCGCACCTACGGCAACTACGACGTCGTGCAGATCTGATAGTACGGCTGCGACCGCGAATCTCCACTCAAACCGCAGGGTGATATAAACCAAAATGAGCGCAAACGACACGCATACCGCTAAAATTCCGTTTGTGCGAAGCTCCTCGCCGACTTTAGGACCTACGATATCGACCTTGCGAATGTCGAAGTTTCCACTACCTTGTAAAATTTTTTGCGCCGCTAAGGCGGGATTATCGCCCAGTTCACTCGCAGCGCCCGAATATCTAATCGTGACCTCTTGATCGCTACCAAATTCCGTAACGTTGATATTGCCTAAATTTGCCGCTTCGAAGCGCTTTCTGATCTCATCAAGCGGTGCTTTAGCGTCGTATTTAACCTGAATGAGTGTACCACCGCTAAAATCGATACCATAGCTGACACCTTTAATGAAAAATAGCGCAATAGAGCCTATTATCAAAATAGCAGAAAGCGCAAAGGTAAAATATCTAAATTTCATAAAATCATAAATTTTGCCCTTATCGAACACTTGCATTTGCGCCTCCTCTTACTTTATAACCGAGCCAAAGCGCGGTATTTTTGCTCTTTTCCATCTTATCCATTACTAACTCAAACATTCCGTGCGTGCCCAAAATAGCCGTTATCATCGACGCTACGATACCGATGCTCATCGTGACGGCAAAGCCCTTCACCGGACCCGTGCCGTAAGCATAAAGCGCAGCAGAAGTAATTAGCGTAGTGATATTTGAATCCACGATCGCACTCATCGCATTTTCATAGCCTTTATTTATACTTTGGCGGATTGAAACTCCCGTCCTTAGCACCTCTCTAACGCGCTCATTAATGATGACGTTCGCGTCCACCGCCATTCCGATAGTTAGCACGATTCCCGCCATTCCAGGAAGCGTTAATGTTGCACCAAAAAGCGCCATACAAGCGATCAGAAATAAAATATTTACTACAAGCGCGATGTCAGCAAAAAGCCCCGCCACGCCGTAGTAGAAAATCATAAAGATCAAAATCGCAACCGCTGCAAGGCTTAGCGCTGCCATACTTTTATCGATGCTATCCTGTCCTAGGCTAGGACCGATACTGCGTGTCTCTGAGACTTTAACAGGAGCCAAAAGCGCGCCGCTTCTAAGCGCAATCGCTACGTCGTGCGCCTCCTCGACGCTAAATCCGCCGCTGATCTGACCGCTGCCGCCGCCGATACGCTCGTTTATGCGCGGCGCGGAGTAAACCTTGCCATCAAGTACGATCGCAAGGCGCTTGCCGACGTTTTTGCCAGTAAAATCGCCAAAAATTTGAGCGCCTTGAGAGTTCAGCGTAAAATTTATTATCGGCTGGTTGGTGTGCTGATCGAAAGCGACCTTCGCATCGACTAGCATCGCGCCATCAAGCACTGGAATTTCGTTTATGAGATACTTGTAATTCGGATTTTTAACGTCCGGGTAGATCACGTCTCCGTAAGCTCTAGCATCCGCTGCGCTGATAGTCTGCGCGCGATCTTGGCGCACGTCGTCCACCGCCATAAGCTGCAAGTGAGCCGCTTTGGCGATCAGATCCTTGGCGCGTTGCTCATCCGCTGCACTTTTGACGCCCGGAAGCTCGACCAAAATATAGCTCTCGCCCTGCTTTGCTACCGTCGGCTCCGCAAGTCCGAATTGATCCAAGCGGTTTCGGATAGTCTCGACGGCCTGTTCGATCGCGTATTTTTTAGTCGCTTCGACCTCCTCAGGTGTTAGTGTGACGCGGTATTTTTCGCCAGATTTTTGAATGTCTAATCCGCTTGCGGCGCTATGCAAAATCGCATCAAATTTGGAAGCCTCGTCTGCGTCTAAAATTTCAAACTCAAACGAATCGCCTTCCAATTTTAGCCCGTCCATCAGCAGATCATCGCGCTTAGCGGCGTAATTGACGCTCGCGGCGATCGATTTGATCTTAGAAACGACCGCCTCGTCGCTTTGAACCTCAAGCAGCATGTGAAGCCCGCCTTGCAGATCCAAACCCAAGTTTATCTTGCTTCCCTTTTCAGTCTGAAAAATCGAAGGCGCGGCAAAAATCGCCGAAAAAATAACCGCAGCTAAAAAGATCAGTAGGCGGTATGAAATTTTACTGCTCATCTAATTTTCTTGCTACGAATTGTTTATCTAGCTCAACCATGACCTCATCGTTAAGCTTAACTGTGATAAAATCATTGTTTGTTTTCACGACCGTGCATTTTATGCCACCGCTAGTTATGATCTTATCGCCTTTGCCGAGCGCATCGACCATCGCTTTATGATCCTTGGCCTGCTTTTGCTGCGGTCTGATAATCAAAAAATACATAATCGCAAAGATTACGACGATAGGCAGGATTGATGCAAAGAAGTTTCCTTGTTCCATGTGTTTCCTTCATTAGAAATTTAAAAAGTAGCTATTTTACATTAAGTTACATAAATAAAGGCTTTGTTCTTGCCCTTGCGCTTTCAAATTTTATTTTCGTAGAAATTTTAAGCTCTAAATTTGACGGCTTGGCTGCTTTGGCGGCGGAATTTTTCTCGCCCCTGATCGCGATAGCGGCACTTTTTTATCTGCTAAAAGCAAGCAAGGCGGAGTGGTTTTGGTGCGGATTTTTTATCGGCGCGCTGTGGATGCACTGGATCAGCTTCAGCCTGATCTATTTCAATCTTGCGTTTTTAATCCCGCTTGAAATTC
This sequence comes from uncultured Campylobacter sp., assembly GCF_938045205.1. Classification (GTDB taxonomy): domain Bacteria; phylum Campylobacterota; class Campylobacteria; order Campylobacterales; family Campylobacteraceae; genus Campylobacter_B. Next base: position 13,848 of record NZ_CALIMY010000109.1, read on the forward strand.
TTGGAATTTGTCTCGTTTATGCTTTTATTTTCCGCATCTTTGCGATCTTTGACGCGCCCGTTTTGCGCGCTGCCTGCCTTTTAATTCTAAAATTTATCCATCCTTTCGGCTTTGATTGGCTAAATTTTGAACTGCTTCTAAGCCATGGAATTTTCAGAGCCGATCTTAGCGCGCTGGCTCTGATTTTAGCGGGGCTTTGCGCGGTTTTGTATCTACGCGGACGAGGCGCCCGGGCTAAACTTAACGCCCTAATTTTCGCGGTATTTTTGATCTGCGCGCTGCAATTCAGCCAAAAAGAGCCCGAGCCGCTGCCGATTAAAATTTCGCTCGCAAACACCGATATTTCGCAGTATGACATCTGGGCAAAGGATAAAATTTTATCCGCCGCGTTGGCAAATTTAGCCCGCATCGATGAGGCGATCGCGGCGGGGCAGGATGCGATAATTTTGCCCGAGAGCGCCTTTGCGATGCCGCTAAATTTAGAAAATGTGCTAGTTGAAGCTCTAAAGGAAAAATCGCGCGCAATTACGATCGTAGCAGGCGCGGAAGCGTATGAGAACGGGAAATTTTACAACAGTGCCTATCTTTTTGCGAACGGAGAAATGAAGCGCTTCGATAAGCACATTTTGGTACCGTTTGGCGAAATGGTGCCGCTGCCGGAATTTGCGCGAAATTTCATCAACCGCGTGCTGTTAGGCGGCGCGACCGATTTTTCGACCGCTAGCGGCTTTAGCGACTACGAGCTTGGCGGCAAGAGCGTAGAAGCGCGGTTTGCTACGAGGCTACGCGCGCGGAGCTTTACGAGGGCTCGCCCAAATATGTCGTAGCGATCAGCAATAACGGCTGGTTCGTGCCGAGCTACGAGCCCTATTTGCAGCGCCTCATAATCCGCTACTACGCGAGCTTACACGGTACATTGATCTATCACGCCGTAAACGGCAGCGCTAGCGAGATAATCGCTCCGAAAAAGATCTGGATAAACCGCCTTAAAGATCATCTAAAATAGCCTAAAAAGTTATTTTTAAACGACTTTTGGGTAATATTTTAAAATTTTATTAGGAGCTAAATTTATGGCTAAATACAATCGCATACTCGTAAAATTTTCGGGTGAAGCGCTAGCGGGAGAGAACGGCTTTGGGATCGACAGCGAAATTTTAAAATTTATCGCTAAAGAGATCAAGCAGCTCGTAGAGGGCGGCATCGAAGTAGGCATCGTAATCGGCGGCGGCAACATCATAAGAGGCGTAAGCGCCGCGGCTAGCGGTATCATCAAACGCACCAGCGGCGATCATATGGGCATGCTAGCCACCGTCATAAACGCAATCGCGATGAGAGAAGCGCTAGAATACGCAGGTATGGATGTGCGCGTGCAAAGCGCGATAAAGATGGAAGCGATCTGCGAGACCTTCATTATCGGCCGCGCCAAAAGGCACCTCGAAAAAGGGCGCGTCGTGATCTTTGCCGCAGGCACGGGAAATCCGTTCTTCACGACCGATACCGCGGGTACGCTCCGCGCTATCGAGATCGGAGCCGACGCCATCATCAAAGCCACCAAGGTAATGGGGATCTACGACAAAGATCCGCAAAAATTTAAAGACGCCAAATTGCTTTCCAAAGTCACTTACGACCAGGCCTTGCACGACAACATCAGGGTGATGGACGATACAGCTATCGCGCTTGCTAAGGATAATGCGCTCCCGATCATCGTGTGCAATATGTTTAAGAGCGGAAATTTATACAAAATCGTCGATGGCGGAGATCTAAGCTCCTGCTCGATCGTAAAAAACTAAAATTTTAAATTTAAGGAGAATTGATGAGAACCGAACAAATTGTAGCCAAGGCTTTAAAAGTAACGGGCGGAGACCGATATAAGCTATCTTTGATGATAAGCAAACGCGCCGAGCAGCTAGCTGCGGGCGAACCGCCGCTGATAGAGAACGTAGATACTCGCAGAATGAAATTTGCCGATATAGCAATCTTGGAACTAGCCGAAGGTAAGATCACATTAGATGGAATCGTTGACAAGGATTAATGATAACTTCTTAGAAAGCCTTATCGAAGACGTTGTCGATACCAAAGATATACAAAGCGCCAAGCAGCTGCTTTATAATCTAAAAGAGCCCACTCCGCTGCTAGTGGATGCTATAAATTTATGCATCGCGCAGCACGACGGGCAGTTTCGCAAAAGCGGCGAGCCGTATGCGATCCATCCGATTTTGGTAGCTTGCTTCGTATCTTTTATGGGCGGAGACGACGCGATGGTGATATCTGCGCTACTACACGACGTAGTAGAGGATACAGATTACAGCATCGAGCAGGTTAGGCAAAGATTCGGCGACGAAGTAGCCAAAATCGTAGAAGGGCTTACTAAAATCGTAAACATCAGAGAGGATAAATTAGCTCCGTCCGGCGATAGTAACGCTAAGCTTCGCACCACCGCACTTACCTTCCGCAGGATGCTGATGATCTCTATTAACGATCAGCGCGTCTTAGTCGTAAAGCTCTGCGATAGACTGCACAATATGCTAACCCTAGACGCACTCCGCCCCGATAAACAAAAACGCATCGGCGAAGAGACGCTTTTGGTTTATGCGCCGATCGCGCACAGGCTTGGAATTTCATCGATCAAAAACGTGCTTGAGGATCTTAGCTTTAAATACGTCATGCCCAAAGAATACGCGGCGATCGCCGATTACGTCGAGGAGCATAAGCAGCAGCTTCAGATGAGCTTGAGCAAATTTAGCGAAAAGATCAAGGAGTATATGCTTTCAAACGGCTTTAGCGAGGGCAGCTTTGAGATCCAAAAGCGGATGAAGCACTATTACTCGATCTTTTTAAAAATGCAGCGCAAAGGAATTTCGATCGAGGAGGTGCTCGATCTTTTGGCTATCCGCATCATCGTGCAAAAGCCGATGGATTGCTACTTAGCTCTGGGTATAATCCATACTAAATTTAACCCGCTCATATCGCGCTTTAAGGATTATATCGCGCTTCCGAAGCAAAACGGATATCAGACGATCCACACAACCGTCTTTAACGAAAGTATGATCGTAGAGGTGCAGATCCGCACCTTCGATATGCACAACACCGCAGAATTCGGTGTCGCCGCTCACTGGAAATATAAATATAGCGGCTCGATTAATCCGAAGCTCGATTGGCTAAACGACATCGGCATGCAGGAAGAGGACGACGCCAACGCCGAGGATCTTTACGAATACGCCAAGGACAGCCTCTACGTCGAAGATATCGCCGTGTATTCGCCAAAGGGCGGAATTTTTACATTGCCGCGCGGTGCTACAGCGCTTGATTACGCCTACGAGATACACTCTCAAGTGGGCTTAAAAGCGACCGAGGCCTTTATAAACCGCGTCAAGGTGCCGCTTCTAACGGAGCTTAAAAACGGCGACATCGTTCATATCATTACCGGAAGCGAGCCACACTACCGCTGCAGTTGGCTAAGCTCTGTAAAAACCGGCAAGGCGCGCGCGACGATAAAGGCGTTTTGCAAACAAAAGATCAGAGATATAAATTTTGAAGTAGCAATTAAAATTTTATGCGCGATCTTTACGACGAGCAAGGAGAGCATTTTAAGCTGGCTTGAAAAAGAAAATTTAAGCAAAAAGATCGGCAAAGCTGCCTACGACTCGGTATTTTTAAAAGACGTCGTAAATGCGCTGAAAAAATACCCGCTCAAAGAGAAATTTTTCAATATGAAATTTCGCAGCAAGTATGAGATCGAGAAGCAAAAATTTGACAACATCGTGGTGTATTCAAATTTTAAAATCGACGAGGTTGAGTTTGATTACTGCTGCAACCCAAAGCGTGGCGACGACATCATCGGCTTTCGCAACGGACACGGCGTGACGGTGCATCATAAGCTGTGCGAACGTGCAAGCGAGCTAATCAAAACCGATGAGATGATCTTCGTAAAATGGACGCGCAATGCGCCGCACCGCTATAAGATCATATTAAATTTAGAAAACAAGCGCGGCTCGCTGGCGACGTTTTTAAACTATTTAGTCAAGCTCGAGGTCGATCTAGTGTCGATAAGCCTCAACGAAAATAGCGAAACGACGTCAGATTATTTTGAGATCATCATCGAGCTGAACGAAAATTTAGACTCCACGGAGATTAAAGACAAACTCAAAAACCGCTTTAAAATCGTGGATTTCGTATCACTTACGGACGTATATAAAAACTAAATAAGGGAGAGCAAATGGCTGACATTCAAGGCATTATGGGAAATTTTAAGCGCGGCGTCGCGGAGATCATCGGCGAGGAGCAGATTGAAGCACTGATTAGGCGCTATTACGACAGCGGCGAGGTCTTTTACGTCAAAATCGGCATGGATCCCACTGCTGCGGATCTGCACCTAGGACACGCCGTCGTGCTAAATAAGCTTGCGTTTTTACAAAACCACGGCGCGATCGTGCAGTTTCTAATCGGTGATTTTACTGCTCAAATCGGAGATCCTACAGGCAAGAGCGAGACTCGCAAAAAACTAGCGCGCGAAGTCGTGCTGCAAAACGCCAAAACCTACGAGCAGCAGGTCTTTAAAATTCTAAATCCCGCCAAAACCAAGGTGATGTTTAACTCCGAATGGACCAACCGCCTGGGTGCTAGCGGAATGATTGAGCTATCAAGCACTTTTAATGTTGCCAGGATGCTCGAGCGCGACGATTTTGAGAAGCGCTACAAGGCCGAACAGCCGATCAGCATCAGCGAGTTTATGTATCCGCTACTGCAAGGATACGACAGCGTTTGCATGAAATGCGATATAGAATTTGGCGGTACCGATCAGAAATTTAATCTTTTAATGGGTCGCCAGCTACAAAGAATTTATGATGTCGGCAAAGAACAAAGCGTCGTGATGATGCCGCTTTTGGTAGGTACCGACGGCACAAACAAAATGAGCAAAAGCCTTGGTAACTACATCGGCGTAACCGATACGCCTCATGATATGTACGGCAAGGTGATGAGTATCAGCGATGCGTTAATGTGGGATTGGTATAATCTGCTAAGCCAAAAAAGTAGCGAAGATATTGAGCTAATAAAAGGCTTCGTGGCGGATGGCTCGATCCATCCTAAGGCGGTTAAGGAGGAGCTTGCCTCCGAGATCGTAACGCAATTTTATGACGAAAATACCGCCTTTGAGGCCAAGCAGGAATTTGACCGGGTCCACGGTGCTGGCGAGCTTCCTAGCGAGATCAAGGAATACCACGTAAGTTCGCCTGCATGGATCGTAAAGGCGCTCATCAGCTGCAAGCTTGCCGTCTCTAGCTCGGATGCGCGCAGGCTGATAAAATCAAACGCCGTCAGTATCGATCAAAATAAAATTTTAGATGAGCAGCTTCAGCTTAGCTCGGGCGAATACACGCTTCAAGTAGGGAAGAAAAAATTCGCTAAATTAAAGGTGGATTAATGAGTATAAAAATAGGCAAACACGAGATTGCGCACCCGATAATTCAAGGCGGCATGGGACTTGGTATCAGCTGGGACAAGCTAGCCGGCAATGTCAGCCTAAACGGCTGTCTAGGCGTCATTAGCTCGGTCGGCACCGGCTACTACGAAAATCTTAAATTTGCCAAAAAATCGCTCGATGGCAGACCATATCAAAGCGAGAATTTTTATAGCAAAGAGGCGCTTTTTGCCATCGTGCAAAACGCCCGTAAAATTTGCGGCGATGCACCTTTGGGGATGAATGTAATGTGCGCGGCGAACGACTACGAGCGCATCGTGCGCGACACGTGCGAGGCAGGTATCGACATCATCATTAGCGGCGCAGGGCTTCCTACCAATCTGCCGGAATTTACGGCTGATTTTCCGGACGTCGCGCTCGTGCCCATCTCCGCCAAGGCTCTTAAGATCATCGCCAAGCGTTGGAAGCAGCGCTATGACCGCATCCCAGACGCCGTAGTGCTCGAAGGTCCTCTTAGCGGCGGACATCAAGGTTTTACCTACGAGCAGTGCGGCGATCCGGCGTTTGCGCTGGATAATCTAATCCCGCAAGTAAAAGCGGAAATTGCGCAATGGGGCAGCTTCCCACTATTCGTCGCAGGCGGAATTTGGGATAAGACTGACATCGATCGCGTAAAAGCCCTGGGTGCAGACGGCGTGCAGATGGGTACGCGATTCATCGGTACGTTTGAATGCGACGCCGCGGAGGAATTTAAGCAGGTACTTCTTAACGCCAAAAAAGAGGACATCGAGCTTCTAAAATCGCCCGTGGGCTATCCTGCGCGCGGAATTCATACAAATTTACAAGATATGATCGCCGCGGGCACGGCGCCTAAAATCCGCTGTATCAGCAACTGCGTAAGCCCTTGCGAGCGCGGCAAAGGCGCTAATGCCGTAGGATACTGCATCGCAGACCGCTTAAGCGACGCGTATCTTGGCAAAACGCAAAGCGGACTGTTTTTCACGGGTGCCAACGGCTGGCGATTAAACGAGATAATATCCGTGAAGGAATTGATAGAAAAACTTGTAAATGGCGAAGATAGTTAAAATTTTTCTAATCGCGGCTTTTAGCTGCGTATTGGCGTTTGGAGCTTCCAGCGAAGCGTTTTTTGCGAAATTCGATAAGGATTTCATCGTAGCAACGCCGAATTATAAGCGCTCGCTGCATAAGGAGCTAAAATCGCTCTATCAAGGCGCGTCCGATAAAGAGGTTCGCATCAAAGCGCTAAAAAGGCTGGTTTACAGCTCGAAAAATTTAGGGCTTGATTCCTCGCCTTATGAATCTGCGCTAGCCAAATTACAGGGCAAAGCAAGCGATAGCAGCACGAATTCTAAAAAGCTCAAAGATGAAAACGCAAAAAATTCCAAAAGCTCGGACGAGAAAAACGCTTCAAATTTAGCGCACAGCCCCAAAGCCCCCGCCTCTAAAAATTCTAAGAATTCAAAAAATTCCACTTCCAAAAATCTCAAAAAGACGCGCGCGCCAGAAGAAGCCGATCTAAGCTCGCTATCTAGTGAGGATTTGGAATTCTTACGCTCGACTAGGCCCTGCGGCGCAGACGACGCAAAAAACTCTACGGACGATACAAAGTCTTATGATTCAAGCGAAAATCCCGCAGGAGCCGACGACTCCTTACAAGCGCATAATTCTGCGGATAGTGCTGCGACCGAGCGATTAGATTCTGAGCTTCGCAAAAGCAGCGTAAAAAAATCCGCCCCCGATGCCAAACTCGCTCTAGCATCGCTGCGCGGCGATGGGGATGAGATCGTGCTTGAGTTTAACCGCGATCTAAAGCGCAGCGATTATAAAGATTTTACGATCGCAAGTAGCGATAATTTTCGCTTCGTGATTGATTTTAGCGCACGGCAAAAATCGCAAAAAACGCGGCTTAAAGATAGCTTTGTTAGCGATGTACGTGTCTCGCAATACAACGACAAGACCGTACGCATCGTACTTAGTGATCCGAAAGAATTCAACGCAAACGTTGAAATTAGCGGCAATATGATGATTTTAAGTACAGCTG
>NZ_CALIMY010000110.1 GCF_938045205.1 uncultured Campylobacter sp.
AGACGTGAGTTTAAATTTTAGCAAAACCATATATTGGGATATAAATTCTCGCTGCAACCAAAACGCAGACGAGATCATTATAGCCGAAAGCGATACGAGGCACTCTATAGTTTGCCCCGGAAATAACAACGTCTATATTTTGGCGGGCGGCAGAAGCGATGTGAAAGACCCATGGGGAAACGATATCTTTGTAATGGGCGAGAACGATGATAAAATTTCAAAAAGCTGGGGTACAAATATATTTATATTCGGCAAAAGATGGGGGCATGATAAGATAGAAATCGGCGATTCTAGGATAAATCCGGCGTCAAACCCCGAATACAAAAACGAATTTCCTTACGAGTTTAGCCACTTTTTCATCTTTGATAGTGGGGTTAAAAAGGATGATTTAGTTTTTAACTTTAACAAGATAATAAATTTAAAAACAAACGACTCTATAGAACTTACGGATTTTAACGGCATAAATTTGATTTTTAAAGACGAGCCGGGTAAATACTATGGTACAAATTTATTAAAGGAGATTTACGACGAAAGCTCTCCCGTTGCACCCAAAACCGAAGAGAGATTGAGTGCGGATGAGATACAAACGCTGCTTCACAAAACGGCATATTCAGACAACGCCGAAGATGCTAAAAAATACTGCGAAATGGGCGGCGATCCGAATTTTAAAGGTCATGAAAATACCACTCCCATCGAAATGGCGGTAATGTTAGGTAGCGAAAATTCGCTTCGCGCGATGCTAGAGTGCGCAAAAAGACTGACTGATAGCGCAATGATGATGAGCGTATTTGGAAGCCAACACGACGATGAGAAGAGTTTTAGGCTCGTAAAGCTTTTAGAAAAATACGGCGGAAATTTTAAAGCAAAGGATAGGGATGGTTGCTCCATGGTAAATTATGCGGCAAGTTCTCATAGTCTAGAAATCGTAAAATATCTAGTAGAAAGAGGCGCCGATCCAAAAGCTAGATGTTCTCATAACCAAAGCGTAATTCCATCGGATTGGGCAAGGAAAAATGAGGATAAAAGAGTATATGAGTATCTAAAAAGCCTAGAAGCCAAATAAAAGCTATGCTAAATTTGGCTTCTTTATCGTTTGCTTTGAATCAGCGCGATAAAATTATTGGCGTTTTTGATGCTGATAGCAAGGCGCAGCAAGCTTTTATGATATCGATTTGGCTTATGGCTGCAACGACGGAACTTATTTATGTGCCATCTAGAATGGGCGGCATATCGGACTCTCTATAGCACCAAGATTTGCGGCTATGCCAAAAAGCTTTAAGTTTTCGGCGAAAATTTTATTTTGCATTATTTTTGCAGAAAATATATAATTTAATCCAAAATTTATATACACTTCGCTATTATCTTATTTTTAATTTCGCGGCCCACTCGTCTAGTGGTTAGGACGCTGGCCTCTCACGCCGGTAACAGGAGTTCAAATCTCCTGTGGGTCACCATTTCGTTGCTTAAAATCAATTAAAATTTTCTAGCATTTAGCTGCCTGCCCTTGAAATTTAAGACCTTATTTGTTTTTGTAATATGTTGATTAAAATTTCATCATATTTTTACCGAGGCTAATTGATCTAGAATGAAAGTCGCGCGAATTAAAATTTAGATCAAATTGTAAAATTCACGGCTAAATCCTACCGCTACTTATATTTTCCAGATTGCGCAGCCTATTCCAGTTCTGCTCGTTTTGTAAATTTCGCATATTTTGTCGCTGCTGCATCTGCCCCAGCTGCTGCTGCGTTTGCTGTTGCATTAGGCTTTGCTGCGTGGCTATATACTGCTGCTGCGCTCTTTGCTGAGCTTGCGCACTATTCGCCCTAAATGAATTAAACGCGTCTTGCGATGCCGCTTGCTCTTGCACTGCCCGCGCGGCTTCGGCTTTGATTTTTTGCCGTTTTGCACAGCGGTTTGGCTGCTCCTTATTTAGCGAGCTTGCGACGTCGCATCTGCTCGCGCCTGTTGCAAATAAGGCCTCCTTGCCGTCCTGCGAGAGCGGCGAGCAACCGCAAAGCAATACGACTAAAATCAAGGCAGAGAAAAATTTTAATTTCACAATTACATCTCAAATTTTATCTTTAATTCCCGACCAACGCTAATCCGCGCCCTTTGCGAGGTCGAATCCGCACTGCGCTACAAGCGCCTTATCGCTTGCGATGCTATCGCCGGTAGTGGTTAGGAAATTGCCCGTAAGCGCCGAGTTGATGCCGCATCCAAGCGCTGTGCGCACGTGCTCGCCCAAATTTCGCCTGCCGCCTGCGAAGCGCAGATACGCGCGCGGCAAGATAAAGCGGTAGATCGCGATCGATTTTAAAATTTCATCGTGCGCTAGCGGCGCGGCGTCTTGCAGCGGAGTGCCCTTGATCGGGGTCAGGATATTGATCGGCACGGAGCTGACGCCCAGCTCTCGCAGTTGCAGCGCCATATCGATGCGATCCTCCATGCCCTCGCCCAGCCCAAAAATCCCGCCGCTACATACGTCAAGCCCTACAGCGCGGCAATTCTCGATAGTTTGGATGCGGTCGTCGTAGCTGTGCGTCGTGCAGATCTGCGGATAAAATTTTCGCGAAGTCTCGAGATTATGATGATAGGTCTGCACGCCGCTCGCTTTAAGCAGCGCCAGCGCGGGCTTTGAAGCGATCCCCAGCGAGGCGCACAGATGCAGCCGCGTTTCGCTTCGCAGCCGCTCATAGATCGCGCAGTATGCCTTAAGATCGGAGCTTTTTTGAGAAATTCCGCGCCCGCTGGCGACGAGCGAAAAGCGGTGCGTCTGCTCGGCTTCGTTTGCAAGCGCGGCGCTTAGCACTTGCCGCTCGCTCAAAATTCCGTAAGTCTCGCAGCCCGTGTTAAAATGCGCCGACTGCGCGCAGTATTTGCAGTCCTCGCTACAGCGCCCCGATTTTACGTTTATGATCGTGCAGAGATTAAATTTATCGCCGCAAAACTCGCGTCTGATCTCATCCGCCGCCGCAAAAAGCGCGCCCAGATCCTTGCACTGCGCCAGCTCTAGCGCCTGCTGCTTTACAATCTCGCAGCCCGCCGTCACGCGATCTTTCAGCGCGCAAACATAAGCTTTATCTATCAGCATTCATCCTTTTTGATAAAAATGCGTAATTATACAACGCTAAATTTAAAGCAAAGCCCGCGCGTGAAATTTTGATGCAGGAATTTTACGCTAAAAATTTCGCGCGGAATTTTACGCCCCCCCCCGCCGATTTTGTGCCGCGATTTTTACGGACGGCTAGTCTGCGTCATCTGCACGCGATTTATCGTTTTGAAATTTTATTTTAGCTAAAATTGCGGCTTTAATTTAAAGGCAAAAAATGAAATACGACGTTATCGTTGTGGGTGGCGGGCACGCGGGTATCGAGGCAAGCTTAGCCGCCGCAAAAATGGGCGCAAAGACGCTGTTAATTACGATCTTGGCCGAACAGATCGGCGCTGCGAGCTGTAACCCCGCAATCGGCGGCCTTGCTAAGGGACATCTGGTAAAGGAGATCGACGCGCTGGGCGGTCAGATGGGGCTTGCGGCGGATGTATGCGGGCTGCAGTTTAGAATTTTAAACGAGAGCAAGGGCCCCGCCGTGCGCGGCTCGCGCGCTCAGATCGATATGGATGAATACCGCATCTATATGCGAAATTTGCTGCTAAACACGCAGGGGCTGGACGTCAGCCAGGAGATCGCGAGCGAAATTTTAACCCGCGAGCAAGGCGGCGCTCTGCGCGTTTGCGGCGTAAAGAGCCATCTTGGCAACGTTTATGAGACCGAGCATCTGATAATCACCGCCGGCACCTTTTTAAACGGGCTAATTCACGTAGGCGAGAACAAGCTGCAAGCGGGGCGCGTGGGCGAGCTGGCGAGCGTCGAGCTAGCCGAATCGCTGCGAAGTCTGGGGCTGCAAATGGGGCGGCTAAAGACGGGCACCTGCCCAAGGATCGATGCTAAGACGATCGATTTTAGCGTGCTTGAGCGCCAAGACGGTGACGCGGATCCGCGCGCTTTTAGCTTTCGCAGCAAAAATTTTGCGCCGAAGCAGCTTGCTTGCTTCATCGCTTATACGAACGAACGAACGCACGAGATCATCCGCGAAAATTTCGCCCGCGCGCCGATGTTTACGGGACAAATTTCAAGCACGGGCCCGCGCTACTGCCCGAGCATCGAGACTAAAATTTATGAATTTCCAAATCGCGACCGCCACCACGTCTTCGTCGAGCCGCAGACGCGCGAGGCTACGGAGTATTACGTAAACGGCCTTTCTACGAGCCTTCCTTACGACGTGCAGATTGCGTTTTTGCGCACGATCAGAGGCTTTGAAAATGCAAAAATCGTCCGCCCGGGCTATGCGATCGAGTACGATTTCATTGATCCTACCGAGCTTAAACACAGCCTCGAGACCAAAAAGATCCGCGGGCTGTTTTTAGCAGGCCAGATCAACGGTACCACCGGCTACGAGGAGGCTGCGGCGCAGGGGCTGATGGCGGGCATCAACGCCGTGCTTGATTTGCGCGGGCGGCAGCCTCTGATTTTGCGTAGGGATGAGGCGTATATCGGCGTTTTGATCGACGATCTGGTTACCAAGGGCACGAACGAGCCCTATCGAATGTTTACTTCGCGTGCGGAATTTCGCCTGCTGCTGCGCGAGGGCAACGCCGTGCTGCGCCTAAGCGAATACGGCCGCGAGATCGGGCTTTTAGACGAGGTGAGCTACGAGAGGGCGAGCAAATTTAAGCTCGATGTGGAAAGCGGAATGGAATTTTTACTAAAAACGCAGATTACCCCTTCGAAACAGACGCTTAGCCTGCTGCAAAGTATCGGCGCAGAGCCCATTTCGCAAAGCTGTAGCTTGCAAAAAATCGTAGCCAAAAGCGGCTTTTCAAAGGCGGGCCTGCTTGCTCTGGCGCCGCATTTTGAGGGCTTTGGCGATGAAGTTTTGGATGAAATTTTAACGCAGTGCAAGTATTATTTCTACATCGCGATGCAGCGCGCCGAGGTCGAGAGAATGAAAGGGTTGCTTGGCGTCGCGATCCCGCCACAGATCGATTTTAGCAAGATCGGAGGGCTTAGCAACGAGATCGTGCAGAAGCTAAATCGCTTCGCGCCGCCGACGCTTTTTGCCGCGAGCGAGATCAGCGGCGTAACGCCCGCCGCGATCGATATTTTGCATATCTACATCAAGCAAAATTTTGGCGATAAGCTTGGGATAAAGCGAGAATAGAATGCTAAAGTATAAAAGGCTTAATAAAGTAATTTTAAAATTTATAGTGAAAAATCTGGACGATATTTTAAAATATGTTTCAGTTTGAACTAAAACTATGTTTTGATAATTACGCCAATAGTAAATTTAGATTCATTGTCAAGAATTGCTCAAAAAATACTTTTTTTTACATACGGTATGTCGCCGAAATTCTTTTTTATTCACTTCCCGGTTCAAAATTATTTCTCGAACAGCATAAATTAAAGGACGCGGCCGACAACAACATTCAAGAATTAGGTTTTAGTATTGACACCTCAGGAATAAACAACATATTCATATTAAAAGACGTTATACGAGAAGAAGAAATACCTACTATTTTTGAAGAAATAGTCGAACGATATATAGACGGCATTAAATATCTAAATTGTTTTAAATTTGAGCTACTAAACTACAGATATAAAAGAGAGATCCATTGCTTTTTGCTAAAATTGATAAGAGAAAATCCGCTTAACTTATCTTGAGCTATTTATATTTACAGAGGAGATAAATCCGCCCCGAGCGAGGCGGATTAAAGATTATTTTTCGCTAGGCGGATACATCTTCCAGCTACTATCTACTTTCCAGTCTATCGGGTGGCAAGACATACAAGTATTTAGCTTTTGCGGATGATGCACTGCGTGACATGATTGGCACTGAAGCATTTCATTGTCTCTATTATGGACACCATTATGCGGGTTAGACAAACCATAGTGCGTAGTCTTTTTCCTGATATCGTCTATCTTATGACAGCTGGTGCACTGCTCGTTTGTAAATCCTCTTTGTTTTGTTGGCATCTCAAAATCGCCCATCGCATACATCCTGACCTCGTTTAGTTGCTCACCTATGGTTGGTGTATGACAGTCGTGGCATGTTACATTTGCGTCGTTATGCTTTTTAGCTAGCAAATTTCCTTTTGTATAGGAGTCGTACTCTGGCTGCATGTTGTGACACAAGATACAAAATTCAGCCTTGTGGCTAGCTGCTTGTACCTGGTGAAACGCTATAAAACCTATGACAGCAGCTACTATTAGTCCTATTATCGTATATTTTCTTCTCTTGCTCATGCCATTACTCCTTTTGCGTTTGCCGCAGCCTGATAGCCTGCTAAGCGTCCATAGCATAGGCATGTTCCGTGGCTAGTGCCGGCTAAAACTACCGGATAATCGCCTAAAAAGCGCCCGCCCATAACATTACCGCAGGCATAAAGTCCTGAAATTTCGTTATAGTCAGTATCTAGTACATTTGCAGTACTTGGCTCAACAGTAAAGCCCCCCATGACGACCAGGCTAGCGCCCACGCCCATCTTGCCGGCATAAAACGGCGCGTGACGTACTGGAAACATCCTCTTTGAGGTCTTACCAAAGTCATCATCGTAACCTTTGTCGCATAGCTCGTTGTAGCGTTTTATAGTTACTAAAAACTGCGTTTGTGCCTTTTGATTATTAGGGTATAGCATACCGGCAAGTTCTTCTATGCTGTTTGCTTTAAATACATCAGGCATCTCTTCAATATCTTTTACCGATATATACGATGTTTTGCCTATCGCCCACTGGCAGTCAGATGGAAGCTTTGGATTATCTTCTACACAGTGGTTTACACTGCCGTGTGATACGCCCATGAGGCCGACTTGCTCTGGAAATTTAGAGTCAAATACCTGCCAGCCAAAGCCTCCTGGTTGGCGAGAGAGCGGCTGAGTGACTTGCTGACCGCTTAGATCTTCATTTGTAAAGCGTTCTCCCTTTGCATTTGTTAGTAAAAACGCATCAACGCCAAGCGGTCCGCCAAGCGTGTGAGCGACTGGTGCGTGCGGTCCGTCTTCTAGCTTTGCGCCTATCCATGAGCCAAGCTTATGCCCGTCTCCCGTGTTTGTCGGATTGTTTTTGTAGTCTCTGTTTGGAAACGGACAGAAGAAATTTGCCACCCACGGCACAAATGTTTTTACCATCTCAGGATCATTCATATAGTCTCCCGTGGCTAAGATTACTGATTTGGCATTTATCTTGATATATGAGCCATCAGACATATTTTGCGCGATCGCTCCTTGCATTTTGCCAGTTGTTTTGTCGCGAAGTAGCTTTTGTGCGCGAGTTTTGAAGATATATTTTGCGCCTTGTTTTATAGACTTTTCATAAACTAGCTCCATCATCGGCTCTTGGCTAGGCAAAAATGTCATAACGGTTGGATAGCTTGGGCTGTTTTCCTTACTTGGGTCGTATCCGGCCGGGAGTGGATAGTGCATAAGCATCAAATTTATCTTACTTCTATCAAGCTGCGTATCGGTCTCTTTCATAAAATGCACCGCAGGAGCAAGCTCTATCATCCAGTCAAAGTCCTCGCCGCTGTGATCTGCCCAGTAGTTCCATACGCGCTGATCGGCGCGGTATCCCATCTGTTTTAAATGCTCATTTATAGCTGCATTCTTGTCATATTTGATACCAAGCTCTCTTTGAAATTTATTGCCTAGAGTGCCGTACTGACCGCTTCTAACTTGAAAGCGACCGGCTTTTTCTAGGACGATAACCCTTGCACCTTTTTCAGTTGCAGCGCGCGCAGCGTGGAGTCCCGAAACGCCGGCACCTATGATAAGTACATCGGTTTCAAGCGTCTCTTTGATATCTTTGTCTGAAATTTGCGGCTCAGCGCCCAGCCATTTTGGCACTTCAGGGGCTTTTGCAACTTCCTTTTTTGGATGGATGAGGTGATTGTTCGGGTTATCACAGCCTGTTAGTAGCGCAGATCCAGCCACAACCGAGCCAAGCGTGAGCGCTCCGCTACGTTTTAAAAACGAGCGGCGTGATAGTTCATTTTTTTCTACCATTTTATACTCCTTGTTTCAAGTTTTATTTTAATATGTCAAAGTCATAAGACGCTCTTAACCAAAGCTCTTCATCCGTCGTTTTGCCGTCAGAGCCACCGTTTGTATATTTTAGCTTTCTATCCATAGTTTCGTAGATAGCAGATAGCTTTAAGCCTTTTACTGCAGGGACTTTGTAAGAAACCTGCACGTCCCAGCCCTCTACATCTATCCTAGTTCCTGGCGCTTGACCGTGCAAGTCGCCTGACCTGACGTTGCTGCCGTTATGCTGCTTGCCATACCAGTAGTCAGCGTCCACCCTAAGACCGTCGACGCCTACGTTGCTAAAGTCATAGCCTGCGCTAAATTTATGTAAATTCATACCAGCAAAATTCATAAATAAAAACGGACCATAGATCGGAGTGGCCGTAAATGAGCCAACGTCGTTTCCTATGCCTTGAAGCGACATCTGGTTTTTGCTAACGGTCGAGTATGCGTATCTAAAATCAGCGCCGTAAGCGTTATAAAGTCCTATCATGCCTGCATAGTAGTTGCCGTTAAAGTCGAAATTCTCTTTTAAAGTACCGTTTGTTCTTGAGCCTTTATACATAAAGTCTATTCCAACTACCGCGTTTTCAAAAAGCGTAGGCGTTTTGTAGCCAGCAGCTGCGAAGTAGAAATTTATATCGCCTTTTGAGTTGGCCGCGTCATCGTATTCAAGACCAGATACATTTGCATAACCGGCCGTGAGCGAGACGCCTGGGATGCCGCTATATGTTGCAAACGAATTAAAGATGTTGTCAAATTTGTAAGCGCAAGGCCCAAAGCCGCCGATGACAACTCTGTCTTTAAATCTTGGCGCACCATGATCGCCGCCCGTTACGGCGCTTGATCTGCCGGCAAATTTCCAAAAGTCAGCTAGGCCGATAACGGTATTTATACTATCAAGCTTTATCCTAGCGCTCACGCCCTCAAATGCCTCTTTGTAGCCCACGTCCGTGTTTGTAGCCACAAGCGGCGGCACGAGGCCTGTGTATTTTGAGTTGTAGTACTGGCGGCCTAGTTTAAAGTCGATGTAGTCATTTTCATATCCTAAGTAGGCCTCTGAAAGAGCTATGCCTTCGCTATTCCAGTCATAGGCAAAATACTCTTTTGCGGCCTTTGACGGACCGAAATTTACCAAACCCTGAGCCGTAAGACCAAGCCTAAAGCCATAGTAAGAGCCAGTTAAGAACCTAAGCTCAGCACCTAAACCACCGATGTGCTCACGAATTTTATTTGTTCTGCTAGCTGGTGGAAAGTACTCTGTCGAGTCCATATCGTAGTATGAAAATACGGTCGCACCCATAGTGCTTGCCTGCAAAGCCTCTTCCAAGCTCTCACTTGCGCTTGTACAGGTAGCCATAGCCATAAACGCAGCCAAACTAAGAGCAAATTTACTCTTGCTTGTGGTTAAAAAAGATGTTTTCACTCCAAACTCCTTAAATTTCTTTTTTAGGCATTTAATAATGCCGTCTTTTTAAGCTTGGCTTATCGCATCATCATTTGCGATCATGCCGCGCTATGTAAATTTTGTCTTTTTAGTTTTGCCATTTGGTGATATGTCTAGAATAACCACGCTCTTTTAAAACACAAAGCCACTGTATTTTATGGCATCTCCCTTGGATCAATAAGCACAATTATAACACGCAGGCTCACGAAAAACGGTAAGATTTTGGTAACATTAACTAAAAAATATTTTTTAGTTTTAAATTTTAAATTTGATATAATCTCTACTATGATAGAAATTTTACTTATAGAAGACGATCTTGAACTGGCCGAGCTTTTAAAATTTGCATTGGCAAAAAGTGAGATTGGCGTAACCATAGTCACAAATCCGGTTGAAGGACTTAAAATTCTAGACGCAAAAAATACTTTTGACGCATTGGTGCTTGACCTTGGCTTGCCTGATATGGACGGCCTTGAGGTGTGCAAGCAGGTAAGACATAGCTACCCGTCTCTACCTATCATCATCTCATCGGCTCGCAGCGAAACGCTAGATAAGATAAAGAGCTTTGAGCTTGGGGCGGACGACTACATGGCAAAGCCCTATGAGCCAATAGAGCTTGCATTTAGGCTAAGGGCGATACTCCGTCGAGGGATACAAACCAGCAACGACTCCAAAACCTTTTGCGTCGATAAACAAAGGCGTATCGTCATAAAAAACAAAGAGGAGATAGCGCTAACGAAAGCGGAATTTGACATCTTTATCTACCTTTATGAAAAAGAGGGGATAGTCGTATCAAGAGAGGATATTTTGTTAAATTTAGGTCAGGCCAAATTTCAAAGTGGGCTAAAAAGTATCGACGTAGCCATAGGGCGCTTGCGCCAAAAGATAGGAGACGACCCTAAAAATCCACACTTCATCCATCCCGTGCGCGGTATAGGGTATAAATTTATTAATGCGTAATATATCTATCATCAAACTCATATCTTTTTTCTTTTTTGCTGCGCTTATTACAGTAAATTTGGCATTTTTTATCGAATCAAAAAGGCAAATAAGAGATGCGGAGTATTTTACCTACCAGCGCTTTATGCTAGGCATGCGCATACGCGGACAAGAAGACGGCAATATAACCAAGCAGCTAGCGCAAATCGGACTTAAAAATA
>NZ_CALIMY010000111.1 GCF_938045205.1 uncultured Campylobacter sp.
CTGCTTGTAGGCTTCGAATTTACTCTCTTTCGGATTTAGTCCGATCTGTGTGCTAAGATCTTCGGCGCGTGGGTTGAGCTCAAGCCCGAAATTTTCAAATTTTTTCGTCTGGAGATTGAAGTAGCTGAAGTCTAAATTTGTGATATTTTTATCCACGACGGCGAAATAATATCCGCTCTGACTTGCGTATGCGCCGCGTACGGAGTCCACACCCTGCTTAATAATGGCTGGATTATCGATACTAAAAGCGCTGATTGCGCCGTTTCGGATACCAAGATCGAGCGTGAGTAAATTCGATGCGTCGTCAAATTTTGTAGTTTTGTAGTTTTTAAGTTTCAGCTCGTCGGCTACGATATGCGAAAAATTAGGCTTCGTATCAAGCTTCATAAATTCCGGATTATCAGGTTTGATAGAGCTTTTTTCAAAGAATTCTCCATTGCGCTGCAAGGTCAAAACGAGCTCATTTATCTTATCGCTCTTATCGCTTGCTGCAAACCACAGCGTCGTCTCAAACATCTCGTCGCCCTCAATCCACGTAAGATTGTCGGCATTAAGCCACTTCATGCCATTGGTGCGGCTGATCTCTAGCTTTGGCTTAACGGTGATTTTCTGCCCCAAATACACGGCGAAATCAATCTTAAAAATTTGATTGCAATACACCTTCCTAGGTATCCCGCTGGCTTTTAGCGTAAGCTCCTTGGGCTTAATGTCCTGATAGACCTTATCGTCGGATACATCAAGATCGACTTCGTTAGTAGGCGCCAAAGCCTTAAGAT
This sequence comes from uncultured Campylobacter sp., assembly GCF_938045205.1. Classification (GTDB taxonomy): domain Bacteria; phylum Campylobacterota; class Campylobacteria; order Campylobacterales; family Campylobacteraceae; genus Campylobacter_B. The sequence continues at coordinate 777 of NZ_CALIMY010000111.1, forward strand.
CATCGATGCTTAGATTATCCATCGACATAACCTCTTTTTTATTATACTTCAGCATCACCTTGGAATTATCGCGCGTCTGCGGCTCGTCGGGCTTATCCTCAGCTTTTTTCGGCGCATATTTACTTAGATCATCAAGCGAATCGATCTCAATCTCCGGCGCAGCAAACGCAAGCGTGCAGACACCTAAAATAGCAAGAATTCTTTTTAGCAAATTAAGCCTTTTAGCATTTTCTCTCCGTCCGTGCCGCCCAAAATAGGCTCTATCGCGCGCTCAGGATGCGGCATCAGGCCGAAAATCTTTTTGTTTTTATCGCAAATCCCGGCAATTGCGTCCACTGAGCCGTTCGGATTTAGATCCGCGCCGTTTTCGTCGCAATATTTTAGCAGCACGCAATCCTCGTCGTATAGCGACTTTAACGTATCCGCAGGCGCATAATAGTTTCCCTCGCCATGCGCGATCGGGATATTTAAAATTTCGCCCTTGTCGCAACAGTGCAGAAATTTATTGTCGTTTGAAACGACGCGCAAATTGTGAAATTTTGAGATAAAGCTTAAATTTATATTTTTATTCATCGCGCCTGCGAGCAAGCCTAGCTCCAAAAGCATCTGAAAGCCGTTGCAGATGCCCAAAATATAGCCGCCGCGCGCAGCATGAGCGAGAACCGCCTTCATCACCGGGCTAAATTTGGCAATAGCAGCCGTCCGCAGATAATCTCCGTGGCTAAAGCCGCCGGGAAGCACGATCAGATCGGCATTTATGTCGATTTCTTTATGCCAGATTATCTGCGTTTCGCAACCAAGCTTATCAAAGGCGTATTTGCTGTCGCGCTCGCAGTTGGTGCCTGGGAAATTGACGATCGCTACCTTCATATCACGATCTCGTAGTCTTCGATGATGGTGTTTGCCAAAATTTCATCGCACATTCTAGCGACGTCGGCGTAAATTTTATCCCTATCCTCGCCATCTAGCTCAAGTACGATCTGTTTGGCTACGCGCACATCTCGCACGCCGCTAAATCCAAGCGCAGCAAGGGCGTGCAAAACCGCCTTGCCCTGCGGATCGAGCACGCCCTGCTTAAGCCTTACGTTTACGACCACCTTCATCGCTTATCCTAAAATTCTACGCAAGACCTCTTCGTAGGCCACTTTTACGCTACCGAGATCCTGTCTAAATACGTCCTTATCGAGCTTTTTGTCGGTCTGTTTATCCCAAAAGCGGCAGCTATCGGGGCTGATCTCGTCTGCAAGTAGAATATTGCCGTCCTTATCCCTGCCAAGCTCGATTTTGAAATCCACGAGCTTCAAATTTCGCTCGTCGAAAAATTTAATCAAGATTTCATTGATCTTGCGTGCGATCTTTTTGAGCTCGTCAAGCTCGCTTTGGCTCTTTACGGCGCCAAGCAGCAAGCAATGCTCGTCGTTTAGGATCGGATCGCCCAGCTCGTCGTCTTTGTAGCAAAACTCTACCAGAGCAAACGGAAGCTTCGTGCCCTCTTTGATGCCTAGGCGCTTTGTAAGCGAGCCGGTGGCAATATTGCGAGCGATGATCTCAAGAGGGAAAATCTTGCATTTTTTTACGAGCTGCTCGGTCGGACTGATCGTCTCAACAAGCGCGGTGGCGATGCCGTGCTTTTTAAGCAGATCAAAAATCAGCGTCGAAATTTTGCAATTCAGCGCGCCTTTGCCGCTCTCTTCGGCTTTTTTGACGCCGTTAAACGCCGTCAGCGAATCTTTAAATTCCGAGATTAAAAGGTCGTCACTTTCGTTAACCGACCACATCTTTTTGCCCTTGCCTTCGTAGATAAGCTCTTTTTTGGTAGCTTGCATCACACTCTCCTTACTTGATGTTTAGAATTTTTATCGCGTCTATTGCGGTTTTTAACTGGATATCATTATTAATCTGCTCTGCTGTTATGAAATTTTTCTCATCCTTTTTCTGCTCGTCTTTTTTCTCTTTTTTATCGGTCTCAACCTTAGCAAGCTCGCTTTTTAGGTGCTTTTTAAGATCAGCTTCTTTTAACGAGAATTCATCCTCGTCACGGCTCGGCACCTTACCCGGCGCCACTATGAGATCAGGCGTCACGCCCACCGCTTGGATAGTGCGGCCGCTTGATAGATAGTAACGCGCTATGGTTAGTCGCAAGGCTTCTTTATCCTCGATCGGGAGGATCACCTGCACGCTTCCCTTGCCAAAAGTTTTTTCACCGACCAACACAGCGCGCTTTAGATCCTGAAGCGAGCCGCTTACGATCTCGCTTGCGCTTGCGCTGCCGCCATTAACCAAAACCACGAGCGGCAGATCGGTGATCTTCTTTTTAGGATCGGCGTTATGCGCTTCAGTTTCGTTTTTCGCGCGCCCTTTTTGAGAGACAATAAGACCTTTGCCGACGAATAAATTCACAAGTCCGATCGCTTGATCCAAAAGCCCGCCCGGGTTGTTTCGCAGATCCAAAATAATACCCTTGGCGTCTCTGTGCTCTTTTATAAATTTGCTCGCGTCTGAAACTACGTACTGATCGAAATTCGTAACGCGCAGATATAAAATTTTATCATCCTCGATCATCTTGGCATAAACCGATTCCACTTTGATTATGTCGCGTATGATCTCGACGTCGAAAGGCTTGCTAACGCCTTTGCGTACAATCGTTAGAGTGATTTTGGTTTTCGGCTTGCCGCGCATCTTCGAGACCGCATCGTCGATCGTAATGCCGAAGGTCGCATTGCCGTCGATACGCAATATCACGTCGTTGGCCTGAATGCCTTTCTTGTCGGCAGGAGTGCCCTCGATAGGCGAGATGACGGTTAGAGCGCCGTCTTTCATACCCACTTGAATTCCAAGCCCACCGAACTCGCCCTCGGTCTGGACTTTCGTGTCGTTAAACGCCTTTTCGTCCATATAGCTTGAGTGCGCGTCGAGGTTATTCATAAGCCCCGAGATCGTCTTATCCACAAGCTCCGAAAAGCTCATCTCATCGACATAGTTATTCTCGACGATCGCAAGCGTCTTGGTAAGCTTAGCTAGCGCCTCCAGACGCGTTTTTTCGCTGTCTGGCTTCTTGGTCGCATTGATCTCTCTGGCTTGTAAATTTCCGGTAAAAAAACTGACGCCTAAAAATAGAGAAAATATGAATCCCAAGCCGAAGAAGAGGTGTTTTTGTCGCAAAGTTTATCCTTGAAAGTAAAATGGAGTGAATTTTATAGAAAATTGGCTAAAAATAAGGTAAATTTCATACGAAATTTACGCGTTTACGGATAAATTTAAGTCGAAAATTTTAAAATCTCACTAAAAAACCTTGACATAAAGACACTAAAGTTATATAATGCAACCAACTTCAACTTTAGGAGAAAATTTATGAACGAAACTATTGAAATTTTAACCGATAAAATGCGCTCTTTGCTCGAAAGCAGCGTTTCTTTGGCGATCCATTCCAAAAATAGCGAAGTGGGCGTATTGCACATGCTCTGGGCTTTGGTAGCCGACAGCGGCTCTGTGCTAAATCAAATTTTTAATAAATTTAGCATCGAAAAGACCGCGGTCGAACTTGAGATCAAAAGCGAAATTTCAAATTTGCCTACGAGCTCAAACGTCACGAAGGAAAACGTGCGAATCTCGCGCGAGCTGATGAACTCACTAGAGCTCGCAAAAGGACTGATGACAAGCTCGGGCGATAAATTTATCGCCGTAGATACCTGGCTGATCGCAAATTTAAACGCCGATCCGCTAAAGAAAATTCTATCTAAATTTGCAGATCTTAGCGAGATCAAAAAGGAGCTAGAGGCGCTTCGCGGCGGTAAAAGCATCGATTCGCAAACCGCCGACGAGACGCTTGAAGCGCTTAGTAAATTCGGCGTCGATCTCACCGCCAAGGCAATCGCGGGCGAGCTTGATCCGGTAATCGGTCGCGACGAGGTTATTTCGCGAATGATGCAAATTTTAATCCGCAAGACGAAAAACAACCCCATCCTACTCGGCGAGCCGGGCGTTGGAAAAACCGCGGTCGTCGAGGGTCTTGCACAACTGATCGCCAAAAAAGAGGTACCGCTCAGCCTGCAAAACAAACGCGTCATCGCGCTTGATATGAGTGCGCTGATCGCGGGCGCAAAGTACCGCGGCGAGTTTGAAGATAGACTCAAAGCCGTCATAAACGAGGTCGTAAAAGCCGCAAACGTCGTGCTTTTCATCGATGAAATTCACACCATCGTAGGCGCGGGCGCAAGCGAAGGCTCGATGGATGCCGCAAACATCCTAAAGCCCGCCCTTGCGCGCGGCGAGCTGCACGCGATCGGCGCTACGACGCTGAAAGAGTATAGAAAGTATTTTGAAAAAGACGCCGCGCTTCAGCGCCGCTTCCAGCCCGTAACGGTCGCGGAGCCTAGCGTGAGCGAGGCTACGGCGATCCTGCGCGGCATAAAGGAGCGGCTAGAGGTGCATCACAACGTCACCATCACCGATAGCGCGCTTGTGGCGGCTGCAAGGCTAAGCGACCGCTACATCAGCGATAGATTTCTGCCGGATAAGGCGATCGATCTCATTGACGAAGCGGCGGCAGAGCTTAAAATGCAGATCGAAAGCGAGCCCAACGAGCTTGCCAAGGCCAAGCGCGACATCCTCACGCTTCAGGTCGAAAAGGAAGCCCTTAAGATGGAGGATGACGGCAAAAATGACGAGCGGCTCGCGCAAATCGACAAAGAGATCGAAAATTTAACCGAGCAGAAAAACGCGCTTCAGGCTAAATTTGAAAACGAAAAGTCCGTATTTGGCGGCATCAGCGAGGAGAAAAAGGCAATCGACAGCCTCAAAAACGAAGCTAGCCTAGCAAGACGCAACGGCGATCTTAGCAAGGCTGCCGAGATCGAATACGGCAAGATCCCCGCCGCGCAGGCAAAGGTTAAGGAGCTTGAGGCGAAGTGGGATACGATGAAAGAAAACGGCGTACTTTTGCGAAACCGCGTGGACGAGGAGAGCGTGGCTGAAATTTTAAGTAAATGGACGGGCATCTCAGTAAGCAAAATGCTCTCCTCCGAAAAGGAGAAATTCCTCCACATCGAGGAGCATTTAAAAGAAAGTGTCGTGGGGCAGGACGAGGCGCTGCACGCCATCGCTCGCGCCGTCAAGCGCAACAAAGCCGGTCTCGTGAACGAAAACCGCCCGATCGGAAGCTTTTTGTTTTTAGGCCCTACCGGCGTCGGCAAGACCGAGAGCGCAAAGAGTTTAGCGAGGTTTTTATTCGACGATGAGCGGGCGATGATCCGATTTGATATGAGCGAGTATATGGAAAAACACAGCGTCAGCCGCCTGCTCGGCGCGCCTCCGGGATACGTGGGCTATGATGAGGGCGGACAGCTTACCGAAGCGGTGCGCAGAAAGCCCTACTCCGTGCTGCTTTTTGACGAGATCGAAAAGGCGCACAAGGACGTTTTTAACATCCTGCTTGGAATTTTAGACGACGGACGCGCGACCGATAACAAGGGCGTTACGGTTGATTTTAAAAACACAATCATCATCCTAACGAGCAATATCGGCTCGGCTAAGATTATGGAGCTTGACGCCAAAAATGCGGATAAGCCGCGCGAGATCGCGCTTGCCGAGCGAGAGGAGGCGGTAAAGAGCGAGCTGAAGAATTATTTCAAGCCCGAATTTATCAACCGCCTGGACGATATCGTGATCTTCAACGCCCTAAGCGAGGACGATCTTATAAAAATCGTGGGCATTATGTTTAAGAGCCTACAAAAAACGCTAGCAAATCGCGGCATTAACGCAAGCCTAAGCGAAAATGCCAAAAAGCTCATCGCCTCGGCGGGCTTTGATATCGAATACGGCGCAAGGCCGCTGCGCAGGGCGCTTTACGATCTAGTGGAGGATAAGATCGCCGATATGATCCTAAGCGACGAGATCAAAACGGGCGATCGGATCGAAATCGGCGCGCATGACGACGAGATCGAGATAAAGAGAGTGAAGTAAAATCGGGCGGAATTTATCCTGCAGGGTAAATTCCGCGCTTCGACAGAGTAAATTTGGCGAGGTAAATCTCACGCCTTAGCTAAGTAGATTTGGTGGGTAATCTATCCCTTGGGAATTGAAACTTGGTATTTTGCGCCATGATAGGATCGGCGCATAGTAGAATTCCATCCCGTTGGGAATTGAAACGCTCGACTTGCACCGTGTTATCGCCCGTGTTGAATTGTAGAATTCCATCCCGTTGGGAATTGAAACCTCTACCGCTAGCTCAAATATGAGCCTAGAAAAGGCTCTCGCGCTGTTTCGCAATATCTCATACGCAGCCCAAAGCTCGGGCGCGGATGTAAGCTCGCTAAAAGCGACGCTAGATAGCGTGGGCGCAGGCATAATTCAAACAAATACGGACTTCGGGCGATTTTTGAAGTCCTTGGGGTTGCAGACCGAAAGCCTAAAAAGTGCGATAGAAAACGGCTCGTTTTTCGATGTGATGAACGAAAAGCTTAAAATTTTCGGCGAACAAGCCTCCTTTAGCGCTCCGAAATTTGAAGCCCTAGTAAGCTCGTACAAGGCAGCTATGGCGGAGCTGCAAGGAGAGGCTACGAGGCCGCTATTTGAGGGGCTTAAAAACTCGTTTGCAGAAATAAATGAGTATCTCTCAAACGATACGACGCTTAAGCAGGCTTTGGCGAATTTTGGCGAGGGCATAAATGAGATCGCAAGCGGTATTTTCAACAAAGATACCTTCGAGGCTGCCGCTAATGCTGCGGCGCTGCTTGCAAACTCTATAGGCTCGCTCATTAAAGTAGCCTCCGCTTTAAGCGATATAGCTATGCCCGACTGGCTCGCTGGAGAAAAGGACACGGGAGTTTTCTCTACCGCGGCAAAGGGGCTCGGGGAACTCGCCGAGGCTTTCAATAACATATTTTATATCCCCGCAAATCTTAAATTTGACCTGCCTTCCTATATGCTTAAAGCGACGCAAAATACCAATGATTTTCGCTCAAGCTTAGCAAATTTAGGCGTAGAGCTTCAAAAGACGGGCAATGTATGGAACCTAGGCAAAAATGAAAATTTAAGCACGGAAGCCGCCGCAAAAGGGATAGCCGCCGCAGATGAAGCGCTTAGAGGGCTT
>NZ_CALIMY010000112.1 GCF_938045205.1 uncultured Campylobacter sp.
AATAATTTACTTATATTTAAACCCATATCGCAGGTTCCGATTAAGTGCTAGGATATAATGCGGAGCCGCGTTTAGGTTGGCTTAGATACGATTTAACTCAAGACACTTGACTAGAGGAGAACGTCTCGTCGCGAAATCGCGTGCTCGACAGCGGTTTGGTCTTAAGCGCTTATTTCGTGATAGTGCCCAGCCGCAGGCGTTTGCTTCACAGCAGCACGCTCGTTGCGCTATTCGCACCGCACGCCGCATAGATTTAAATTTCAAATCGTTCTCATTTTAGAAGCAACTTTGATAAAATTTAGCCATTTATTGATTATAATCAATTTTTTTGCCTAAATAAAATCTTAAAATTACCAACTAAATTTTTTTACAAAGGATTTTCTATGAGCGACAATCTAGAGATGTTCTGTCATCAGTGCCAAATGAGCGCGCCCGAGGGCTGCGGCGCAAAGGGCCAAGACAAAGGCACCTGCGGCAAAACCTCGACGCTGGCGTTACTTCAGGACACTATGGTTTTCGGACTTAAAGGCCTTAGCGCCTACCGCCACCACGCGCACGAGCTCGGCGCCGATACTAGCGCGGTCGATACCGTTATGGCGGACACGCTGTATTTTACGCTGACGAACTCAAATTTTAACTTTGACGAGCATATCGCGCAGCTGATGGCTGTCGGAAGCGCGGGCGTGCAGATTATGGATATCTTAAGCGAGGCGCATACCGCAAAATTCGGCGTACCGACCCCGGTTAAAGTTAGTCAAAACAAGGTCGAAGGCAAAGCGATTTTGGTTAGCGGACACAACCTGCATGCTCTTGAGGCGCTGCTAAAAGCGACCGAGGGCAAGGGCATCAATATCTACACCCACTCCGAGATGCTTCCTGCGCACGGCTATCCGCAGCTTCGCAAGTATCCGCACCTAAAGGGCAACGTCGGCAAGGCGTGGTTCGATCAGACCAAGCTTTTCAACGAATTTAAAGGCGCGATTTTGATGACCACGAACTGCATCGTGCCGCTTCGCTCGTCCTGTAGCTACGCAGACAGGCTGTTCGGCTACTCTATCGCTGGCACAGACGGGATCAAACATATCCAAAACGACGATTTTACGCCGCTCATCGAGTGCGCGCTTGCGTGCGGCGACGTGAGCATGGACAGCGACGAGAGCTTGGTGACGGGCGGACACTACAAGACGATTTTAAGCCTCGCGCCGCAAATTTTAGACGCGATCAAATCTGGCAAAATCCGCCGCTTTTTCGTCATCGCAGGCTGTGACGCACCCGGCAAGGGACGCGAGTATTACCGCGAGCTAGCGCTTAGCCTGCCTAAGGACTGCGTGATTTTGACCTCCAGCTGCGGCAAATTCCGCTTCAATGACGTGGATTTTGGAACCGTGCCCGGTACCGAGCTTCCGCGCTACATCGATCTAGGTCAGTGCAACGACAGCAACGGCGCGGTCAAGATCGCTCTGGCGCTTAGCGAGGCTACGGGCATCGCGGTAAACGATCTGCCGGTCTCGATCGTTCTGATGTGGATGGAGCAAAAGGCGGTCATCATTCTGCTTGCGCTGTTTAGCCTAGGCGTTAAGAATATCAACGTGGGACCAACCGTGCCTGAGTTTTTCAACGACGAAATTTTGGGCTTTTTGGTGCAAAATTTCGGACTTCGCCTAATCAGCGGCGACGCGCAGGCGGATCTGAAATACTTCCTGGGCGAATAAATTTCATAGCGAGGCAAATCGGGTAAATTTAAAATTCGGCAAAGCTTAGATTTTAAATTTACCCTTTATACGTATACGGCGGTTTTAATAGATCTAGCCGATCCGCGGCTATTTTGCGCCGACGCTCATATTTAAATTTCACGACTATGCCGTCCTTCTTAATTTAAATTTTAAAATCATATAATCTCAACTAAATGCTTCGAAAAATTTAATTAAGTGCTTTTTTACACATTCAAATTCCAATCGTCTTTGCTATTACAATCCCTCTTTTTCTGTGTAAGTATTTATCTTATCCGTATCGCTGCCGCTTATAGTAACCGCTATAGTGTAGCCGTCTTGATTGCTTGGTATCTCATAAAATTTTCCGTATCATCTCATTTTTCGCTATCAGATATTGCAATTTAGTGCCGTTAAAATTTTAAATAAATATAGTATTTTCACAGGATTTTTAATCGGAATTTAAATACGGATTTTAATCTAAATTTTACTCATAAATTTTGAGATTATTTTATAAGTGCATAGCGCACGACTCGCAGGAATAAAATTTTAAGCAGATTTTGTACGAAATTTCAAAATGCAGCTCAGCTCACAAGCAGATAAATTCGCTGTAGCCTTGCGTTTAGAATTCAGCGCTAGTGATAAATTTCGCATCTTTACTTCGGTGCAAATTTTAAAATTCTATACAGGAGATAAAATTATAAGCCCGCGCAATGCATGAATTCTAAAATTCCACATCGCCTATAGAATTCCATGCCGCACGACACATAAATTTTGAAATTTTAAAATTTCACGCCGCAGATAAAATTTAAGAATTTCCTTTTGCGGTAAAATTTTAAAGCTCTACCACAAATCCTCTGTCCGCGCGGCGAGTTCCAAATCCGTCTAGAACTTAGATTTTCCTCACCAGCTCAGGGATTATCGCTTCGAAATCTACCCCCTCGTAGTCCTTACGCTCCTCGTCGCTCATCGTCTCTTTGATCGTGCTGACGACGAAATCTGCAGCGATGCGAACCGCCGTTTCCAGCGACTTGCCGCGCATTATTGCGCCGAAGGCTACGGCTGCGAAAATATCGCCGGTGCCGTTAAATTTAACCGGCAGCAGCTCGTGAAAATACTCGTTCGTTCTGCCCGTGCGCGCATCGTAGCTGAAAACCCCGCACTGATCGGCGATGTAGCCGATACCCTTTAAAATAACCTGTCTAGCGCCCAGCTCTCGAAGCCTTGCAAGCAGATCCATGATGAAATCCCTATCCGCATCCTCTCGGTACGGCACGCCTGTAATCGCGCAGGCCTCGGTGATATTGGGCGTGATGACGTCGGCCTGAGCGCACAGAAGCGCCATCATACGGGCAAAATCCTCGTTAAAGCCAGGATAAAATACGCCGTTATCGCCCATGCAAGGATCTACCAAAATAGTTTTGCCCGCGCCGCCGAAGCTCGCAAATAGCTCGCCCATAATCTCGATCTGCGCTGCCGAGCCCAAAAAGCCCGTGTAGATGCCGTCAAATACCACTCCGCGGTCTTTCCAATGCGCCATGATCGCGCGTATTTGAGAGCTTAGATCGCAAAAGGTGTAGCCCGAAAAGCCCGTATGCATTGATAAAACCGCCGTAGGGATCACGCTCGTACTGATCCCCATCGCGCTTAGTATCGGCAAGGCGACGGTCAGCGAAACCTTGCCCACGCAGGATATATCTTGAACGGTAAGAACTTTTTTCATCACAATTCCTAAAATTTTTGGCTCTATTTTACCGCTATTTATATTAAAAAGGCGAATTTAAATAAAATTTACTCTACGAATAGTCTAAATTTATGATATTTTTGGCGTTTTTCCGCTAAATTTTAAGTTGAGTTCGCCGCAAATTCGGCGTATAAATTTAAAAAGGCAAAAAATGATAACCGCAAAAGCTCTCTATGCATCCGCGCGCCTTAGATCGCTGCCGCTTAGCGTCTCGGGCGTACTGCTCGGCAGCGGCGCGGCATACGGTGCGGGCGTATTTAGAGCGGATATTTTCGCGCTGGCGCTGCTTACGACGCTGCTGTTTCAGGTGCTAAGCGACTACGCTAACGACTACGGCGACGCGGTAAAGGGCACCGACGACGAGGGCAGGCTGGGACCACGTCGCGCGATACAAACGGGACAGATGAGCGCGGAGCAGATGAAGCGCGTCATCGTCGCTACGGCGCTACTTGCGGCATTTTCTAGCCTCGCGCTAAGCGTTTTGGCATTCGGCGAGCGGTTTTATCTCGTGGCTCTATTTTTGACGCTTGGCGGCGCGTCGATATACGCCGCGATCCGCTACACCGTGGGCGCCGGCGCATACGGCTATAAGGGGCTTGGCGACGTTTTCGTGTTTTTGTTTTTTGGGCTTTTGAGCGTACTGGGCTCGTATTTTTTATATGCCCGCTCGCTTGATGCGGCGCTACTGCTGCCTGCGTGCGCGTGCGGGATGCTAAGCACCGCCGTGCTAAATCTAAACAACATGCGCGACATCCAAAACGACGCGCTCAAGGGCAAGCGCACGATCCCCGTTCGTATCGGACTGCGCGCAGCCAAACGTTACCACTACGCGCTGATCGCGGGCGGAGCGGGATTGATGCTTTGCTACTCGCTTTTGCGCGGCGGCTCGGGCGTGAGATTGCTCTACGCGCTGAGCTTCGCGCCGCTACTTCGGCATCTCTTTTTCGTCTCGCGCGTGTGGGAGTGCTGCCACTTCGACGGGCAGCTCAAGGTCGTCGCGCTCTGCACGTTTGCTATGTCGGCGCTATTTTTCGTCGGGGAGATTTTGGGCTAAATTTGAATTAAATTTAAAATCAAGCGCGCCTCTCGGCCCGTTTCGAGGCGCTTAACCGAGATAAAATTGAAAACACACGCACATTAAACCTACGCCCGATCACTTAGTACTCCAAATTTGATTGAGTTTTGAGCGAATTTGCGCGAAGCGACCCCTAAGAATCATGCGACAAAGCGCCGCGCCACCCGAGCTTTCAATGTATCAAATTTCAGCGATCTCGCGTCAAAATTCGCGCACGTTTATGCTGCTTTGACCGCATTTTGCTCTGCGCGAGTTTGCGCCGCCTCGTTTTGTGATAGCTCCCGCCATTCATCGAAGCGGCGCTTAAGGATTGTGAGCGCGTAGAATACTTGCCAATAGAATCGCTTGCTGAGCGTATTGTTACCAGCCGCCATTTCTATTATCGGCTTTTCCGTGCTTTAGTACTCCGGTTTCCAGATACAGTTTTTGACCGTTTTTTCCACATCATCCGTTGCAACGCGGTTTAATTTTTGACGGACGGCACAAGAGGCGACTGCGACGGCAACCGCTTCGGAAAATTCCGTCAGCTGTGCTACCGGCGGTAAAACCACTTCTCCGGGTTTTCCAGTTTCAAGAAAGGCTCCAAGCGAATGTGCAGCTGCCGAGATCATTTCATCCGTCACGAGCTTTGAATTTACCACGATACTGCCTAATCCCAATCCCGGATAAATCAGCGCGTTATTTGCCTGCCCGATTGTGTACGTGACGCCCTTGTATTCCACCGGATCGGCAGGAATTCCCGTTGCCACCATTGCGCGGCCATCCGACCAATGAATTAAGTCTGAAGCCGTAGCTTCAGCCAGCTCTGTAGGATTACTGAGCGGAAAAATAATCGGGTGCTCGCACCATGACGCCATAGCGCGAACGATCTCTTCCGTAAAGGTTTTCGGCGCTGTCGATGTTCCCACAAGGATCGTCGGACGTATCGCCATAACCGCTTTTGTAAGAGAGACGGGCTCTCTCACATTACCAAATTCGCTACGTTTTCGCGCAAACGGTTTTTGTTCGGGCGTCAGGTCGTCCATGTCGTCAAACAGCAGCCCCTGCTTATCCACCATATAAAAACGGCTGCGGGCTTCGTCTTCGGAAAGACCTTGCGCGACCATTTCTCTGAATATGCGATCCGTGATTCCCGCTCCTGCCGTTCCCGCGCCGAAGCACAGATATACCTGCTCCGTAAGCTTTTGCCCGTTGATTTTCATAGCGCCGAGAATTCCCGCAAGTGTAATAATTCCGGTTCCTTGACAGTCGTCGTTGAATACAGGCAAAGTTTTCTGTTATGTTTGTAAAACCTTTGCGGCATTCGATCTGCCGAAGTCTTCAAAGTGAAGGTATAAGTCGGGGGAAAGTTTTTCCGCCGTCGTTACAAATTGATCGATGAAGCGGTAATATCTATCGCCGTATATTCTCTTGTGGCGATTTCCGAGATAGAGCGGATCATTCAGCAGCGCCTCTCTATTTGTTCCGCAATCCAGCACGACCGGCAGTACCGATTTCGGGTCAATTCCAGCGGCGGCAGTATAGACCATCAGTTTTCCTACGGAGATATCAACGCCGTTCGTTCCCCAGTCGCCGATACCGAGAATTTCTTCCGCGTCGGTCGCAACGATAAGTCTGATGTGTCTGTCACCGGCGGCATGACGGAGCACATCTTCAATTTGCTCAGGAGCATCGATTGACAAAAATGCCGCACCCTGCGTATCGACAAACTGCTCACTATATTGCTCGATACTTTCCGCGATAACCGGATCATAAACAATCGGCATCAACTCTACAATATGTTCATGGAATACGTTGATAGAAAAGCGTTCGGTTGTGATTGAAAACATCCATGAGGAATCTTCTTTTTTCTATTTTGGAAGTTTTCCGTTCCATCTGGCGGTAAATTCTATCGGCTTGCGTTTCAATATCGTCAATACACGGAGGAAGCAGTCCTTCCAGATGATACTTTTTCCTTTCTTCGGCGGAGAATGCCGTTCCCTTGTTCAAAAACGCATCATTGATGCGGTCATAGCCATACTTTTCCATACGCGCTCCTTTGTTTTATTTGAGTCTTGCTTTTCGACTTGAATAAATTATACTGCTTCAGTCTAAATTTATATACAATCAAAATTTTACCGCGCGAAGGTGTTTTGTATGGATAAATTCAATCAATCGAGCGAAATTTTACCATAAGCAGAGATGATGAAAATGCAGCAACAGGCAATGCAAATTTACAAGCGGCTCTGCCAAACAGAGCCGCTCAATTTAAATTTTACTTCTCAAACGCCTTTTCTAGGCTAAACGGAAACGCCTGATAGCCCATCGCGTTAGTCATTTTGATTTCGATTGACGGCTCTTTTGCGCCCCACTCAAACTCGTTGATGTGAGGGCTAGGCACGCCGACCGGGCGGCCTTTGGCGATGTCAAACTGCATGCCGGCAACCGCGGAGTAAACCATCACGCTATCTAGGTCGTCTTGATACTGCGCGAGCGATGTGACCGAGCTGTACCACTCGCTGCCGCGCTGTTTGCCGTACTCCCAGACCTGCTCGACGGTTTTAGCTTTTTCGTCGATTTTATAGACGACCGCGCGGGAGTATTTCATACCCGCCATCGCAGGCTGCTCCATGCCGCGCGTATCGCCGTTGTCAAAGACAGTGAGATACACTACGCCTTTTTTGGACTTGCTGTCGATTCTAAATGCCGTGTGCTGCGTCCACTGCCAGTCAAATCCGCCCTTCTCGCTCTCATATCCCGGGCATTTTGAGTACTCGTCCTCGCAGACGATTTTTTTGCCGTCTTTATCTACAGGCTGGAGCAAGTAGCCCTTAAACTGATCTTTCCAGCCTTTGTGCGCACCCATTATCCATTTGACTTTTTTGTCGCGGCCGATCTTTATGACGGCGTCTTGGTGGCGACTGGAGATGATGATGCTATCGTCGCTTGGATCATAATCCACGCTATTTACGTGCGCCCAGTTGCGTCCCGGGCCCGAGCCCACGATGTCGCCCCATTTTTCGTTCGTATCCATCGCGGCTAGTTCGTCCGTGCTCGCGGTGTGGCCCGCCTTGCTAGCGTCGATGTTTAGGCACACTGCGCCCTGATCGAGCGTTTTTAGCACGATGTCGCGGTACGGATCTAAAATTTCATACAGCCTAAAATCATCCACGACGTTGCCGTCTCTATCGACTTCGACGATTACGTCGCGCACGGTGCGGACGTTTTTACCGTCGGCGCGTTTATAGTTGGCGTTTGCCGCGCGCAGGAAATAGTGTCCGTTTTGCGCTACGTCCATGGAGTGCGAGAAGTCGTTGTAGCCGGCCGGTAGCTCGCGGTTAAAGATTTCGCGGCCCATTATGTCGTATTTGGCATATCGCTGGCCATATCCCCACGTCATCGCGCCGTCGTCGTTTTGCTTAAAGCCCATCATGACGCCCGCGCTAAACGGCTGTTTGAGGTCGTAAATTTTACTCGGCTCCAGATACCAGCGCACTTCGCCTTTGGTGTCTAGGATGAAGTTGTTCGGGCTGTAGTTCCACTCGATCGCGCCGCCGGCCGGGTTGTTCCACACGACTTTTGTGCCTTTGCCGGTTTTGTTTACGAAGTTATTTACGTAGTAGAGGCGGTTAGCAAATTTCGCGCTCGGAGCCTTTACAACCTCGATTTTATCAAACAGCGCGCCCTTTTGAGACGGCATGCCCGAGCTCTCTAGATAAATCGCCGGAGCGTAAATTTTATAGCTTTCTTTTATGTGCTCGGTCCCACCCTTATAAATTTTATCATACTCGACCTCGACGGTGTTTTGATAGTCGGGATATAGTCCGAAAACAGGGATTCCGCCGTGAGTGCGCAGGTGTTTATCGGCAACTTTATAGCTGATAACCTGACCACCCGGCTTCGGCACGATGGTGACTTTTGCATTTGCTAGCGTGTAGCCGCCGTTTTTGATGACCGCCGTTAGTGGCGCGATGTCGTATGGATTTACGACTACTTCGCCGATCTTGCCCGGGATGCCGTAGTCTATGTGCGCGCCGCTAGGTCCGCCGATAGCCAGCGCCGCCGTGTTTAAACCGCCTAAAAGCGCCGCAGCTAGCGCAAATGAAGAAAGAGTTCGCTTCATCTTATTCTCCTTTGAATTGGTTTGATACCGTAATTTTAATCAACCTCGCTAACGTAGAAATCACGCGTTTATTAAAACTTGCTTAATTATAAAAAATAATTTCAAATTTTGGCTTTTGTGCCAAAATTTAGTCGAAATTTTATAAATTTAATCTAAAATTTATCTTAGCGTGAGTTTTGCGGCGGCGAGAGAATATAAAATTAACGCAAACAAAATCATTTTAAGGAGCACTCTATGAACCTACTTTCTAAATTTAGCAAAGGCTTTCTAGCCGTAGCGATGTTCGGCGCAATGAGCGCAGCCGCGTTTACCGAGGGTGAGGACTACGTAAAGCTCGAAAAGCCGTTATCAGTGGAGCAAAACACGCTAGTTAAGGTCTTTAGCTACGCATGCCCGTTTTGCTACAAATACGACAAAACCGTCACGCCGAAGGTCGTAGAAAAAGTCGCGGGGCTAAAATACGTGCCGTTTCATCTAAAAACCAAGGGCGAATACGGCGAGGCGGCGAGTAAAATTTTTGCCGTTTTAGCCGTGATGGACGAGGAAAAGGGCGTGAGCCTGCTAGATGAAAACTCGCTGTTTAAAAAAGCAAAATTTGCCTACTACAAGGCCTATCACGATCAAAAGCAGCGCTGGAGCGACGGCAAGGACGAGGCTGCGTTTTTAAAGACTGGGCTTGATGCAGCGGGCATCAGCGAAGCGGACTATCAAAAAAAACTAGAGGATCCAAAAGTCGCCGAACTGCTTAAAAAATGGGACGAGAGCTACGACGTAGCCAAGATCCAAGGCGTGCCGGCGTTTGTCGTAAACGGCAAATACCTCATCATGACGAAGTCCATCAGCTCTATCGACGGCATGGCGCAGCTAATTGAAGAGCTGCTTAAAAAATAGGGCGCGGCATGAAATTTGCGGAAAAAATAGCAAAATTCGCAGACAGCCGCCTGCCGTGGGCGATCCTTATAGCGGTGAGCGTCGGGCTTGTTATCCTAGCGCACTCGCTGTTTCAAAACTACGTCTATATGCCGCCTTGCGAGCAGTGCGTCTATATCCGCTTTGCATTTTTGTGCATGGCGCTAGGAGGCCTGGTCGCGATCATAAATCCTAAAAATTTACTCCTAGCCGCGCTTGGCTACCTGCTAGCCTTTTGGGGCGCGATTCAGGGCATAATGTATAGCGTCAAGCTCGCCAAGATCCACGACGCCGTCCACGGAGACGATCCGTTTGGCGTGCAGGGCTGCTCGACCGAGCCGCACTATCCGTTTGGTTTGCCGCTTGAGCGGTGGGCGCCCGATTGGTTCTTGCCTACGGGCGACTGCGGCTACGATAATCCGATGGTTCCGGACGGCGTCACGCTAAGCGGATTTCAAAAATATCTCGTCGATCTTTACGAGGACGGCTGGTACCTGATCCCATCAAGCAAATTTATGTCGATGGCCGACTGCACGCTCATCGGCTTTGGCGTCTGCTTCGTCGTGCTCGCCGCGATGTTTATTTGCAAAATTTTAACTCTGAAAAAAGCTTAAATCGGTCTAAATTTAGGCCGATTTTGCTATACTCGCCGCATGAGAGCCTTACGCGAGCATAATTTTAAAATTTACTTCATCATCATTTTCGCAAGCCTTTTCGTGGTGCTTTTGGGCGTGAAAAACTACGAGGACGCCAAGGCGCAGATCATCGCTCTCGCGGATAAAAACAAGATCGCCGCGAGCGAAAATATGGTCGGGAATTTCTCGTTTTGGCTGGATGAGCGACTGCACTCGCTGGTGCGCGCGGCTAAATTTATGCAAAACGCAGGCGCGATACGAGACGACGAAAAGCTCGGCGGTTTCATACGGCTTTTTAAAGAAAACTCCGCGGAATTTGACGCTTTGCAGTTTTTGCGCGAGGACGGGGAGATCTTCGTAGACGGCAAAGAGCTAGCAGACGACGAAGCGATGCCAAAGAGCCTGCGCACGGGGCTTGTTTGGTTCGAGGAGACCAAAAGCACGCTGGCGCCCACGGTAAATTTTATGCAGCGCCATAAAATTTTAGGCGAGCCAACGCTAAATTTATGCGTGCCGGTGCTGGACGGCGGCTCGTTTGCGGGGGTGTTTTGCGGCGTGGTGAAGCTGCAAAATATACTAAAAAATATGGAAAAATTTAAGCTAGCGCCGGATACCTACGCCTTCATCGTCACGCACGGCGGCGAAATTTTAACCCCGATGAAGGATGCAGCGCTAAAAAAGCAGATCGAGGATAAATTTAAAGAGCTTTTCCTGCGGAGCGAGGATATCACTAGCATAAATATCGGATCAAATTTCATCTCCGTCGCCGAGATCCCCACGCTAAACTGGTTCATCGGCGCAGGCACCGATAACGAAAAGGAGCTCGCAGCGCTGCTTAACTCCGTGCTAAAAAACGCCCTCATCCTGCTTTTTGCGTTCGCGGCGCTGGCGCTCGTGGCAAATTTCCTCCATACCTTTATGTACTCAAAAATCAAAAACCTGCAAGACGACTACGAGGCCCTGCTCAAGCACAAAGCCCGCATGAGCGAGGCGGGCGAGCTAATCAGCGGCATAAATCATCAGTTTATCCAGCCTGTAAATTCGCTAAATTTGATGATCTCAAGCCTGCTCATGCTGCAAAAAGACGGCAAACTAGACGCCGCGACGCTAGAGCATATGCTGCAAAAGGGGCAGGCTGCGACCGTGCTTTTAAGCGATACGATCGAGATTTTTAGAAATTTTTACAAAAGCAGCGACAGCCCGCAAAAATTTAGCGTGCAGCGCTGCATAAAAGACCTGCTAAAGCTCATGCACACCGAGCTTAGCAAGGCAAACGTCGCGGTAAGCTTGCGCGAGTTTAAAGACGAAGAGGCCACGCAGCGGATGGGCATCGTACAGCAAATTTTACTCATCCTCATTCACAACGCCAAAGACGCGGTCGTGGAGCGATACAAAGACGAGATTGCCAAACGGCAAGTTTTTATCGATGTCAAATTTGAAAACGGAATGTGCAAAATATCCGTCACGGACTACGGCAGCGGCGTGAGCAGAGCGGCTCGGGATAAAATTTTGACCCAGCCAAAAACCACCAAAAAGCAAGGAAGCGGCATCGGGCTGTATTTCGGCAAAAAGCTAGCAAACGAAAAGCTTTCAGGCGACGTCAAGCTGCTAAGCGCGGGCGATCCGACGACGTTTGAGCTCGGCTTTGAGATAAATTTAAAGGAGTGAGATGCAAGAGCACTTAAAGCTGCTTAAAGACCTGAGCGTCCTCATCGTCGAGGACGACGAGATCGCAAGGGAGCTGCTAATAAGCGGGCTAAAGCCCTACTGCCTAAGCGTCTGGGGCGCGGCGGACGGGCTAGAGGGGCTGGAGCGCTTTAAAAAGCTAGCCCCAGCCGTCGTCATCACCGATATCCACATGCCCGCGATGAACGGCTTTGAGATGATGAAGGAGATGATACGCATCAAGCCCGTGCAAAAATTTATCGTCTTTACCTCCTACGACACCGACGACAACCTCATCAAAAGCATCGAGCACGGCGCGGCGTCTTTTCTAAAAAAGCCGGTCGATATCACCGCGCTGCGCCGCCTACTCGTGGCTCTGACCTACGAAAAGGACGAGAAGCTCGTGCGCTTAAGCCCGCAAACGAGCATAAATCTCGCCAAAGAAAAGATCTACAAAAACGGTAGAGAAATTTATCTCTCGTTTTTGCAAAACAAGCTCTTTTGGCTCTTTGCGTATAACCTAAACAAGCTCGTGAGCTACGAGATGATCGAGGAGTTCGTATATGAAAACGAGCTTTCGAGCAAGGGCGCGATACAAAACGTCGTGCTGAGGCTGAAGCGGGAGCTGGGGGTTAAATTTAAAAACATTAGCGAGAGTGGGTATATCCTACTAAGCGGCGAATAGTCTAAATTTGGCGGCTTGCCTTTTTGCCCTATACTTCGTTGGATCTCGCTGCGGGCTGCAGTCACGTATTATATATACGCTCCTTTGCCCTTGCTTATCCGCCTTGTCTATGACAAAAATACTTCACCTTGAAATTTTACATTTAAATTTAAAGTCAAATTTGTAAATTTTGGCTCAAATTTTACCCGCCGAAACCCGCGCTTTGAAAACATAAAATTTAGTCGCTATCGTGCCGCAGGGCTTAGCGATAAAATTTACTGGAAGCCCCGCGGCCAAATTTAACGCTACGCATAAAACAAAGTTTGCTTTGGCGCGACTAAATTTAATGCGACAAGGCCTATTTCGCCAGCAGCTCCTTTACCGCGGCGACCATTTCATCTAGCGAGCCGAACGAAGCCGTGTTTAAGAGATACTTGCCGCCCACGACGAAGGCAGGCACGCCCGAAATCACCGCGACTTCGTAGCCTCCGTCCCACTGCGTAAGCAGAGCCTGCGCCTTTTTGCTGGCAAGCGCCGCTTCGTATTCGCTCATGCTCACGCCCGCGGCATCCAGCGCGGTTTTGATGAATCTTTGTTTATCGCTACCGCCGCCAAAATCATCCTTTTTGTCGTGGACCGCTTTGTAAATCGCAAATTTCGCCTTTTTAAATTTCGACTCGTCGCTTAGCGGGCCGACGTCATCCTTTTCATCAAGCACGATAAGGGCTGCGAATATACCGCTTGCGGTCTGCCCAAACACGCCTTTGGTCTTTAGATGCCACGGCAAAAACTCCGTCCCTTCGAGCTTTTTCATCAGCTGCGGCGTGACCGTCCTGTCGAACGCATAGCAGTGCGGGCACTCGTAGTTAAAAATTTTAACGACGCTGTTTTTCGGCACATTTAGCGGCTTTTGCAACACTTGATAATTAACGCCCTCCTCTAGCGCGTTTACACCTACGCTAAGCAAGCAAACGGCGGCTAGAGCTTTAAAAATTTTAGCGATTTTCATAAAATTCCTTTGCGGTAAATTTCAAAGATTGTATAAAATAAAGGGTAAATTTGAGATTAAAGCGGACAAAGGCAAGGTGGCTTCCCACAGAAAATATATAAATAGCAGGCTACGCCATCACGCCGCTTGAGCAAGTAAGTTAATTTATCGCCACAAGCACTATCTCTGATCTCGCTCAAGCTCAAATTTAATAGCAAGGATTGCACGCTCGCGGCTTAATTTTAAAGCATGCAATCCGCTTTAATTTAATAAATTTTACTTATCAAAGGCATGGATTATCCACTTTACGCGCTCAGGATCTGCGTGATCGAAAAATAGCGTCTTGCCTGTATCCAGCGCAGCGATAGCAGCCATATCATCGGGCGTAAGCGCAAAATCAAAAATGTCGAAATTTTGCTTCATTCGCTCTATTTTTACACTCTTTGGAATGACGATGATGTCGCGCTGAATTAACCAGCGCAAAATAACCTGAGCTGAGCTTTTGCTGTATTTTTCACCGATACCGCTTAGCACGGCGTTTTTAAATATATCGTTTTTACCCTCGGCGAAGCTAGCCCACGACTCAAATGTTATGCCGTAGCCCTCAAGTACGCATTTTAACGCTTCACGCTGATAAAACGGATGGCACTCAAGCTGATTTACCGCAGGGATCACGCCGCTGTTTTCGCACAGATCGACGATCCGATCGGCGTAGAAGTTGCTAACGCCGATAGAACGAACAAGGCCCTCATCGCGCAAACGTTTCATCGCTCGCCACGAGCCGTAAATATCGCCATATGGCTGATGAATGAGATAAAGGTCGAGGTAGTCAAGTCCTAGCTTTTTCATCGACGCATCAAAGGCCTTTAGCGCGCGCTCCTCACCTGCGTCGCTGATCCAAAGCTTAGTAGTGATAAACAGCTCCTCGCGCTTTAACCCACCTGTGAGAGCCGTCTTAATTGCTGCACCTACGCTTTCTTCATTAAAATACGCCTTTGCCGTATCGATGCTGCGGTAGCCGACCGAGATCGCATCCTCAACGCATCTTTGCGTCTCTTTCGGATATACCTGAAATACGCCAAATCCCAAAATCGGCATCTTGTTGCCGTCGTTTAAGCTTACAAATTCCATTTTTGCTCCTTTGCTAAAAAATTCATCTTATATAAAAATTTAAAATTTCGCGCTTAATTTGCAAAATTCTATCCACACCAAAGCAGTAGGTGAAATTTAAAAGCTAAATTCCAACCTATCGCGAAATTTTAATAATCAAAGATATTCGGATCGATCACCATCGCGCGGTAGGCCACGTCGTCTCTCGAGGCAGACTCCACGTCCATCTCAAATTTGATGTCGTTTGTCTTCGGGTCGATCTCGACGAGTACCATTTTGATCGTCTTATCAGGCTTTAGCAGATAGACGTTCGAGCTTGAGATGAAATACGTGCTTTTATCCTTTTGCCACTCCACGACGCTAGTAACCGCGCTGTAAAAGTCAAATCCGCGTTCCTTGCCAAACTCCCACGTCTGCTCGACGGTACCTTTTTTCTCGTCGATCTTGTACTCGACCGCGCGAGAGTATTTTTCCTCTTTTAACGCAGGCTGCTCCATGCCGCGGCCGTCGCCGTTGTCAAATACGCTGATGTGCTTTACAGTGCCCTTGTTATCGTAGCGCGGAGTGAGCCATGCGGTGTGCTGCGTCCACGACCAGTCGAAGTCGCCCTCGCATTTTGAGTTTTCGCATTTGATCTTGTTGCCGTTTTTATCCACGGGTATTAGCACTTTTTCTTTAAAGTCCGCGCTCCAGCCTTCAGGAGACGCTAGGATCCATTTTACCTTTTTGTCGCGGCCGATCTTGACGATGCCTTGGTGGCGAAGCGAGAGGATGATGCCGTCGTCGCTAGGATCGTATGAGATCGAGTTTACGTGCGCCCAGTTGCGTCCAGTGCCGGTCGAGGTCACGTCGCCAAAAGGAAGATCGTCGCTGATTTTGATCTCTTTGGCGTCCATATCGATATTTAGGCACACGGCACGAGCGTCAAGAGCCTTGATGAGGTTGCTGCGATAAACGTTTTTGCCGAAAATTTCATTCAGATCCCACTCGTCCACGACCTTGCCGCTGCCGTCCACTTCGATGATGTGATCTCTGATCGTGTGCGAGAGCCTGCCGTCTGCGTGGTGGTAGTTGTATTTGCCGACGCGAAGCAGCAGATGATCGCCCTTTAGCGGCATCACCTCGTGGCTAAGATCGATGTAGCCGCGCGGCAGCTCGCGATTATACACCTCCTTACCCATCATATCGTAGCGCATATATCGCTGCGCCATGCCCCAGCTCAGATCGCCGTTTGGCAGCTGATGAAAGCCCATCATCATGCCGCCGTCCATCACTCTGCGCTCGCTGCGGTCGTAAAATTTCTGATAATCCAGATACCATCTGACCTCGCCTTGGGTATCGACGACGAAATTTTCGGTGAAGTCGTTCCAGCTAGCGGCACCCCCGTTTTTCCAATCAAGCGGCTTATGGACGCTCGTGATCGTGTTGTTGATGAGATAGAGCCTGTTTTTAAACGCTGGATCGACCTTTTTAACCTTCATCTTTTGCATATGGCTAAATCTATAATCTCGGCTATACGTCACGATCGGCTGAGCGTAAATTTTATACTTTTCGACCTTCTTTTCGCCGTTAAAAACGTAGCTTACTTCGACCTCGTTTAGATAGTCTGGATACAGTCCCCAGATCGGCACACCGTCGTGCGTCAGCAGCGCATGCTCGGAGACGTTATAGGCGATGTCGATGCCGCCGTTCGGCTTACCGAGCACCCGCACGTGGATATCCTTGATGTCCTTGCCCGCCCTATCGATGATCGCAGTCAGAGGCGCTACGTCGTAGGGGTTGATAAACACCGAGCCGAGCTCGCCTTGGGTTTTTACCTGATGCGCCAAAACGCCCGCACTCGCAGCCTGCGGCACCACTATAAACGCGCCGCTTGCCAAGGCCGCAGCCAAAACGATAGAACCGAAAAAATTCTTACGCATATTTGCTCCTTTTGGGTAAATTTATAAAATTTTACTACTACCGAATCACATAATAATCATACTAGCTTTAAATCAAATTTAAAGTTAAATTCTAATATATCTACTTAAATTTTAGAACGCAAACGAGACGGGTAACAGGCTAAAATTTGATATAATTAGCCCTGCTTTATCAAATTTAAGGAGAGAAAATGCCATTCGTAAATATAAAAGTAGCCGCTCCGGAGCCTACAAAAGAGCAAAAAAAGCAAATCATCGCCGAGATTACGAATACGCTAGCACGCGTATTAGGCAAAGACCCAGCCGCAATACTCGTGATGATCGAAACGCTCGGTATGGACAGCATCGGTAAAAGCGGTCTAAGTCTTGAGGAGATCAAACAAAATAAAGAGAAAAAATGAGTGAATTTTTATAGGATTTGAAGCCAAAAATCACGCTCGCAGCGCACACTACTTGCGCCGCTAAGCGGTCTAAATTTGCCGAACACGCAGGCGGGCAGCAGTTTAAAAACCGCCGCCGCGAGCCGTTCTATCGGGCGAGTATCCGATCTCTCGCCCAAGATTGTCGGCGGACGGACGATCTGAAGGCTGTCAAAGCCAAGCTTGCTCACGCGCCGCTCGATACGTCCTTTAGCGCGCAGATAAAAGCTTAGCGAATCCTCGCTCGCACCCGGAGCTGATACGAGCACGAAGCGCCGTACGCCCGCTGCTTTGCCCCACTTCGCCGCTGCATAGACATAGTCCACATCCACGCGTAAAAACGCCTCGTGCGAGCCCGCCTGCTTCATCGTCGTGCCCAGCGCGCAAAAAATTTCGTCAAATTTATGCGGCGCGATATCCGAGATACCCTCAAAATCAATGATCCGCGCGCGAAACTTAGGGTGGCAAAAGCCTATCTCGCGGCGCACCCATACCTCTACCTCATCGTAACCGGGACTCTCGCAAAGCTCGCGTACCAGCTCCCTGCCCACGACGCCCGTAGCGCCCAGCACCAAGGCGGATTTACCCATTTTCGCTCCTTGAATTTCTTTAAATTTTATCGCGCTTTGCGGTCAAATTTAACTCCGGCGCTACGTTACTCAAAATTTTACGCTTCGTCGCGCGGCGCGTAATGCATAAATTTTAGCGTTTGTCCGCGTAATCAAATCGCGCAGCTTGCAGGCTAAACTCGAAGTTGTTTCGATCCACCGCACCCACGCACGCGTCGCTATCGTAAAGCGTAAGCAGGAATTCCGCCATCTCCTCGCTTGAGTGATAGCGCTTAAAAGCCGCGTCGTAGTCGTAGTCCGCGTCATCCGTCGCCACGGGACCGAACTCCGTCCTAGTCGCGGCAGGCGCTAGGACTTTAGCCTGCATTTTGGCCTCTTTATCCTGCACCAGCTCTCGGTGCAAGCCCTCCGTAAAGGCGCTTACGAAAAACTTGCTCGCGCAGTAGGTGACGGCGTTTGGCACCATGCTGTAGCCGCCTGCGGAGGAGATATTGATGAGTTGGGCGGGCTTGCGCTTGTAGTCGCGTACGAAGAGGTGGCTTAACAGCGTAAGCGAAATGATGTTGAGCTCCAGCATCTGCGAGACTTTGGATAGATCGCGCTCGCCGACCGCGCCGTAATCTCCAAAGCCCGCGTTGTTTATGAGCGTCTTTAGCTCATAGCTTTTTAGCTCGTCCCAAAGCGCTAAGACGTTCTCGCTGCGCGCAAGGTCGCAAATTTTAACGACTACGTCCGATTCGGGCGCGATCTGCGCGATCTCGTCCTTTAAACTTTGCAGAAGCTCCGCTCTGCGCGCGATTAGGATCAAATTTTCTCCGAGCCTAGCAAACGCCTTTGCCGCGGCTGCTCCGATACCAGAACTTGCGCCGGTGATGACGATATATTTTTTCATTTTCTATCCTTTTTTAGATTCTTTAGTTTGAAATTTTACCGAAGCCCGCCGCGTATTCACGCGTGCGCTCGTCTTAAATTTACAAATTTGCCGGCATTTTGTGAGGCGGCTTACTCGCCGCTTATGGGCGTGCGTTTGGTGTCTACCGCTTTGCCGTCTAGATAGTACCGAACGCCGGCGACGTAGTGAAGCGTTTTTAGCTCGTCAGGGATCTTTTCAAACAGCCAGTGCCCGCTGTCAAAGATCCTCTCGTCCGCATACGCCGCGACGACCTCGCCGATGAAAAGATCATAACTCTGCTCGTTATGAGGCTCGGGGGTACGCTTGCAAACGAGCCATCCGCGCAGCCCGCGATCAGCGGTACGCGGAAGTCATCTTTATAAAAAATTTCCACGTTTTTCATTTTATCCGCGTTATCAAAGCGCGAGTTGTTTTCGGCGCCCATCTCGCTAACTAGCTCCGCCTGCGCTGCCGTGGGGATCTGCACGGCGAAATACCCACTCTTTTCGATGAGCGTCCTCGTGTATGAACTGTTGTGCGGCACAATAGTAACCTTGTCGTAGTCAAGCGCCTGTGCCCACGTTATCGCCATCGCATTGACGTCGCCATCGTATTTGGCCGATACGAGCGTGGTCGCGCCCGGGTTTGGGATATGATTTTTGTAGACCTACTTTTATGACCTCAATTTTTGCTCCTTTGATTAAATTTTTATAGACGGCAGATACCGCGAATAATCGAATCAGCTTGGTATTGATTTGCTCTAAATTTACGTCTTAGCCTGCTGAGCAGGCCTAAGCCTTGGCGCGCTTGGATTAAATTTCTCCGCAGCGCGCGAAATTTGGCGGGCTTAAAATTTCACCCGCTATTTTCTACGGATCTTATAGCCCTTGCCGCTTTTTAGCAGCGAAATTTTTCCGTTCTTCGAGACGTAGCAGCCACCCTTAACTTTGCTTAAAATTTCGCTCTGCGGCAAGCTCGCCCAAAAAATTTCGACCCTGCTTTTATCCGCGGAAAATATCCCGTAGATCGCGAGCGTAGCGTTATCAGGGTCGTGCAGCCTCACGTCCGCGACGTCAAAGACCTGCATGCAACCATTCTTGATCTTTGAAAAGCTCTGCCCCGCGGCAACCAAGCAGCCGTGCTCATCCGTGCCGCCGCCTACCATCGGCCCCTGCACGGCGGGCACCTTGCAGACGCCCTCGCTCGTGCCGCAGTCCGCAGCCACGCTTTCGCCCCTATTATCCGCCTCCCTGCCCAGCTTTGCATCGTGCGCCGCGCAGCCGCACAAAAGCGCCGCTGTAAAGGCCGCGGTTAAAATTTTGCCTCTCATATTTACTCCTTTAAATAAATTTTATCTGCACTCAAAGCTACTCGCGCTATTTTCGTCGCCGCCTACGTAGGTAGCCACTTTTGGATACGCGCAGATAGGGATCTGCTTGCCCGCGCGGCTCGTGCTTTTGCCTAGCAGGCTAGATGGAGCCGTTCCCTGCTCGCGCCACGCCTCAAGCGCGCTTAGCGGATCGACGTCATCGATGCCGTTACCGCCGCCGCAGTGATTCATCCCCGGCAAGGCAAAAAATCGCGCAAATTCGTCCGCATTCGCGTTGGTTTCCACTAGCTTTTTAAACCAATCGCGCTGATCCATCGCCGAAAATACGGGATCGGAAACGCCCGTTACAATGATGAGCTTACCGCCGTTAGCGCGGAAGCTATCTAGCTTGGTCGAAATCGCATCGTTTATCGCCGCGGTTTCGAATGTTCGCTGCACGTCTTTATCAAAATCAAAGCTCATCAGATCAAACTCCGGTTGCGGCGGCGTCAAGAAATAATAATTCATCGAACCCTTTGAGAGCACGATATTTCTAGCATTTGGCTCTGCCGTTTGCGAGTCGCCAAGCTTCCACATGCGCCAGCCGGGCTGATTTACTCCGGCATCGTAAAACCAGCCGCTGTAAATTTGCTCGCCCTTGCTGTTTTTTGCGCCCTCAAATATCGCTTTTATCGCGGAAATTTTATCTTTTGGCAGATCAAGGCCGCTAGGATCAAATTTACAACTCTCCCAAGCGCCAATAATGCCGTCTTTTAGGCCATCCAGCGCATCACATTTATCAAGCACCGCCCTACTTAGCTTATCCAGATCCTCCTGCGTAAGGGCGTTTGCAAAAATTTTCTCTCCAGCAGCGTTTTTAGGCGCGATATTCATCAACTGCTTATTATCCCACTGCTCTGCGATCGCCGCGCGCGAAAGCCTAAAGCCAGGATTTGCCGCAATCACGCCGTCAAATTCCAGTGGATACCTCTGCGCCGCCATCAGAGCCGAGCGCCCGCCGTTTGAGCAACCCATAAAATAGCTGTGCGCGGGCTCTTTTTTATACGCCGCAAAAACCAGCTGCTTTGAGACGCTCGCGACCTTGCCGATAGCCTGATACGCGTAATCTAACCGCGCCTGTTGCTCGAGCCCAAACTCCGGCGTCGGCGTCGGATGACCAGAATCGGTCGTAACGACCGCGTAGCCCCTCATTAAAGCGGGCGTTGCGCTGCTCGCGCGGATAGGTACGGCGCCAAGAGCCGGCGCGACGAAGCCGTCCAGACCGCCGCCGCCCTGAAATAGCAGTTTGCCGTTCCAAACTCCCGGCAGGCGTAGCTCAAATTTTATACCGTAATGTTTGCCGTCCGAGCCCGTGCGCGAGGCTATCTCACCGCGGACTATGCAGTGCGGTGCGGCTTTTAGCGTCTTTTTCGCTCCGCCGGTTAGCGCGGACATCCTATCGGCGCTGATTTCGCCGCTTTGATTCCAGATCGCTTCACTGATCTTTGTATCGTAAATTTTCGTGCTCTTTAGCGCCGCGCAAGCTTGCTCGCCAAAATCGCTCGCAAACGCGCCATGTAAGCCCAAAGCAGCCGTAAAGGTTGCAACTAAAATTTTATATTTCATTGCCGCTCCTTTTGAAATTTTATTAATCATAATTTTAACATAAAAATTTATCGTGAATTTCAAGCGTATTTGAGAAATTATGGAATTCCTAGCGGAGCCATGCGGAATTTCAAATTTTAATTAAAGGGACGAAGCACTTGGGCGATCCGCAGAATCTGGCTCGTCGGTTAAGCGGTTTCGTGGATCGCGACGAAATACTTCGATCGCCCAAAACCAAACCGCGTGCCCGAAAAATTCCGAAACGTGTTCATACCACGGAAGCTGAAAAATCGGTGGTGTAAGTCCTAAAAGCGGCAGCGTGATGCAATGCACTGCGATATTTACGACGATGCCAATGCGACGCCCTGAAATAGCGTAATTTTAGGAAATTTTTCGGTAGCGAAGTGTGCTTAATTTTAAATTTTGCTATTGTTGCGGAGCATTAAATTTCACGCGTGCCCTTAAAGCTTGCACGGTAAAAAATCAGCAGCGCGGCGGCTAACGCAGCAAAGCCGCAAAATAGCCCTTGGTAGCTTAAATATTCAAGCGCCTTGCCACCTACGGCAGTACCGATACCACCTCCGAAAAATATCGCCGTGCCTATGATCCCAGAGGATAGACCTTTGGCGGAGCCGCAACGAAGCGCTGCGCTTGCTAGGACCGACTGCGCACAAACATAGCCAAATCCCAGCAAAAACGTCCCTACATATGCAGTGGCAGCGAAGCAACTCGCCAAAAGGCACAGCGCCGAAGCGGACGCCAAAAAGCCGAGGGATAGAATTTCTTTTGGCGGCAACTTCTCTTTTAAATATCTAGCAGCGTTTCCTGCCAAAAAGCAAGCGACGCCGTAAAGCATAAGGCAGACTCCGGCGAAATTTGAACTCAAGCCTAGCTTTTTAAGTAGATAAGCGCCTATGAATGAGTACGCCCCAAGCACGATTACGCCATTACATAAAGCCAAAAAATAGCTTCTCAAAAGCGTAGCATCGCCGCGCAAGCTAGCTAGGGATTTTACGAAACTTTCGCCTCCGCTTTTCGGAGCGTCTTTGAAATTTAGCGTAAATAGTGATACGAAAGATACTGCAGACAGCGCAGAAAAGGCTAAAAATATCTCCCTCCAAGAAAATCTAGCCACTGCCCATCCGCCTAAAGCCGCACTCAGCCCCTGCCCTAAAAATACCGAACCCAGAAATATCGCTACGATTTTTTGTCTATCCTTCTCGTCATATGCATCGCCTATAACGCCGAGGCAGACAGCGATTATACCCGCTGCCGCGCATCCCGTGCAAAAGCGAAATAAAACAAGCCACGCTAAACTTTTTGCAGTGGAACAAAGAAGCGTAAATATCGCCAAAAAGAGCATTAGCGAGATTAAAATTTTACCTCTGCCGTAGCGATCGCTAAGATGTCCGTAAACCGGCTGAAGTAAGCCATAGGGGATCAGATATGCCGTCAAAACTGCGGAGGCGGCGCTTACCTGCACCCCAAACGTATCTGCGATGCTAGGTAGCAGTAGCGATGCGATCCAGTTATCTGCGGCAGAGATTGTCCCTGAGGCGATGATTAAGAGTAGTAGTCCTTTTTTGCAGCGCATTTTAAATTCCTAAATTTACGTAATTTTAGCCATTATAACTCTTTTGCTAGAAAATTTGGAATTTTAGCGAACTCAGCAAATATGAGACGAAAGGAATGGATCGCGAATTCGCAGCGGTGTCGCAATGCTGCGGCAAGTATAGCGCAATGGTCGGCATACAATGATGCATCTACCTTGAAGGGGCGAAGGCAGGTAGTAACGTGAGCAGTGAGTGCATGACTAGCTTATATTTATAATCCACTTTTTTCGCGTATAAAGACCTATAAGAAATAACGCAAATTTAACAATGCCACGAAGCAGGGCTATAGCATAAGGCAAATAAGGAAAGCCCTAACTTGCAACGCGAACCCTACAATAAAATTCAAAAATTCTTTAAAATTCTACGCGGATTATGATGCCTAAAAATCAACTAAAATTTTAAGTACGCATATCCCCGTAGCGCACGCTTTTTAGCCGCGCAATCCCGCCGTTTATCACAAGTCGCGACAAGCCATTCGGACGATCTCGTGCCGCTAGGTTAAATTTAATAGCAGCGGAGCTTTGAAATTTTACGAATGCAGGGATCTAGGCGAGCGCTTGAAATTTTAATCCGGGGCGATGATTTTGATTTCATTCGCGCAAGATCTGCCAAAGTCCGCGCTGAAGGGATCGCGTACCGTAAAATAATGATCTATCGCGCCGCATCCGTGCCCTATCTGCTCACCCCAGCCAAGCGCCCTGCGCACGAAGCCCTTGGCATGGGAAACAGCTGCGGGCAGGCTAAGCCCCGCTGCCAGCGCGCATGCGATCGCGCTTGAGAGCGTGCAGCCCGTGCCGTGGGTGTTACGCGTAGCAATTTTCAGCGCGGAAAACTCGTAAAATTTGCCGTTTTCATACAAAATATCGACTGCTAAATTTCTCAAATCCGCGTCCTCACTATTTGATTCAAAACCTGCATCTAAAGGCGCTGCGGATAAATTTTGCCCAAAAGAAGGCTCCGCACCCGCCGTTAAATTTCCGTCTTCGCTGGTAAAATTTTCATCCGCAGAATTTGCGCTCTTAGTCGAACCGGCGAAATTTTCGCATGCGCCATTTTCGCCTGTCTCGCGCTGCGAAGCATTAAAATTTCGCGCCGCATTCATTTTAGCTGCGCCCGCTTCCGCCGCAATGCAAGACGCGCTCGCAGCCGTCAGATCGCCACCTTTTATCAAAATCGCGCCGCCGAAAAACTGCGAAATTTTAACCGCAGCGGCGCGCATGTCGGCTAAACTTGAAATTTTTATCTCCGCCAAGACCTCGGCTTCGCGCACGTTGGGCGTGATGATATCCGCGGCGGGGGCGAGCTTGTATTTTAGCGCATGCAGCGCGCTTTGTTTCATCAAAACTCCGCCACTGGTGGCGACCATCACGGGATCTAAGACGACGTTTTTCGCGCCGTGCTTGCTCAGGCTCTTTGCGATGGCCTCGGCAACCCCCTTATTGGAGATCATTCCGATTTTAACGGCGTCCGGAAAGATGTCGCTAAAAATCGCATCTAGCTGCGCCTCCACAAAATCTGGTGAAACGTCCAGCACGCCGAATACGCCGCGCGAATTTTGCGCCGTAAGCGCCGTAATAGCGCTCATTGCAAACATCTTGTGCGCGCTAATCGTCTTGATATCGGCCTGGATGCCGGCACCGCCGCCGCTATCAGAACCCGCAATAGTAAGAATTTTTCTCATAAAAAGCCTTTAAAATTTTAGCGCGATTATATCGAAATTCCGCTATAATTCCCCAGATATATTATTTTACGGGCTAAATTTAAGTTTTATTTATATAGTTTTTATTATAATTTATAATTTATTCGTAATAACTATTACAAATACAAAATTTTAACCCAAATAGAGGAATTTACATGAAAAAAGTCGCCAGTTTGATTTTCGCAGCGTTTTTAGTTTCGGGCTGCTCCTATTTCGAAAAAAAGAAGGAAAGCGGCGCGAAGCAAGGCGGCGAGACCCCCGCGCTGCCGGTAGGTGTATTTATCGCCAAATCCGCCGACGTGCCAATAATTTTGAAATTTAACGGACAGACCGTGAGTGAGCTTGAGATAATGCTGAAGCCGCAGGTTTCGGGCACCATCGAAAAGCAGCTTTTCGAGCCTGGCCACAGCGTCAAAAAAGGCGACGTGCTCTACGAGATCGACCGCTCGCGCTACCAAGCGGCGTTTGACAGCGCAAACGCTAATCTGCAAAACGCCTCGGCGGACTACAAAAGAGCTAAAGCGCTAAAAGCTAGCAACACGATCTCTCAAAAGGACTTCGACACCGCAAAAGCCGCATTTATGGTAGCCGAAGCAAATTTTAAAAGCGCCAAGATCGATCTTGATCACTCGCTCGTGACCGCGCCTTTTGACGGCATGGCGGGCGATACGCAAAAAGACGTAGGCGCATACGTAAACGTGGGCGAGGATCTGGTGCGTCTTAGCAAATTTGATCCGATCGACGTGGAATTCGGCATCGCAGACGTCGATAGACTGGAACTTGATGCAAATTTAAGAAACGGGCAGTGGAAGCAGCTGGGACGTCAGGTAAGCATAAATCTCGGCGGCAAGGACTACAATGGCACGCTAAGCTTCATCGATAGCGTCATCAATACAAACACAGCGTCAGTCAGCGCCAAAGCTCAAATTCCAAATCCAAGCTTGGAAATTCGCCCGGGGGTTTTTACCAAAATAAGCGTCGATGGCTTTTATCAGAAAAACGGCTTTAAAATTCCGCAAGTTGCGCTCAAACAGGATCTTAGCAACACCATAGTCTACGTCGTGCAAGACGGCAAGGTCGCTAAAAAGGTGGTCAAAATCGCAGCGCAAGATACCCGCACGGCGACGATCTCAAGCGGACTGCAAGACGGCGATCAGATCATTTTGGATAATTTTAAAAAGATCAACGTGGGCTCCAAGGTCACTCCCGTACCAGCAAGCACCGATCCTTACGTAGCGGGGCAGCCTAACGAGCAACCGTCTCAGAGCAATGCGGAAAGCGGGAAATAATGTTTTCTAAATTTTTCATCAACCGTCCCGTTTTTGCCTGCGTCGTTTCGATCATAATCGTAATCGCGGGCGTTTTGGCTCTTAAAAATTCCTCCGTCGAGGAGTATCCGCAACTCACGCCGCCGCAAATCGTCGTAAGCGCTACGTATAGCGGCGCGGATGCGCAGACGATCGCCGACGTCGTCGCAGCCCCTCTTGAAAACGCAATCAATGGCGTTGAAAATATGATCTATATGGAAAGCTCAGCAAGCTCCTCCGGCGACGTTCGTATCAACGTATATTTTCAAATCGGCACAAATCCAGCAGATGCGAAAGTCAATGTAAACAACCGCGTCACGCCAGCTCTTACGCTACTTCCCGACGAAGTGCGCCGCTATGGCGTAACCGTTACCGAGCGTAGCAGCACGATGCTGGAAGTGCTTGCGTTTTACGATCCTAGCGAGCAGATGGATGTCGTAGAGATGCAAAACTACGTAGCTATCAACGTCGTAGATGAGCTAAAGCGTGTGCCAGGCGTCGGAGAGGCTCAGGCGCTGGGCACGAAAGATTATGCGATGAGGATCTGGGTTAAGCCTGAGCTGCTTAAGAAATTTAACGTTACGACCGCCGAGATAATCGCCGCAATAAGCGAGCAAAACAGCCAATACGCCGCGGGTAAGATGGGCGAGCAGCCGATGAACTTAGGCAATCCCTACGTCTATGCGATCAAGCCTGAGGGTCGTTTAAAAACCGTCGAAGAGTTTGAAAATATCATCATACGCGCGCAAAAAGATGGGAATTTCTTGCGCGTAAAAGATGTCGCCGAGGTCAAACTTGGCGGCGCAAGCTACAATATCTCGGCGAAATTTAACGGTAAAGAGATGGTGCCTGTGCTTATCTTTATGCAAAGCGGTGCCAACGCCCTAGCCGTAGTTGAAGCGGTAAATAAGCGCATAGACGAGCTTAAACCAAATTTCCCAGGCGAGCTGACCTACGACGTCGCCTACGATACGACGAGCTTCGTAAAAGTCTCGATCGAAGAGGTCATTCATACTTTCATTGAAGCGCTAATCCTCGTCATCATCGTTATGTATATGTTCTTAGGCAATCTTAGAGCGACGATCATTCCGACGCTTGCTGCGCCTGTATCGATCTGCGGAGCGTTTATCGGAATTTACGCCTTCGGATTTTCTATAAATTTAATTACCCTTTTTGCGCTTATTTTAGCTATCGGCATCGTCGTGGACGACGCGATCATAGTAATCGAAAACGTGGAGAGAATTTTGCACGAGGAGCCGGATCTTAGCGTCAAAGAAGCTACCACGAAAGCGATGGGCGAGATCGTAGCGCCCGTAATCTCCATCGTGCTCGTGCTTTCGGCGGTTTTCGTGCCGGTTGCGTTTATGGAGGGCTTTACCGGGGTTATGCAGAGGCAATTTGCATTAACGCTCGTAGCCTCGGTATGTTTTTCAGGCTTCGTAGCCCTTACACTAACACCCGCACTTTGCGCTCTAATCTTGCAAAAAAAGGAATCTGAGCCTTTTTTCTTTATAAGATGGTTTAATAATCTTTTTAGCATCTCAACTAAAATTTACGCCGCAGGCGTCGGTATGGTTCTTCGCCACGTACTAATCAGCCTCGTTTTTGTAGGCATCATCATCTATGCGATGGTGAAGCTTCTTGTGCTCACTCCTAGCGGCCTAGTGCCTAACGAGGACAAAGGCTCGATTGTGGCGATGACTACGCTTCCGTCTGCATCTACTCTACCTAGGACGGAAGCCGATCAGGATTTCATCGCAAGCATCGCTAAAAAGTATCCAAACGTAAAAGATATAACCCAAATCACGGGATACGATATGCTAGCCGGAGCGCTTAGAGAAAATGCGGGAGCTTTTTTTATGAAGCTAAAAGACTGGAAAGATCGCCCGGGCGATGAAAATTCCAACTTCGCCTTAGCTGCCGCGCTAAACGGGCAGCTCTACGGCGCCGATCGCAACTCGATGACCTACGTCGTCACGCCGCCGCCTATTATGGGTCTTTCGCTTACGGGTGGATTTGAGCTCTACGCGCAAAGCACGACGGGCAAAAGCTACGATGAAATTCGCGCCGATATGGATCGCGTAACTGCCAAAGCCAATCAACACCCCGCTTTAAAGCTCGTTCGAACGACACTGGATACCGATTTCCCGCAGTATAAGCTCTATATAGATAAAGAGAAGGTAAAAATGCTAGGCGTTAAGATAGCCGACATTTTCACCGTGCTAAATTCCACCATCGGGCAGTATTATATCAACGACTTTAACCTTATGGGGCGCACGTTCAAGGTCTATATCCGCGCTACGCAAGACTACAGAGACGATCCTAACGATCTAAAATCGCTCTACGTCCGCAGCGCTAGTGGCGATCTGATACCGTTAAATTCTTTAATGAGACTTGAGCGCTCGCTGGGTCCTGATTCCGTTAATAGATTTAACGCCTTCCCGGCTGCGCAAATTATGGGCGAGCCAAATACGGGTTATACCTCGGGTCAGGCGATTGCAGCGATCCAAGAGGTTATAAAAGAGGAGCTTCCTAGCGGATATTCTATCGGCTGGGCGGGCTCCGCGTATCAAGAGGTCAGCGAGACCGGCAAAGGCTCGCAGGCGTTTGTATTTGGAATGATCTTCGTGTTTTTGATCCTGGCGGCTCAATACGAAAGGTGGCTCATGCCGCTTGCCGTACTTACCGCCGTGCCGTTTTCGGTATTCGGAGCGCTCGTATTTACATATTTCCGCGGGCTGAATAATGACATATATTTTCAGATCGGACTTTTGCTTCTAATCGGTCTGGCGGCGAAAAACGCGATTTTGATCGTAGAATTTGCGATGAACGAGCACCTAAATAATCATCGCTCTATCGCCGATGCCGCCATAGAAGCCGCCAAGATGAGGTTCCGCCCTATCGTGATGACGAGCCTTGCGTTCGGTCTTGGCGTGCTTCCGATGGTTATCGCCACCGGCGCTGGCGCTGCTAGCCGCCACGCGCTGGGAACCGGCGTAGTAGGCGGAATGCTCGCGGCATCTACGATCGCGATCTTTTTCGTGCCGCTGTTTTTCTACCTGCTCGAAAGCTTCAACGCTTGGCTTGATAGACGCGGTAAAAAAGTCCAAACTAACGAGGTGAACGATGAAAATAAATAATGCTCTTTTAAGCGCCTTGACGCTTGGAATTTTACTCTGCGGTTGCAACTTCAAGCCCGTTACGCCGCAAAAGCAGACCGACTTTAAGGCGGATTACGCGAGCACGAATGTTAGCACGCAGTGGTGGAAAAGCTTTAACGATCCGCAGCTAAACGCCCTTATCCAAAGCGCGCTGGAGCAAAATTCCGACCTGCAAACCGCATTGAATAACGTCGAGTATGCGCGGGTAAATTTAGGGCTGAACAAGCTCGAATATCTGCCGAACGTAAATTTAAGCGGCAGCGCGGTGCGTCAAAATAATTTCGGCAACCAACCCGATCGCAACTCCCACGGTTCGTATCAGATCGGCGCCGTGCTAAGCTACGAGGTCGATTTTTGGGGGCGCGTGCGCAACAGCGTAGATTCAGCGCAGGCGAAATTTAACGCTACGAAATACGACTACGAAACCGCCAAAAATACGATTACTAGCACGGTTGCGACGACCTATTTTACGCTACTAGCACTAAAGCAGCAGGAGAAAATTTTAAAAGACAGCCTAAAAAGCTATCAAGATACGCAAAACTACCGCAAAAAGCAGCTCGATGCGGGCGCGGTTAGCGAGATCGTATTTTATCAGGCCAAAGCCGCGGTCCAAAGCGCCGAGGCAAGCCTGATAAGCGTGCAAAATCAGCTCTCTGCGGCGCAAACCTCGCTAAATATCCTAACTGGCAAGAGCTACGATGAAATTTTACGCGGCACGCCGCAGACCGCCGCGAAAATGCCTAGCGCTCCGCAGATTCCAAGCGGAATCCCAAGCGACGTGATCTTGCACCGCCCGGACGTCGCAAGCTCGCTCGAAAATCTGCGCTCGAGCAACTTCTTAGTAGGCGTCGCCAAGGCGGGCTACTTCCCTACCTTCTCGCTTACGGGCTCGGCGGGATACGCAAGCGGCGAGTTTGACAGGCTGTTTACAGCAAGCGCAAGCACGTGGAATATAGGCGGCTCGCTCGTAGGACCGCTACTTGACTTCGGCCGCCAAAAAAGGCGCGTAGAGCTTGCGAATTTAGAGCAAAACGCGAGCTTCATCGCATACGACAAGGCGCTTAAAACCGCTTTCGGAGACGTTCGCGACGCGCTTGTAGGCGTGCAAAACGCCAAACTAAGGCAGGCAAGCCTCGCCGATCTCGTCGCTTCGCAGAGCAAAATTTATTCAAACGCCTCAAGCAGGTATCAGGCGGGCTACAGCGACCATCTGGAGTTTTTGGATTCACAGCGAAACCTGCTTAGCGCGCAGCTAAATAAAGTGCAGGCAGATCTTGACGTGCTAAGCGCGACGGTAAACGCCTACAAGGCGCTCGGCGGCGGCTTTAGCATAGAAGATAGCGAAATAAAGGCGCTTATCGGCGCGGAGAAGGACGTGCTGCCCGATATGTCCGCTTTCCCGAAGGATAGAATTTTTAATTAGCTTTAAATTTACGGGCGGCGCGAAATTTTAAAATACCCGTAAATTTAAAGCGCAGCTCGGCTTTTACGGCGCAAGCGGATCGTTAAAAAATCTGCTTGCGCTTTTTAAATTTAGCCCTGCGGCGGGCGACAAATCCAAATTTCAAAGATAATCTAAATTTTAAAATATCCGTAGCAAGGTAAAATCGCCGTTCGGCTAGGAAGCGCAAAGCGGCTTGGCTTAGTGGCGCGGTAGAATTTTAGGCACGCGGCGAAATTTCTAGGCAGCACGGCGAAATTACAAGCAGCGCGATAAAATTCCAAACGCTGCGTTTTAAATTTAAAGGCAAAACGGATTGCGCGCCGAAACGGAATTTGGCAAAATTTTAGATTTTCGCTATAATCGCGACTTTTAATTTAGATGGGTGTCCGAGCGGTTGAAGGAGCACGCCTGGAACGCGTGTAAAGTGCAAGCTTTCGAGGGTTCGAATCCCTTCCCATCTGCCACTGTCTTAAAATTTCATCCCCGTAAAGCTATGAAATTTCGCTTTTCAACTCGGCGCAAATTTTATAAATTTAAAGCCAAAATTCCATCGCCGTCGCAAATTTAACGATCAAAGATAAAATTTCCTCTGCCAAAAATCAAACACGAAAACCGCCTAAATTCTATCTCTGCGCCCGCCGTTTACCGATATTGCGCTAAAATTCCTTTTAAATTTTACTTTGAAGGAGAGAAAAATGAGTGAAGAAAAAAGTTGCGCCTGTGCGCATGTCAAATCCCAAAACGTAACCGACGCGCCCGGCAACAACACCGTATTTATGATCTGGCGTTTTAACGCAGACAAAGCCGCCTGCAAAAAGACTTTCGAGGGCCTTTGCGCTCTGGTGATAAATTTAAACAAAACCGCCGTTACGAGATTCGGCGCGGCTAGCGAAACAAGCTGTGTGCTCGGCGTGGGCTTTGAGGCATGGAAAATGCTAGACCTGCCTAAGCCTTTGCCGAAGGAGCTGAAAAATTTCGAAGAGATTAGAGGTGACAAGCACACTGCGCCCGCTACCGGCGGCGATATTCATATCCACATCAGAGCAGGGAATCAGGCCGTTTGCTACGATATGGCAAGCGAGATCAGAGCCGCGCTAAAGGATGTCGCGACGTGCGAGGAGGAGATCTGCGGCTTTAAATACTACGACGGGCGCGCTATCATCGGCTTTGTGGACGGCACCGAAAATCCGCAAGGCGCAGATCGCGACTTTTTCGCCAAGGTAGGCGACGAGGATGCGGCGTACAAGGGCGGCAGCTACCTTTTCGTGCAGAAATATATCCACGATATGAGCGCATGGAACGCCGCGGGCGTCGCCGAACAGGAGCGCGTCATCGGGCGCAGCAAACAAAACGACATCGAAATGAGCGAGGAGACAAAACCTAGCAACTCGCACTCCGCCGCAGCCAACGTCGGCGACGATAAAAAGGTCGTGCGCGACAATATGCCGTTTATGCAAGACGGCGAGACGGGAACCTACTTCATCGCCTACGCAAGCACCTTTAGCACGCTGGAACTGATGCTTGAGAGTATGTTTGTCGGCCGCCCACGAGGCAACTACGACCGCCTGCTAGATTTCAGCGTCGCAAAGACGGGCGCGCTCTTTTTCGCTCCGACCTTCGATATGCTGCAGGCTTATAGCGCAGAGTAAATTTAGCTTTAAATTTAAAGGCGCGCGATGTTTTGCAACCTAAGCCCGTATCAGAGCAGGCGCTGCAAAGAGATCATAGAGGGCAAAGTCAAAAATAGTGAAAACGTCAGGGGCCTGATAGAGTTCATAGACGCTAAATTTAAAACTCGAGCGATCAGCGCGTTTTACGGCGCGGGCAAGAACTCGGCGTGGCTTAAGATCGTGCTTCGCTTCGATAAAGACGCCGCAAAAATCACCGATAAAAAGTGCATCGAGCGCTATCTCGCCCGCACGCCGCTTTACGCGAAGCTAAACGGACTTAAGAATTTTTATATCTCGATTGAGTCCTTCGAGTCGCAGATCCGCACCGATCTGATCCAAGGCGCGGTAGAGGAGCTGCTGCGAAACCGAAACGAGCTTTTAGCGCCGCTTAAAATTTGGTATATCGCAGCGGTGTCCGACGCGCCCGTAGTTTTTTATTTCACGAGGCAGGACGCGGCGCGCCGCGAAGGTGGCGGAAAGATAGAGCGGCTGATAAGAAATTTGGTAGAGAAAGCGCAAGACGCCAAATACCTGAGCCACATGAAATTTAAGCTCTATTTTGACAGCAAGGAGTCCGTGGATCTTGAGTACGGCGGAAATTTGTTCTATTATTTCAAATGAAATTTAGCTAAGGAGCGAAAATGGATGCGAAGCTTTACAGAAGGTAACGCAGCTCTCGCGGGGGCTTGAGGAGGGCGGCGTGCAGAGCCTAAAAGCAGCACTTGAGGGCGACGGCGACGAGGTTAGCAAGATGCAAGCTCGCGTGATCTTAGGCGAATACTTCGTGATGAAAGGGGATTTCGCGCAGGCTAGGGAGTATCTGGGGCCCGTAGCGCAAGACGCCGAGCGACTACAAGATCAATACGACGATCTGCTAGACGATGAAATTTGCAGAGCCGATATGCTTTTGGATATGATCGAGCGCTTCGGGTTTTTGGCGGAATAAAACGGCTCGTGATATTAATGCATATAAAAAATTAATATAAGATTCTCAACGAAGAGTAACTTTAGTATATTTTGAGGTATAATGTCCTGCAATATTATTTCTTTTAAAAATTAACAATATAGTAATTGAATATCTCAAGATATAAATATATAAGGAGAAAGCAATGACACAAGATGAAGTGCTAGACAAATTAAAGAATTATGCAAATTTTGAGCAAGGCGGAAATAATAATTTTGTAGCCAAAAAAGAAGGAGCTACAATAACAATATATACAAACGGAAACCATCAGGTTCAATGTAAAGATACAATAGTAAAAGAAAAAATAAAACAAGAGATTAGTGAATTACTTGATAAGGATTTCGTAGATAACTCAAAAAAGCAACTTTTTATAGTTTATGGACACGATCAGAATTCTAGGGAGCAACTAGAGAGAGTTCTTGAGAAGCTAAATATAGCTTCTAGCAAAGTTACAAATAATTCTGGAATGACTATAATAGAAGCTTTGGAGCAAGGTATTTCAAAAATACATGCAGGAATAGTTTTATTAACTCCTGACGATATGGCAATTTCGGTTAAAGATTTCGAAAAACATAAAGATAATTTAAACGAAAAACTTGGATATAGGGCTAGACAAAATGTAATTTTAGAAATGGGTATGGTAATGTCAAAATTAGGCAGAGATAAGACTATAATTCTAAAAAAAGGGAATTTGGAATACCCATCTGATATAAATGGCGTATTTTATATAGACTTCAATGAACACGTTAAAGAAACAATACCCAAACTAGTAGAAAGACTTAAAAAATGCGGTTTTAATATTGATGAGAGCAAAGCACTTGAACTTTGTCAATAGGTATAGTATAAATTTACTATTACCACGCCCGCATAGATCCCTTCTTGGCTACGCCAAAATAGAAGTACTGATGATAAAAGGTGAAGTAATGCGCACGGTCACGATATGCAAAAGCGCGTAATATTAAATACCAATACGCGCTAACCACATCGAACCTAATAAATAGTTAGTTTTTCTGCCTAAATTAGCCAAAGCGAAATAAAATTTGTAATAGCCAATAAGAATGCTGCGCAACGAGGTAAATTTAATGCGAAATTTAAAAGATGGATCGCAGAGGTCGCAGCAGCCCGAACAAAACGGCGCCGAGCGCCTAAATCCGCCGCAATTTGACAATAACCCCCTCGTCGTAAAAGACTACAACATAATAGTATTCTTTATTTATAATCTATTCTTCGCTCCCTTGGCGGTACCGGTGTTTCTGTATATAGGGGATATTTCCCATACTATACGCCGTTTGTTCCTGTAGTATTCGCCGTTGTGTCTTATCTCAACAGCGCCCATACGCGCTTTGTTCATTTGACGAACAGGAGCATCAACTACGTCAATAAAGGCAAAATCACGAAATCTATAAAATTTGATGAGATATCGCTCATAAAGCTCACCGCCACACCGCTATTCGGACATATCGTGCCGGCTAGAAATTCCGCAGGCATTGTATTTTCGTTCATCGTGATAGGCATCGCGTTTGCCGGATTTTTACAAAGCCTTAGAGGATTTATAATTTTTATTATGAGCGTGGGGCATTGATTTTGCCGTTTTTCACCTCTAAACTGATTTTTTCAAAGATCACGGATGGGAAATTTAGCTTTCGTGCGATCAATACTTTGATCATCTATGACGGCAAGGGCGAATTTATCAGTTTTATGATGAGCGCGGCGGATTTTGAAAGGGTTTGCCGCTACATGCTAAAAGAGCGGCAGATCAGCCCGTCAAAATTTCAAAAGCAGTTTGTGATATTTCAATGAAAGAGCCTATTAAGCGATATCGGCGTTAAAATTTAAAAAGCCGTTTCGGCTCCTTAAATTAGTTGCAAGTTAAATTTGTGCGTAAATTTTATAATTTCGCATACGTTAAAATTTTACGGCGTGCACGTTAAATCATACGATGCGCACGCTAAAAATTTTACAGCGCGGTACGAAATTTTAAGGAGCATGGCGTGAAATTTGAAACTTCGCAAAACGCCGCAAATTTTAAAAAATTTCACGAAACTTTGCGGAGCCCTGGAATTTCAAAAGCTCCGCAAATTTAACTTTCGCTACCACCGAATGCCCGCTTCCAGCCAAAACTGCCTGCCCGCCTCATAGACCAGATCGAGAGAGGTATCGCTGCTAAGTCTTGCTTTGTTGCGCTTATTTAGGACGTTGTAGATGTCTAAATTCGTAAAAAATTCCACCTCGCCCGCCATCTTTTTAGCATATCCGATGCGCGCATCCCAGCTGTAGCTTTTGCCGAGATTTACCTTTTCGTATTTATCGTATCTGGCAGGATACTTGCCCGCAGGCGTCCTGCCGGTGCGAGCGATCGCTTCTTGCGAGCCTTTAAACGAGAGGAAGTTATTCACGCTGATACCGTAGCTTGGAATTTTCGTGATGATGTTTAGGCTCGCAGTCCAAGGCCTAGCATAGTCCTGCGCCGGAAGCTCCGATAGCCTCATCAGCCTGCCGTCGTATTCGACGATCTTTTCATCTTCGAGCGTTTCTCTATCAAGCGATATGTCATAAAGGGTGTTGTTCGTTTTCATCTTGATGTG
The DNA here is from genome assembly GCF_938045205.1 of uncultured Campylobacter sp. GTDB lineage: Bacteria > Campylobacterota > Campylobacteria > Campylobacterales > Campylobacteraceae > Campylobacter_B. The sequence goes on from NZ_CALIMY010000112.1 coordinate 35,758, forward strand.
CTCAAAGCCCAGCTCAAAGCCATTTAGCGTACCGAAGGCCTCATAATCATCGATCGTTTTAACGCCGAAGGTTAAAATTTTACTCTCGCTTCTGCCGTCGTTGGTGAAGGTCTGGTAGTTGCTTTGGTAGTTCGGATCCGGCGTCAGGCCTAGATTTCTTCGCGTGGATTTGATGATCTGATCCCTGCCCTTGCGGCTTACGTATTTGCCGAAAAACTCGAAATTTCCAAGCTTTTGTTTTGCCCCAAATACCAGCTCATCCTCATAAGGCACCCTTAGCTCGTTAAATTTAGTTAGAGACGGGTCTTTTGGCAGTTGCGTCCAGTTTTGCGTATAGGCATTGCGCGGGCGCGTGTAGGTAGTGGCGAGTCCCTCTCGCCCCTCTCTTAATTTGTAGGTAAAGAGATTGCGTCCGTAGTAGCGGTTTGCACCGAAGCTAAGAATCGAATCGCCGTCGCCAAAAATATCGTAGTAGCTGTTAAATCTCGGCGCCGCAGTCGTTTGCTTCATATAATCGTCCCTATTTAATCTTACGCCCGGTCGCAAGGTAAGATCACCGATTTTTATCTCATCCTCTAGATAAACCGCCAAGCTCTTCATATCTACCTTAGTATTGCCCTTGTAATAGCTTTTTCGCGTAAAAAACTGGCCGCTTCTACCACGCCTCGCAAAAGAATCGTCTATCGAGCAGAGCTCGTCATTCGGATCGCAAGCATTTACACCCGCAGGTAGCGGTGCTATTCCGCCAGCGGTCATAAACTCTTTTTTTACATTAAATTTAGCCTCTTGCTTTTTAAACTCAAAGCCTGTGATAAATCTATGCTTGCTGCCGCCGAGATCAAATTCATTAAACTCCAGATCCGCGTTGTATGAAAAGCTCTTTTGAGTCTGATCGAGATCCCCAAAGCCACCCTCTATCGCCGAAGCAGATAAAATTTTACTGCCCCAATTCTTTACGTTTGAGTATTGCCAAGCCCTGTAATATTCATTCTCGGCATCGCGCGAACTCTCCAGCTTGCTATAGGATAAAATTTGATTAAATCTAGCAAAATCGCCATCGTAGTCGGTTTTAAGCGCTAAATTTAAACCGCCCGATTTCATATCGGCGTATGAATCCTTGACGTGGTCGTTAAACATCTTGTTTCGCTCGGGCGCGTAGGTTACGCTCGGCGTGATAGTTAAGCGGTCGCTTGCATACCAAAGCGCTTTTAGGAAATAGTTGTCTATATTTCGCCTCTGAACTCGCTCGGTGATGGTCGTATCTGCGTTGTATCTTCTGTCGTAGGCCTTGAGCGGAATTTTACTTCTAGTGTTGGTGTAGCCGAACATCAAGCCCAAATCCTCGGTAACGGTGCCCTCTAAATTTAACCTAGTGATCCACTTATCGAATCTCGGCTGATTTAGCGGAGTAGCGGAGTTTTCAAAGCTCTGTTCATCGCCGTAGATATGGTATCTAGTCCAGCTATCCTCGGTGTGCTGCATCGAAAACTTGCCGTGAAAGCCAGCGCGCGGATCTCGCGTCTTAGCCTCCACCACACCGCCGGTAAATCCGCCGTATTTGGCGGAGACGCCGCTATCGTGCACCTCGACGCTCCGTAAAAAATCGCTATCGATCGCCATACCTTGCGAGACGGAATTCATCGTATCAAACGCCGAAAAACGCGTAGGATTGCCGCCAGGATTTCTAGCGGGATCGAGATCGTTATTCATATTCGCGCCGTCAAGCATAAAGTTGTTTTGCCAATACTTCGCGCCGTTGATACTGATGTTTGCGGGGCTGATCTCGCCCAGCGTCGTGCTCTGGCGGTTTGTGGAGCTGAATTGCACGTTTGGATTGGTACGCAAAAGCTGCACGAAATCGCCGTTACCGCTAGGCATCGACTCGATCATCGTCCTGCTAATTTTTTGCGTACCGCCGTAGCTATCGCCGACGCTCGTAAGGCTCGAGTCGATGTTGCCGACGACTACTATTTCGGGGAATTTATAACTATTTGTCGTCGCAGCCGAGCTCTGCGCACTTGTGTTTTCTTTGGTAGCAACGCTTCTTGTTGCGTTATTTTCAGACGAATCCTGCGCGGCGCCTAGGCCGCAAAGACACGCCGCGACTATTAAGGAGCGTGCAAGCCCCCCCCCGCAGCGATTTTGAGTGGATTTCTCGCCTTTTACGGAAGCGGAATAATTGCGGCCTGCGCCGCTTTTACATGGCTTACAGGCCCAAAAACCGACAATCATCTTTTCTCCTTTTTTGAAAATAAAAATTAAAACTGTGGAAATTTAGCCAATAATATTTTAAATTTCAATAAAAGTGATAACAATTATACGACTTATGCAATCAATAGAAAAAATGTAACAAAATAGCGATATATCGGCGAGATAAATCTATTTCAAAATAAAATTTATCTAAAATCTACGCACGGTACAGATGGGCTTAATTGAGCTTTATTCTTGAGTTCATTTTTAAACCGCAAAATTTACGAAGCCGAAATTTGCCGTGCAAGCGCCGTTAATTTAAACGCGCCGAATAAATTTAACGAGCAAAATTTAGATGCGCCGAGCCGGTTAAAATTTCGGCGCGTTTATCCTCACGGTTTCATCGGTATCAAAAATATAGGTCTGTGCCGCCTCCGCGATATCCTTCGGCGAGATGGAATTTACGATCGTTTCAAAGGTCTTAAAATCGGCGATCTCCTCATTCCAAAGCGCGTATTTTACGAGCGCATCGTTCCAAAACTCGGGGCTTTCGCGAGCGATGCGAGCCGTGATTATCTGAGATTTTTTAAAATTTTCAAGATACCGCGCTACGTCCGATCCGCCGCCTGCGATTTCTGCAAAAATTTCCCTGATTGCGGATAAAATTTGATCCGTATTTTGCGGCGCGCAGGAAAACGAAATATGAAGGCTCGAGTGCTCGTAGGGGATACGGCTTAGGCTCGAAGCGACCGAAAAGCCGTAGGTGCGCCCCTCATCCTCCCTGATACGCTCTCTAAGGGCTTCCTGAAGCACCGAAGCCAGGGCTGAAATTTTAATTGCATTTTCAAGCGAGTACGGAGCGGATCTGTTTATCGCGGTAAGTGCGACGTCGCTTCTAGGGGAGTTCTGATAGTTGCGCACAAAAACGTGCCGTCCGCTTAAGCTGCGAATTCCGTCGTCTTTAAAATCCTCGCGCTCGCCGCGAGCAGGCAAGCTCGCCAGATACTTTTTTATTAGCTCTTCGGCGTCTTTTAATTCAAAATCGCCGCTAAGCACGAAGGTGTAGGACGCGACGTTGCTAAATTTATCATAGACGATCTTTTTTAGCTCCTCCGCGTTGAGCGCTTTGATCTGCGCGGCGCTTAGAGGGCGCATTCGCGCATTGCCGCCGTAGAAAAACTCGCCAAATTCCCTGCTAAATTTATACCCGGGCAGCTTCTCGTTCCGCGCAAGCTCGTCGAGCGATTTTATCTTTAAATTTTGCAGCGCCTTCTCGTCCGTGCGTGGGGAGCTAAGCTCCAAGTTTATCGCTTCCAGCAGCCATTTGAGATCCTGCGAGCCGCAGTTTCCATAAAATCCGTGCGAGAATGCGGAGATATTTTTGCGGTAATTCATCTGCCGCCCGCTTAAAATTTGCGAAATTTCATAATTGTTAAACTCGCCCGCGCCGCTTTCGTTTGCAAGCATCGCGGCAAAACTGCCAAGCCCGGGGTGCGCTAGATTGGACATTCCGCCTCTGCTTACCGCGGCGAACGAGATGAAATCCTTGCGCGTCTTAAGCGGCTTTAAGATCACGGTCGCGTTATTTTCAAGCAGGTAAGTATAAAATTTAAATCGCGGCTCAAAGCTTTTGCTTAAAATTTTGCCCTCCGGCAGGTTTTCAGAAACCAAGCTATCCGGTAGCTTGTTATACGCGGCATGCGTATTTATCGCCTTAGCGCCGCTTCGCAGCTTTTTAAATTTGGCCTCATTAAGATTATATCCGGAGCCGCTAAAGACGCTTGCGTGCACCTCGCCCAGATCCGTAAGGCGCCTAAATTCTAAATTTAGCTCCTCCAGGCTGATCTCGCGCAGCAGCTTTACGTCCAAATCACGCTGTTTTGCGGCGCTAGGCAGGACGGCCCCTGATTTTACGGCATGAAGAATCTCTCTTGCAAAAAACGCGGAATTCGCGCTTTTTTTGCGCTCGAAGGCGCTGTGCCGCGAGCCGATCAAAGCATCCTTTGCGTGGGCAAAATCGCGCGCATCAAAGCCGCTATCTCGCAAGCCTTTGATTAGCCCGAGCGCCTGCGAGATCGCGCCGTCAAAATCTCCGCCCAAAACGGCGACGTCAAAGCTATAGATCGTTTTTTGAAACTGCAAATTCGATCTGGAAAAATTAACGCGCAACAGCGCGCCCTCGCTAGCTTTCGCTCGCTCGTAAATCGTAGAAATAAGGCTTGAGATAAGCTCGCTTTTTAAAATTTTTCTCTCATTCGCCTCACTATTTGGTGGCGCGAATTCCTCCCAAAACGAAATTTTGACGGAATTTAGCGATGTTTCGTTCGTATCGTAATTGTAAATTTTCAAACCTTGCCTCGCCGGAATGCCCATATCCGGGCGGGCGTAGGAGCTTGTATTTTTAAGAGGCGAAAAATTTTGCTTTAGCAGTTTTAAAATTTTGTCCCTTTTAAAATCGCCCACGGCTATAAATTTCATAGATCTGGGCTGGTAAATTTTTTGATAAAGCTCCTTGATTCGCTGCGCGCTTACGGATTTTACGACCGCCATATCGCCGATCGGCGCACGATTAAAATACGCGCTGCCGCCGTAAAGCTCCTCATCCATCCGCTCGTAAAGCCTCGCAATCGGCGTATCGCGACTGCGCGCCTCCTCGATTATGACGCCTCTTTCTTTTACGAGCTCGAGCGGATTAAACTCCACTCCGTCCGCAATCGAAGCAAAAATTTTAAAAACGTCCTTTAAATTTTCTTCGCTAACGGCGATGTTAAGCGTGTAAATCGTGCTGTCGTAGCCCGTCTGCGCATTTACGTCGGCGCCGAATTTCACGCCCAGGCTCTGTAGCTTTTTGATAAGCTCGTTTTTGCTAAAATCGCGACTTCCGTTAAAGGACATATGCTCTATGAAATGCGCAAGCCCGCGCTCATTAGGGGTCTCATCGATCGAGCCCGCATCCACGATGAGATAGAAAACGGCGGAATTTTTAGGCACGGAATTTTCTAAAATATAGTACTTAAGTCCGTTTGGCAGCGCCCCTCGCAGGACGGCTTCGTCCCAATCAAGCGCAAAAGCTCCCGCACAAAGCAGTAAAAATAGTAAAATTTTTCGCATTTAAGCCTTTCATTTATTTCTAGTAAAATTCCGCCTCGCAGATATTTCGGCGAGCTTTTCTCTTTCGGCTTATCAAGCTGCCCGTCTGCGCCATTCTGCGCTATTTTTTAGATTTATTCGCTTTGACCCGTCAGCCTGCGATATTTCTTAAATTTGCCAACTTTTAAGCCGCATGCTCGCGCGCCGATCTTTGGTCCGCTTCGCGAGTTTACCGACTCTAACTCCATACCACGCGGCTGCTCTCGTTTGGCGCATCACCCAAATCGGCAAATGCATTGATATTTATCTGCGCGGCGGCGCGACAGCATAGCGGCGCGGACGCAAATTTTAAAATTTACTTGCACCAGGGCTAAATTTAAAAAGCGCGAATCGGTAAATTTTAAAATTTTACGCCAAGCGCGGCGGGCTACTAAGCTTTGAAATTCTATAGCCAAATTCCGCAACAGAGCCCACACGCTTTCATAGCGAGACGGACGAACATTTAATTTTACATCGCCCTATTCTCGCTACGCGCTGTTTTAGCGCGTAGCGATCAAACAAGCCACTAACGCGCAATCTTGGCATCTTCGCCGTATGCTATTCTGTTTCTCATCTATAAAGGCACCGCCGCAAACTGCCGTTTGCTGCAAGATAAAATTTTAGCCTAAAGAGCATTAAATGAAAATTAGTATAAATAAAATGTGAATTTTTTGAAGTTAAAAGGGAATTTCAGATTAGATTAAAATGGCCGGGAGATAGGGATTCGAACCCCAGGAGGCTTTCACCTCAACGGTTTTCAAGACCGCCGCTTTCGACCGCTCAGCCATCTCCCGATTAAGGGCGGGTGGACCCCGCCGAAAGTTCGCGCAGGTTGGGACCTACGCGTAGAATTTATTCGGTTTTTTCTCCGACCCACTCGGCGCCGTTGTGAACCTTTTCTTTGGTCCATTGAGCCGCATTGTGTGAGTCCTCTTTTACGCCGTGCCAAGTATTAGAGCACCCGCTAAAAACCATCAATGCCAAAAGAGCTGCTAGTATGTATCTCATAATAACTCCTTTTTAGGATCTGGAGGCGACACCCGGATTCGAACCGGGGATCAAAGCTTTGCAGGCTCATGCCTTACCACTTGGCTATGTCGCCACGCCAGCTTATTAGGTGGTGCCCGGAGCCGGACTTGAACCGGCACGGAAAAAATTCCGAGGGATTTTAAGTCCCTTGCGTCTACCGATTCCGCCATCCGGGCACGTTTAATACAAAAACAGAATGTAAAATGGAGCGGGAAACGAGAGTCGAACTCGCGACATCAACCATGGCAAGGTTGCGCTCTACCACTGAGCTATTCCCGCGCAAAGAAATGAAATATTACCCAATGCAAGCTTAAAATTTCATTTTATAGCGGCCTTTGCGGAGAAAATTTTGGCACAGCGCCTGAATTTAAAAATTTTGTAAGTAAAATAATGTAAAATTACAAAATCTTTATTGGGGTTATAGCTCAGCTGGGAGAGCGCTTGAATGGCATTCAAGAGGTCGGCGGTTCGATCCCGCTTAACTCCACCATTTAAGCTATTTTAAAGCTTTAATCACTTCTTTTAAATCTCTTTTACTTCTTTTAAATACCGATATCTAGGGCTTTTAGTAATTTTAATTATTTTTGTTTCTTTTTATGTTATAATTGTTTTAAAATAATTCAGTTAGTTATTAGGTTAGTTAAAAACCTATTTACAGAAAGAGCGATAAATATCGCCCAAAAGCCCTTTGGCACATATATCGCACAAAAACGAAAAATGGTATAAGCGAGAGCTATATCGCAAAAATCATTAAGATGAACGAAAAATATATACCTCCATCTTTTGACGAGCGCTATATAAAGACGATGAAATATAGCGATATTTTAGAATTTTGAACCAAAATAATCCGAGTTCTAGTCGTCTCAAAGCGCTTCATCACCTAATAAACGATATAGAAAAGTCTTTGCAATAAATTAAATTTTAATGGAAGGAGAGATTATGTCATTTATAGATGAAGATTACGTAAATATCGTGCCGCAGGATCTGCTAGAGCGCGGTATTCGCTTAAGAGAGGAACTCGGTTTTTATGAAATCGCTTGGAAATTCGACGATGTAATGGAGGTGCTTAAAATCACAAAAAGTAAAGATATGGTTATCCTCGGAGGAGACGTATATCGCTTAAGCGGTAATAAGCCCATAATCACAGGCGATGGCTGGTACACGAACAAGGGAGATGACGATGCATTCGAAGTGGCGATCGAATATATCACTAAGTATCGCGCTAGAAATGGAGATGACTTTGCATACTGCCCGACTATTTGTCCATATACAATCCTACAGGAGCCAAATGAACAAACAGAAAAATGATCAATAGCTGGGATACCAAAGCGGAAGACGACAAAGCATTCGAAGTGGCGATCCAATATATCACCAATTATCGCGCTAGAAACGGAGATGATTTTGTATATTGCCCAGCCATTGGCCCTGGGCGGGTGTCTAAATGAAAATTTCATAAGGATTTAGCAAATATAACGAAGCATAAAAGTACGCCGCCGCATGGATGAAATTTGGCGAATAGCTACGGCGGGTTTTATTCAAGTCATATTTTAAAACAATAAGGAGCTGTATGCCTAAACATGAATTTTTACTCAAAAAGACAAAAGAAAATATTTTCTCTAAAGGGCATAGTGTAGTAATTAGCGATGATCTGATACTTCATATTTCGTACTCTCTTGAGTGGGTGCAAACCACATGGAACGATGAGGTAAATTTGAAAAAAGGTCTAAATTACTATGGCTATAGCTGGATAGAAGATAAAGCTAAATTTAGAGATATAATATGCTGTTGGAGGTCGCTTTTCTTGGGCGCAGATGAGCAGATTGTTTTTGATAAAAACTGCGCGCTAAATAAATTCTCGGTTATCGAGCAATTAGACGGCCTACTGGAACTAATCGATTCGGCAATTAAAAATGATTTATATATTTTGCATTTAGGGATTTAGCGAGTGCGCGGCGATTTAATAATAAAACAGAAGAAAGACCATGAAAAGAAATTATAAAAAGATAATACCCGTAAGAGGTAGAAGGAAATTTTCGATTAATAATTTTAGAGAAATTTTCGCGGAGGGCGATATATTGCAGATCGATCAAAGGCGGTTTTTATTTTGTAACTGGAATAACTTGCTGCGTATAAACGGCGATAAATTAGGCGAATTCATAATATTGCCGCCGGAAGCTAATGTGAAAAATAATAATGGTTTGATTTCTAAAAAGTGGGTATTGGAGAATTTAGATTTTATATGTGATACCGAGCCATCCAGAAATATAAGCATATTTTCTTATTACGATAGCTCTGTGACCGAATACAAAAGGATAAATGATAAAATTCCCGCAAAATTTACTTATAAATTTTTAGAATTCAAAGACGATCTAAAAAATGGAGATATTATAGAGTGTCACAAGGCTTTTCGTCCATATGATCGAAAGATAAAATTTATCGTCGCAACCGATACGGAAGGATGCCCGAGACTACCCTATCTGGAGGGGTTTTATTCAGGTCTATTTGCGCCTATTGGCTATAGCGATAAAATGCGCTCGAATAAAGGACGGGAATATGCGATAAGCTCAAGTTGGCTAATTAAGAACTGGGAAGCCGCCTTTGTCGGTAATTGCGATATAAGGCACACTTATGTAAATTTACAAAACCGAAAAGAGGTTTTAAATTTTACCGAT
>NZ_CALIMY010000113.1 GCF_938045205.1 uncultured Campylobacter sp.
GCCCAGGAGCCTAGCCAAGCATTTAAAAGCGGCCGACGCAGCGGAGGCGAAATTTTGCCTTTGCATCGGGCAGGACGAGTTTGATCGCGCCGAGGTGTGGTGTAAAAATTTAGAGGATCAAACCACCTTTGCGATCAAATTTAAAGAGGTCGAAGCATTTTTTAAGGATAGAGCATGAGCGATTACGGACTAAATATTTGGGGAAATTCCAACTTCACGATAGACGGCGGCAAGCTATGCCTAAACTCCGATTTCAAGCAGCCTTTGGTGGATATCATAAAAGAGATCCGCGCAGACGGCGTGCGAGGCCCGATACTGCTGCGCTTCCCGCACCTCATCAAAAAGCAGATCGTTGAAATTTACTCAAATTTTAACCGCGCTATTAAGGAGTTTGATTACAAGGGAAAATTCCACGCCGTCTATCCGCTTAAGGTAAATCAATTCCCGGGCTTCGTTAAAAATTTAGTCGATATCGGCGAGCCTTACGGATATGGACTCGAAGCCGGCAGCAAGCCTGAACTGCTGCTAGCGATGGCGTATAACAAATACGGCGCGCCAATTACCGTAAACGGTTTTAAAGATAAGGAGCTTATAAATATCGGCTTCATCGCCGCAGAGATGGGGCATAACGTAACGCTTACGATCGAGGGGTTAAACGAGCTTGAAACCATCATCGAAACGACTAAGGAGCGCTTTGCTCCAAAGCCTTTCATCGGGCTTCGCATCAGGCTGCATAACTCCGGAAGTGGGTTGTGGGCGAAAAGCGGCGGGATAAATTCTAAATTCGGCCTTACCTCGACCGAGCTTATAGAGGCGATAAACTTACTCAAGAAAAACGATCTCATCGAGCAGTTTACGATGATTCATTTTCATATCGGCTCGCAAATTACAGAGATCCATCCGCTCAAAAAGGCTCTCATCGAGGCGGGCAATATCTATACCGAGCTTCGTAAAATGGGTGCGAAAAATTTAAAATCCATAAATTTAGGCGGAGGTCTTGCTATCGAATACTCCCAAGCCAAAGAAAGCTCCAGCCGCAACTATACGCTAAAAGAATACGCCAACGACGTGGTTTTTTTGCTAAAATCGATCGCAGAGGATAAAAAAGAGGCCGAGCCTGATATCTTTATCGAGAGCGGCAGATACGTAGCCGCCAGCCATGCAGTGCTTGTGGCGCCGATTTTGGAGCTTTTTACCCAAGAATACGCCGAAGAAAAGCTCGCCTTAAAAAAGGATAATCCGCCGGTAGTCGCCGAGCTATACGATCTGTATAAAACTCTAAAGCCGTCCAACGCGCTAGAGTATCTGCACGACGCCATGTCGCATATGGAAAGCGTGCTTACGCTATTTGATCTGGGATACGTCGATCTGATCGACCGCTCAAACGGCGAAATTTTAGTTCATCTAATAATGCGAAAGGCGTATGGAATTTTAGGCAACAAGCAAGAATATAGTAATTTCTTAAACTCCCTAGGCAACGCCCAAGAGCGCTATTTGGTAAATTTCTCGATCTTTCAAAGCCTGCCCGATTTTTGGGGCATCAAGCAGCACTTCCCGATCATGCCGTTAGAGAGGCTGGACGAGCGCGCCACGCTATCGGCGTCGATCTGGGATATCACCTGCGATAGCGACGGCGAGATAGAATTCGACAGTCAAAAAAATCCGCTATTTCTGCACGACGTAGATCCCGAAGAGGAGGAGTACTTTTTGGGCTTTTTTCTTGTCGGAGCCTATCAGGAGGTGCTTGGCATGAGCCACAACCTCTTTGCGCACCCCACCGAAGCGACCGTGATCTTAAAGGATGACGGCGGCTTTGAGATCAAGGATTTCATCGAATCTCAATCGGTCATCGACATCTTGGAGGATATGGACTACGACGTAGTAGATATCCGCGAAAGCCTAAACGAGCGGATCGAAAAATCAGACCTCATAGACGCAAAAGAGAAAAAGCATATCCTGGGCGAGCTATATCTGTTTTTAAACGACAACAGCTATCTAAAGACGATCAAATGAGTTTTTGGCAAATTTTAAAACGGGACTTCACCGAGCCCTTGCGCCAAGACCCCGCATGCAACAGTGTATTTGAGATATTTTTCTGCTATCCCGGCGTCTGGGCGCTGATAAATTACCGCTTCGCGCACTTTTTCTACGAGCGAGGTTTTAAGCTTATAGCTCGTGCGATCAGCGGACTTACTCGCATAATCACCGCCGTAGATATAAACCCGGGCGCACGTATCGGCTCGGGCGTATTTTTCGACCACGCTACGGGGCTTGTCATCGGAGAAACGGCAATCATCGGCGATAACTGTCTGATCTATCAGGGCGTCACTCTCGGCGGCGTGAGCTTAGAGCACGGCAAGCGCCATCCGACGCTGCAAAACGGCGTCGTAGTGGGCGCAGGAGCCAAAGTATTAGGCAACATCACCATCGGCGAAAATTCCAAAATCGGCGCAAATTCCGTCGTCGTAAAGGATGTCGCGCCAAACTGCACCGCCGTAGGAGTACCGGCTAGAATTTTAGGAAGCTGCGAGAGCGATCCTTTGGCGCATAATAAAATTCCAGATATCAGCCAAGAGCTTATCAAATATCTCATCAAGCGTATCGAAATTTTGGAAGAGTGCATCTGCAGCGGCAGAAAAGATATCTCCGCAATGGATGAGGATCTAAATAAATTCTACGAAGAGTATCTGAAATCATTAAAATAAGAGGGTTAAAATGAAAAAAGCTCTATTTTTTACAATTTTTGCTATTTTGTCGGCAAGCGGCAGCGATGCTAATAGCGCGAAAAATTCCGCGAACGACGCCAGAATAAGTTTAGTAAAAAGTCTATACATCAAGGACACCTATTTCGGCGATCACAAAAATGCCCTATCAGCTTCTTTCAGATCCGTGCTTATGCAAGATGAAGCATCTGCTGGCGAAGGTGAGGTGGGCTGCTTGGACTATGATCCGGTAATCGGCGGTCAAGATGTCTGCGACGATGCGAAATATGATTTTGAGCTAGGGCAGCGCGATACTGTCGTAGTAACTCAAACCTGCCCCTACGGTGCGCAGACTATAATCTACAAACTCGTCCGTAGCGGAGGAGATTATAAAATCGACGATATCTACAACCAAGACCCAAGTAGCGGCAGGGCTTTTAGCGTCAAAAATCAAATTTTAAATTGTCTAAACCAATCCAAGGAGCATCAATGAAATTAACACTTTCAAGTCGCGTAAGCAAGCTCGGCGAAAGCCTAACAATCGCAATCAGCACCAAAGCCAAGCAGATGAAAGCTCATGGGCAAGACGTCGTAATCCTAAGTGCGGGTGAGCCCGATTTCGATACTGCAGAGGTCGCCAAAAAGGCTGTCATAGAGGCTATGGCTAAGGGCTGTGGAAAATATACGCCGGTTGCCGGCACGCCTGAAATTTTAAATTTAATCGCGCAGAAGCTAAAGCGTGATAATGCTCTAAACTACAGGCCTGATCAGATCATCACCAACGTAGGCGCCAAACACTCGCTATTTAACGCCTTTAACTGCATCTTAAACGAAGGCGATGAGGTTATAATACCGGCGCCTTATTGGGTCACCTACCCTGAAATTGTAAAATTCTGCGGCAGCAAGCCCATCATCGTAGACACCAAGGCGGAAAACCGATATAAAATCACCGCCTCACAGCTCAAAGCCGCGATCACGCCGCGCACGAAGGCGCTGTGCCTTTTCAACCCGAGCAACCCCGCAGGCGCCGTATATTCGCGCCAGGAGCTGCAAGAGCTTGCGGAAGTGCTAAAAGGCACGGATATTTTAGTAATTGCCGATGAAATTTACGAAAAAATCGTCTTCGGCAAGAGCTTCATAGCCGCAGCAAGCATCAGCGAGGATATGTTCGGGCGCACCGTGACGATCAACGGGCTAAGCAAATGTGGCGCGATGCCCGGCTGGCGCTTCGGCTACACCGCCTGTGCGATCGATGAGCTAAATAAGGCTATGATCAGCCTACAAAGTCAAAGCGTCAGCAACGTAGCAAGCATCGTCCAGGCAGGCGCTATGCCGGTGCTGCGCGGCGAGGCGGACGATTATATCGAGGAGATGAGGCGCGAATACGAGCGCAGGCGCGACTTCGGCGCGGACGCGATAGGCGCGATCCCAGGGCTTAGTGTCGTAAAACCAGATGGCGCATTTTATTTCTTCATAGATTGCTCTCAGGTAGAACCTGATAGTATGAAATTCTGCATGCAGCTGCTAGATAAAGGGCTCGTAGCCACGGTGCCAGGAAGCGGATTTGGCATGGATGGGCACTTCCGCATAAGCTTTGCATGCTCTATGGAAAATCTAAAACGCGGCTTTGAGCGCATAGAAAAATTCGTAAAAAATTACCACAGATAGGCATACTAGCGAAATTTGAATCTAAATTTGTCGTAGCTTAGCAGCGAAATTTTTACATAAAATTTAATGCGGCTTGGCGGCAAATTTAGTGTGGCACGGCGTAGCTCAGAATTTAATGCGGTTGTGCTAGCTAAGCGCGATTGAATTTCGTGCCGCTTTAATTAAATTTCAAGCTGCCGTATTCAGGAGCGCTTAAATTTTATGCTTTTATTAAAATGCGGCTAATTTTGCGCTGTTATGTTACGATGCCTGCTGCACCACGCACTGCTCGCGATTTTAGATTTCGCTTCGGAATTTCAAAATTTCATCGCATGACGCATCTAGATTCCGTCGCAAAAGCTCTAGCATAAACGCCGCCCACGATAGAAATTTTATCGCGGAATTTTTAAAATTCCGCGCCGATATTTTCAAAACCTTGCACTGCCTGCCTCTTGATACAGCCGCGCTAAAAAATTTAACCAAACATGACGGTCACACAAAATACGACGAACAAGACGAGCGCAACGAACACAACCGACGCCGCATAGCAGTGACACACGACGAACCAAAAAAAAGCGCGCGGCGTAGATCGCAAACGCGCTAAATTTTAAAATTTTACCGCGCCCGAGGCCTTAGCGCAAACGCGATAAATTTTATGTTTTAATGCACCTTTGGGCCCAATCGCATCAAATAAATTTTAAACGAAATTTCAACGCCGCCGCGCTATTTTATATTTTTATAAAGACTATTTTAGTAAAATCGGGGCTTTATGAGCGAGATAAAAATTTTAATCACCGACGAGGATCTGTGCGCTCCGCGGCGGCTTTTGAGCAGGCGCGATAAAAAGCTGGCGCGCGCGAGAGCCCATCTGCGCGAGTTTCGCGTTTCACGGGCGCTTAAGGCGCGCTTTAAAAAACGTGGCGAATTTTGCATCTCACACAAAAGCGCGGAGGGCAAAACGATCGTTGCCGTGGGTTTTGCGAGGCAAAAGTTCGGGCTCGATCTTGAAATTTTAAAACCGCGGGATTTTGCCGCGGCGAGCGAGTTTTGTTTCAACGCCTTTGAGCGCGAGCTTTTAGCGGCGGCGGACGAGAGCGAAAAGGCGCTCGTTTTTTATAAAATTTACACGATCAAAGAGGCGCTGATTAAGGCGCGAAGACTGGGTTTTTACGCTCTTGCTCGCGTGGGGCTGGCGCGCGGCGCAGATGGAGAGGCTTTGGCGCTTGATGAGCGCGGCAGGGCGTGGTCACACAAGAGCTATATTTTGGAGGGCGAGATTTTGATTTCGCTCGTTTTTAGGGAGAATTTTTGAGACCTGTTTATCGTTTTTACGCTATTTCTAAAACGGCTTTCATTCTGCTTTGCGCCGCGTTTTTTATAGGGAGTTGCGCGCGCAAGGCGCCTGGGCAAATAGCGGAATTTAGCCAAAAGCAGTTCATCTTGACGGACGAGCTCGGCGTAAAAAGCAGAGCCCTAATCTCAAAAATTTCGCCCGCAAACGGCGAGGAGAACCGCTACAAGCTCGTCTGGCTCGATATGCTAGGCGCGCCGATCGCACGTAAAATTTTATCGATCAAAGGCGGCGAGGCTAAATTTCGCAACGACGGCTTTCTGCCGCCCGATTCGCAAAGCGAGCGAGTATTTTTAGCCCTGCTTGAGAATGCGGATAAAGCGAATTTCACCATAAACGCAAAGGGGCGCCGATATGACGCAGTATCTAAGTAGCCCGGGGCTCATCTGCGCGGGCGCAAACAGCGCCGCAGAGCTTTTTAGCGCGCTGTGCAAAAAAAGATCCGCGCTGCAAAAGCTTAGCGTCTGCGGTAAAAATTTCATCTTTGGGCGCGTGGATACGCCGCTGCCGCATATCAAAGATCGCGCCTACGCCACGCGCACGAACGCTCTGGCGCTTTACGCCTGCCTCGGCGTGCAAGAGCAAATAGAACAAGCCGTGCAAAAATTCGGCGCGCACCGCGTAGGCGTGGTGTTTGCGACCACCAACACCGGCGTGCAAGAAAACTATGCGGAATTTTTCGCCTGCGGTAAAGACGCGGGAAATTTTATCTCGCAAGACGGCGAAAATCCTGCGCCGCGCAGTGAA
>NZ_CALIMY010000114.1 GCF_938045205.1 uncultured Campylobacter sp.
GCTAAATTCCGCGCCGTAAAATTTTAAAATCTAAATTTATACCTTGCTTGCAGCGCCGTCCGTAAAATTTTAAAGTTGAGATTCTGCGAGTCCTGAATTTAGAGCTAAGCCTTAAAATTTCATAGCGATAGAATTTCAAGTAAAGCTCCGCCGCTAAATTTAACTAATCGCATGCATGGGCTATCTACGCCTTGCCGAATTTCGCACGTCGTAAAATCTCGGCGAAATTGCGCGCGCTACAAAAGCTCACAAACCCGTCGCGGTAGTATCGCAGAAGCCGCCGCAAAATTAATACCACGCGACAAGCAGGGCAAACAGGCGGTGCAAGGCGCGAGCAGTGCAAAACAAACAGCGTACGGCAAACAGCACAAAACAGAAACTCGCGACGGACAGCGCACGGCGAGCAGTGAAAAACAGATGGCGTGCACGGCAGGCAGTGCAAATCGGCAAATGTGCGCCGGGCTACCAAGCGCCTACTTCTTTAAAATTTGGTTTTTCATGAATTCGTAGAGCTGGCAGGATTTTTTATTGCCCGCGTCGCAGCCCTTTTTGACCCATCCAAGCCCCTTGGAAAATCCGCGCAGATCCCCCTTGCTCACATACAAATAGCCTAAATTATTGCAGGCATCGCCGAAGCCCAGCTCGCAGGATTTGGTGTAAAGCTTCTCCGCCTTGTCGCGATCCTGCGGCGCGCCGAGGCCCTTATCATACGCAACGCCGGCGTTATAGCAGCTGTCCGCTAGCCCGCCGTCACAGCCTCGCTCGAAAAAGCTCACCGCCTTTGCCGGATCCGCCGCAAGCCCGAAACCGCCCGTGTAATAGACCACGCCCGCATTGTGGCAACTCTTGGCATAGCCCAAATCGCAGGCCTTAACGTAACGCTGCGCGGCGGCAACGAAGTCCCTGCTTAGGCGCCCTCGCTGATACAGGTTGCCTAGCTTGTGGCAGGCTATGGCGACGTTTTTATCGCACGCTGCGGCATAAAATACGCCCGCTTGCGTCGCATTGCCCTCGCCGTCGTATAGAGCTCCCAAATCAAAGCAGCTATCTTTCTCGCCCGCCTCGCAAGCCTTGGCAAAAGCGAGCCTGGCGCCATCGTAATCTCCGCGGGAAAGCTTGTCGCGCCCCAGCTGCGCACAGCTTACGCCATCGCCGCGGTAGCATTTGAACGACAAAACGGGTGACGGCAAAAAAAGTACCATAACCAAGATGCAAACGGCAATCGAAAGCGCCGCTATGTCGATGATCTTTCTCATATCTATCCTTTTTGCGGCGATGCGCCGCGGGGCTCAAGGAGTACTCTTGCAGGCAAATCCCGCCAAGGAGAATTTTACGAATTAAATTTCGTCGTATGAAAATCTAATCTGCACAAAAATTTTAGTACCTTAAGCCTTGTTTTAAAATTTTACTTAAAACTTCCACGCCGCAAAATTTTAAAATTTCAAAATTCCGCAAGCAGTAAATTTGCAGCCGAATTTAAATTTTACGAACGGTGCAGTAGCAATACTGCGAAACCGCCCGCAAAATTCTAAAATCGAAATTTTACGAGCCGTAAATTTAGAACTAGCTTTAAAATTTCATAGCTATAAATTTTAAGTAAAATTTCGCTTTGTATTTAAATCATAAAATTTCGTTCGTGAGATTTAGGCTATCGGCGCGAATGTAGCCTGTGCGGCTACATTTTCTCTTTCGCGTTTAGGCCCATCAGGGCAAACGCCGTGCGGATACTAAGCGCCACGAGCGCAAACAGCTTGAGCTTCGCGTCCTCATTCTCGCTGCCTACGACGCGGCTTTCGTTGTAGTATTTGTGAAAGTCTGCCGCGAGTGCCTTTAGGAAATCGGGCAGCTTCTGTAAGCCGCGCGAATTAAAGGCGTCGTTTAAAATTTCATTTAAACCAAGCGCCGCAAAAGCTAGGCCTAGCCCGGCTTCATCCAGCGTGCCGAAGTCCGCGCCTAGGACATCCGTCTCGCGCTTGCCCGCTTTGGTAAAAATTTGATTGACCCGCGCGTGGGCGTAGTTGATGTAGAAGATCGGATTGCTGCTGTCCTCGCGCGCGAGCTCGTCCACGTCGAACTCAAGCGGCGTCTCACCCTTTTTGCTGATAAAGATAAATCGCATCGCGTCCCTGCCGATCGCAGCGAGCACGTCGCTCATCAAAATCGCGTTGCCCGCGCGCTTGCTCATCTTGTAGGTCTGCCCGTCTTTGAGCAAATTTACCATCTGCATTAGGATGATCTCGAGCCTGCTTTCGTCGTAGCCCAGAAAATGCACGGCAGCCTTTAATCGCGCGATATAGCCGTGATGATCGGCGCCCCAGATGTTGATGCAGCGCTCATATCCGCGCCCAAATTTGTTGTTGTGATAGACGATGTCGCCCGCAAGATAGGTCGGGCGCGCATCCTCGCGGATGACGACGCGATCTTTTTCGTCGCCGAGCTGCGATGAGCGGATCCAAATTTTACCCTCCGCCTCATACATCTTGCCGCTGCGCTCAAGCTTCTTAATCGTAGGCTCAAGCTCGCCGTAGAGGCTCTTTTCGCTAGCCCAGTTTTGGATGTGAATGCCCGCATCTGCGAGATCTTTTTGGATAATCTTTAGCACTTCGTCCTTAGCAAACTCCGCAAGCTGCAAGATCCGCGATTCGTCGCGGAAAATTTCATCGCCGAATTGGGCGCGCGCAAGAGGGATGATCTCGTCTATATACTCGCCGCGGTAGTATTTCTCGGGATAGTTCACGTCCTCGCCCGCGAGTTCGCGCTCACGAAGCGCGATCGAAGTGCCCAAAAGCTCGATCTGATTGCCCGCGTCGTTGATGTAGTACTCGGTATCGACGCGGTGCCCCAGATAGCGCCCGATGCGCGCGAACGTATCGCCGTAAACGGCGCCGCGCACGTGCCCGATATGAAGCGGACCGGTCGGATTGGCGCTGATGTATTCAAGCAAAATTTTTTGCGGCGCAGCGGCGGAATTCCGCGCCTCATCGCAATTTGATGCTACGACGGAATTTGACGCCTCTTCGGAATTCTGCAAAATAAAATTTTGCCTAGTGGCGGAATTTTGCGATTTGGCGGCGTCATTGCCGTTCGCAGCCAAATTCGTAGCGGAGCCTTTGCTAGCAGGCTCGCTCGCGCAAATCCTTTCCGAAGCCGGTAAAATTCCACGTCCAAGCTCGGCGTCGTTTTTCGCAAAATCGCCGCCCAATCTAAGAGCATTTTCAGCAAGCGCACCCAACACGGCGGGCTTTAGGTGAAAATTTAGATAGCCGTTCACCGCCGTGGTGCTTAGAATTTCGCTATCTTTAAATTTAGCCGCAAGCTCCTCGGCAATGAGCTTAGGCGCCTTTCGCAGCTCCTTAGCCAGCGCAAAAGCCTCGGGCGAGGCATAATGGGCCAAGCTTTTATCTTTGGGCTTTTCTAAAACGACTTCGCGAGATAAAATTTTAAAAATTTCGTTTAAGACTAAATTTTTCAAATCCTTTACGCCTTCTTATTATCGCTAATTTCGGCGTCTTTGATCTCTTCCTCGGCCTTTTTCTCGACCTTTTCAGGCGTGTCGTCCTCCATCTCTTTTTTGAAGGTCTTAATGCCCTTGCCTACACCCTTTGCGAGCTCCGGGATCTTTTTAGCTCCGAAAAGCAACACGATGATCACTAAGATAATTAGCAGTTGTTGAACGCTTACGCCCATTTTTTCTCCTTTAAATTTTCCAAATTTCGATTAGCTTGCCTATGTCGCGGCTTGCCGTTTCTAGTTTAATAGTTTTGTAGATTGATCTTAAATTTTCATACGCCGCTTCCAGGCGGTCGTTTATTATGAAATAATCATACTCACCTAGGCGCTCCATCTCCTCTTGCGCGTTTTGCAGGCGTAAAGCAATATCGGCGGGATCATTATCGCCACGAGCACGCAACCTATCCCTAAGCTCCGACAAGCTCGGCGTAGTAATAAATACGCTAGTAAGCTCGCTTTTAGGCACTTTGCTACGCACGATCTCATATCCTTGCACATCGATATCAAAAATCACGATCTTACCCCGCTCAAGCTCGCTCGTAGCGGCCTTTAGCGAAGTACCGTAGTATTTGCCATGAACTAACGCCCACTCTAAAAACTCTCCGCGATCGATGCCTGCGCGAAACTCGCTCTCGCTTATGAAATGATAATTGACGCCGTCCGCTTCGCCCGCACGCATTTCGCGCGTCGTAGAGGAGATCGAGAAGTATATCTGCCCGCCGAATTCTGCGATAAGACGCTTTATGAGCGTGCTTTTGCCGCTACCGCTTGGACCGGAAACGAGCAAAATTTTGCCCCGCACTACCGATCTCCAAACGATATATCGATATTGATCTTAAAGTCCTTCAGCGCGTCTTTGGCGTCCTTACTGCCCGCAAATTTCTCGATCGTACTTGCGATGCCCGCTTCCAGATCATCGCGCAGTTTGGTTTTCAGCTCCTCTGCGCTCGGTTTTTTACTATGCTCGTTACGCAGCGGCTCGCTTTTGGCGCTATGCTCCAACTCGCTTGCCATAAGGCTGGCAAACTCCGCCGCAGCCGAAGCGGCAAGCTCATTCGGCATAGCTTGCGCGCCAAATTTCATCTCATTTACCTGCTCGGACGCGCCAAATTTAGGAGATTTAAATTCGGTGCGCTCCGAAGGCTTTGATATAGGCTTTGAAGCATTAAATTTTATCTGCTGCGCGGCGCTCTTTGTAGGCTTACCGGATTTAAATTGCTCGCTATCCGCAGAGTTTGCGGCAAACGAGTTTGCAAAATCACCCTCCATAGCGCGCAAAAATCCGTCCGCAAACCCGCCGGCAACGCTATCAGATTGTTCGCTTTGCTTCGGTAAATCTGAGGCATCTAATATGTGCGGCAAGTTTAGCTCCGAAAAATTTGGCGCAGGAGTAGAATTTATAATCCCGGTATTGCTAGAATTTGCAGAAGCTACGAAATTCGCGGAAGCTGCGAAATTTGCGCCAATTGAATCCCCTGCTTCATTATGAGCAGACATAAGCGTATTCTGTGCAAGTCCGCCAGTAAATTCCATGCTTTGAAACGGAACGGCGTTATAAAGATTTTCGCGAGGTATATCGCCCGCACCCGCTAGCGCAATCGGCGTATCTGAAGTGACCTCGTATTGAGACGAAATTTGCGTCTTTTGAAAATCCGTAGCCGCTTTATTTTTATCATGCGCAGATTTTTTATCCTCTTTTTCATCAGAAGCAAACGCAGCCGCGGCAAAATTATCATATCCACCAAACTCCTCTACGGGCATGCCAGCACTATCGAAAAGCCTGGAAAAATCCATATCAAATCCGCTGTTAACAGACGCGCCAGCTGCATCTTGCACTACTTGCGAGGCAGAATTTTTTTCCTCTGTTTTATAGGCAAATGAGCCATCTGATTCATGCTGTTTAAGCGTAACGTCCGCAGAGTCTTTCGCTTCCTCTAAATTAGGCGCAGCGTCTGCCTTTTTTTCAACAGCAGTTTCATTAGAGCTGCCAGCTCTTTGCGACTCGTCTTGCTGAGCAAGCGGTAAAGTTTCGCTTGCCTGTGCGACAAGAATTTCATCTTCTGTCTGCGATTTATCTGTTTTGAAATTCTTAGGATTTTCATCGTCTAGCGCTGCTAAAGCTATCGGAGCGTCATCCTTTGCGAGTGGAATTTCATCTTGAGGAGCGTGATTACTTTCGGCAGACTCGCTTGCGCTGATACTATTTAGCGGTACATCCTCAGGGATATCGCTAGCAACTAAGTTTAGAGGCATATCATCTGCGATATTATCCGCAATCTTTTCTGCAACGGCGTTAAGCGGCGCATCATCGGCGATGGTGTCCGCAAGAGCTGCTTCATCTGCAAGCTGCGAGAGCGGAATATCATCTGCGATCTCGTCCGTGCGCGGCATATCACCTAGCAACTGCGAAAGCGGCACATCATCTGCAATCTCGGGCGCTATATCGTTTGCCAGCTGTGAAAGCGGTATATCCTTGCCGGAGTCATAAAAGTTATCCACGAGCTCTTCAAAATTACTGCCCGAAGCGGAATTTGCCTGGTCAATCGCATCAATCTCTTTCATCACAGAGCTTGCATCGGCAAATTCTTTCGCCATTTTTTCTTTAGCCTGCACGCTCATATTTTGAACCGAAAATTCGCTAATAAACGTAATGAGCTCAAGCGGCGAAAAAGGCTTGGTAAGGGTATATCGCGCTCCTGGCACCGAGACGTTTTTAGGCGTCAGAAACAGCGTTTTATTAAGATCAAATTTTGAAATATCGTCGCCATCTTCATAATTTTTTATCGTCAAATCATATTCACTCTCGTCCGCACTATATGCTACCAGATCCGCACCGATGCGCTCGCAGCAAATATTTACGACACTTGCAACCTGCTCATTGTGATTGTCAAGTAGAATTTTCATTTATGACCTTTTAGAAAGAATTTGGGCTATTGTAAGATATTTTTGGTTATTAATTGCTTATATTTGCGCTAAATTTCGGTTATTTAGGCGATAAACTTTGCAGCATTTTTGCGCTAAATTCTCATCGTGAGTCACGAGCACGAGTGCGCCACGGCTGGATTTTACGTAATCAAAGATCACGTCCATGACCTCGTTTGCGGTATCCTTGTCTAAATTTCCAGTAGGCTCGTCGGCAAAGATTATGCGCGGCTTTTTGCAAAGTATGCGAGCGATGCTCACGCGCTGCTGCTGTCCGCCGCTAAGCTCGCCCACGCCTTGCTTTAAAGTATGTTCGATCTGAAGCTTTTTTAAAATTTCATCATCTATCGCATTATTCGTAAGTTTGGCGGCAAGTTCAATATTTTCGCCAGAGGAGAAGCCCTTAAAAAGGTAGTGGGATTGAAATATTATGCCAAAGTCGTTACGGCGAATTTTAAGTCTCTCATCAGAGCTTAGCTCGTAAATACTGCGCCCGCCGTAGATCACTTCGCCCGAGTTTGGTTTTAAAAGCGTGCATAAAATATGAAGCAGGGTCGATTTGCCGCAGCCGCTAATGCCTAAAATAGCGATGCTTTCGCCCTCTTGAATGCTTAAGCTTACATTTTCAAAGAGCGTATAATCATACGCGTGAGTGAGATTTACGCCCTTTAGAAGTTCCATATTTAGCCGATTTGAGCCGCTACTTCGGCAGCAAAGTCTTCGCTCTTTTTCTCTAGACCCTCGCCCACTTCGAAGCGGACGTATTTTACGATCTCGATTTTGCCGCCTAGTTTTTTAGCCTCTTCGTCAATCACCTGCTCGACGGTTTTCTTATCGTCCATGACGTAAAATTGCCCTAGCAGCGTGAGGCGCTGATCGATTTGGGTATTATCAGCGATGAAGCGATCAATCTGACCCGGTAAAATTTTATCCCAAATTTTTTCAGGTTTATTTTGCTTACGAAGCTCGTCTTTTAAAACTTCGATCTCTTTGGTTAAAATTTCATTGCTTAGATGCGCGCGCGAGCCGAACTGCGGGATCTTATGAAGGGGCTTACCTAAACGCACAAACTCCTCGTTTTCCTTTTCAAACTCGCCTTTAAGAGCTAAGAATTCTTTTTCAATAAAATCGGGATCAAGCTCTTTATAGCTGATGACCTGCGGTTTCATCGCAGCTGCGTGCATGCAGAGATTTTTTATAAGATCCTTCGCACCCTCCGCAGTTCGCTCGCTGTCACAAGCTGCTGCGATGATTACACCTACGCGGCCGTTTGAGTGCAGGTAGCCGTTTACTACTCCGTTTGCGCCCGCCTTAATCGTCTCAAATCTTCTAACGACCAAATTTTCACCGATCGTAGCGATCTGGCTTTTTAGATGCTCATCGAATTTAACGCCGTCGATGATGCTGGAATTTAGCTCATCAATGCTGCTAATGCCCTTGCTTTGGATATGTAGAGTGGTATTTTTTACTAAATTTATAAAATTTTGATTTTTAGCCACGAAGTCGGTTTCAGAATTTATCTCGCTTATGGTTGCGATCTTGTGATCCGCGCCCACTTCGACGCTCACTAGACCTTCGCTAGCTAAGCGGTCGGCTTTTTTAGCGGCCTTTCCGAGACCTTTTTCGCGAAGTAGATCGACGGCCTTATCCATATCGCCGTCTGTTTCAACCAAAGCCTTTTTGCAGTCCATCATCCCCGCTCCGGTGCTTTCGCGGAGCTCTTTTACCATTTGCGCGCTGATTTCCATTACTCTTCGTCCTCGCTTACGTCAAAATCCTCTTCGCTCATCGCCTCAGCTACGACTTCCTCTTTCTCCTCGTCGCTGACGGCTTCGCTCTGCTCGCCATCCTCGCTTGCGTCTTGATCGCGAAGCGCCTTACCTTCGTTGATCGCCTCAGCCATCTCTTGGCAGAAAAGCTGAACCGAGCGGATCGCATCGTCGTTGCCGGGTATCGGGAAATCGACTACGTCCGGATCGCAGTTCGTATCCAAAGGCGCGATAACCGGCATTTTTAGGCGATTAGCTTCCGCTACGGCGATCTTTTCTTTTACGACGTCGATGACGAAGATCATATCAGGCAAGCCCTTCATATTGCGGATGCCGCCTAGATAAAGCTCGAGCTTCTCTTTTTTGCGGCGAAGCATTAGCGCCTCTTTTTTGGTTAATAAATTTATCGAGCCGTCCTCTTCCATAGTCTCGATTACTTCGAGCTTGCGGATCGATTGTTTGATAGTGGAAAAATTCGTCAGCATGCCGCCTAGCCATCTGTGGCTCACATAAGGCATGCCGCACTTCTCGGCGTACTCTTTTAGCGTCGCGCCGGCTTGTTTTTTGGTGCCTACGAAAAGTATTGTCTTGCCCTCGGCAGCCGCGTCGCGTACGATATTATAAGTGTAGCGGAAGTAGCGGATAGTTTTTTGTAGATCTATGATGTAGATACCTTTTCTCTCGCCGAAAATGAATTTTTTCATCTTCGGATTCCATCTGCGCGTTTGGTGTCCGAAATGAACGCCGCACTCTAGCAAATCTCTCATTGTTACCATGAGTTTTCTCCTTGTGGGTTTCCCCGAAATTTAGTTTATTCCTCCGCATCCGCCCGTAAATTTGCTCTAAATTTACAACTAAATCAAGGATTGATGCGTGTGAAATGAAATAAGAATTATATTTAAAATTTTATTAAAACAAGCTTGATTGTTATGCGATTTTACATAACTTATATAGTGTTTTGTTTTTATTCTGACGCATGCAAATTTGCTTAAGATTTCACAACAAATACCCCTTTTATCTAAACAAATTTACAATTAAAATGCATGAATTTTAGATTAAATTTTATTCATCACAAAGCCGCAGAAGCGCCCCGTGACGCCATCTCTGCGGTATGAAAAATGCCGCTCGCTCTCGAAGGTGCAGCGCGGATCAAATTTAACGTTTCGCACCCCCGCAGCTGCGAGCTCGTCGCGCAACGCGGCGTTCATATCAAAGCACCCCTGCGTTTTGTAGCGCTCAAACTCGCCCAGATCAAGCCCGCCAAGTTCGTAATTTCGCGCCTTGATATTTGCACCCACGAATACCTTCAGCTCCGCAGCGACGCAGCCAAAGCGCTCGCTCATCAAATTTATCGCATTCGTGCAGATCCGCCCTATCACGCCCGCACGCCCCGCATGCACCGCAGCGACCACGCCACGCCGCTCGTCCGCGATCAAAACGGGCGAGCAGTCCGCTACCAGCACGCACAGCGCCACGCCGTGCAGATCGGTCACAAGCCCATCGCAGGGCGGGATTTCATCGCTAGCTGCGCGTAAAATTTCAACTTTGTTTGAGTGGATCTGGCGCATAAATTTTAAATTTCGAGGCTCGATGCCGAGCGCGGTGGCTAAAATTTCGCGGTTTTGCGCGACGTTTTGCGGATCGTCTCCCACGTGATCCCCTAAATTTAAGCTCGCGTAAGCTCCGCCGCTTACGCCTCCTTCGCGCGTGCTAAAGC
>NZ_CALIMY010000115.1 GCF_938045205.1 uncultured Campylobacter sp.
AGCTTGGCTTCCTCTACCCTCAAGCACTTTGATAATGTCGTTCGGACCTAGCACCGCGTAACTGCCGCTTTTGATACCCTCAAGCGCTTCAGCCATTTGTGTGATGACGTTTTCGTCTCCACTTGAGCTATTGCCGATCAGCGGCGGCACGCCTAAGAATTCCACAAATTTAAGATAATGGCTAAGCACGAAATGTTTAGCAAACACCAGCCACAAAATTTTAAGTAGCGCCGGATCTTCCTGCCTAACTACTATAAAAAACGGCTCTTTGGCTTCAATATCGCGTGAGCCTATCCGCAGATAAGGCTTGTTTTCTACGATATTAATATATATTCTATCTACTACGTCAAATTTTATGTTCGCGTCCTCGTCCGCATATACCTCCAGCACCGCAAGCCCGAAAAGCCTTGCTTGCAGCCCCGCCTCGATAATCTGCTCGATATTTTCATTTTGATCCTCGCCTAGATCGTGGGTAAAAAATTTATTCTCTACCGAGCTTAAACGCTTTTCTATTTCAGCCCCTACGGCGCTATCCTTATCCATTATGAGCGAAAATGCAGGAAATAGATAATTCTGCTGTTTAGTAAGCAGTGCGGCGCGGATCTTAGAGGGGCTTAGCTCTACATATCCTGCTACGTCGGTCTTGGAATAAGCCCCCTTGGGTCTTAAAAGCTTAATGAGCGATCTTAAATCTTGTTTTTTCATCCATCATCCTTAAATTTTATTTGCGTGCGCTCTAAGGGGTTTTATCATCTCTAACGATAAATCACCCGTCCAAAAATATTTAAACGCTTTTAAACGGCTTTTAAAAGCGTTTAAACGCTATTCTACTTCTCAGCTCAAACAAAACAAGCAGAGCAGAGCAAACGCCCCGCCACATATCTCGTGTCGCAATTCTTGGGGGACAAGAAGGGAGCTAATGGCGAGGCGCCCCCTTCTTATCCCCCAAGCCCCCAATTAACCCCTGCACGCTTACAAGGTGCGAGCCTGCGGCTCGAGTTATTGCGCTACGCGCACGAATTATTATTATCTCTGCAACATATCTTTTATCATATCGCGTTTGCGCTTTCGCTCTTTGATGATCCGGCTAACCTTCGCATAATCAAACGCCGGTACCTTTGCGATGCGCCATGCCATCTCTAGCGCATCCAGCCCGTCATCATGCGCGCTTTTAGGGTAGGTATCAAGCTCGTCTATGAAAACGAGCGAGTTTTTATCGCTTAGGATCACGCCGTTATTTATAGGCGGGGTTAGGCTATCGATACGAAGCTGCTTGGGCACGCTGTTTTTAAGCTCTATGATAGGCAGATAAAGCCCCAGTTCGCGGGCTTTTTTGTCGAGCATATCCTTAAAAAACTCCTGAAACTGAATAGTTTCGATCGCGATTTTAAGCGGGCGGTTAAGTCGTAAAATTTCAAGCGCCGCTGCTATGATACGATCCATCATAAGCTCGGGCTTTACTTTTGCCATCTTAACGCTTGCATAAAATTTGCCCTCATAAGCCCCAAGCGTAGCTACGGCGAAATAATCGCCCTTGCTTTTTCCTAATGCGGGGTCAATCCCCATATAGTAGGCGTCGCAAAGAGGCATCTGCTCGAAAGTTTGATATCCGCTAAAGCTTGCCTCCTCTTTACTTAGCGGCTCGTTTTGATATTCGCTCATAAAGGCGCTTTTGGAGCTTAGAAACTCCTGTTTTATGCGCTCTTTATCCAGCCTGCTATCATCTAGCAGCAGCTCTTTCATATCCCACTTTTGCTCATCTACGTTTGCGGGAAAAGCGCGCACCAGCGGATAGGATAGAGTTTTGAAATCCGTCCTTGCTTCGATGCGAAAGAGCAGGCTATCATAATGCAGCGTAGTACCGACTACTACGATATTATAAGCGTTATCGCCGCGGGCTGGCAGCTTCATAATGGCCTTTTCAAACCACTCATAAAGTTTGTCGCGCTGCGCTTTCGTTTTTACGTTTTCGTCGTTTTCCAGATCGTCGCAAATGATAAGATCCGGACGAAATCCTCGCCAGTTTTCGCCGCGGATCTTTTTGCCTGCACCGTAAGCGGAAATTTTAAACGCCTGCTTACCGCTATAAAATACGATCTCCTCCTCCGTCCATTTATCGCCCTTGCTGATACCAAAATCTCTAATCAAAAGTTCGTTCTCCTCAAGCTCATTTTTTATGAA
>NZ_CALIMY010000116.1 GCF_938045205.1 uncultured Campylobacter sp.
TTTAAAATTATATAAAATTTAGCTCGCGCAGGACGGAACTTTAAACATTATCGTAAGTAAGCTCAACTTTACAATTCTATGCATTTTAATCCGCCGTACCTTTCGGTGGGCGAATTTCGCGCACGGACTATAGATATGAATCTTTTGCCAAAATCTGAAGCTAAAAGCAAAATCACGGGCAGAATCGAAAATTTGAGCGTCCAGACATTGCGAAAAGTATCGACACATTCGTGCTTTTTGAGATTAAGGGCGTGCGTTTTCGCATACGCTGCTCGGTTTTAGCGAATTTCTATGATTGCGTGTCGTTAACATTGATTTTGATGGGACTTCTCGCCTATTTTGACGCGGGTGTGCAAAAATTAAAATTTTAGTGCGAACGCCACAGAAAGTAGCGCGTATTTTACGAAATTTTACCGAAATTTGGAGGAAAATAATGTGGCATTTAAAAAAGAAAGCTTCAAGTGAATTGAAATTTTTCACAATTATCGGCAAGATGGAAAACTTAGAAACAGACTGGGGGCGAGACGGACTGTATATAACATTTGAGGTAAAAGGAATAAGATTTTTCGACTATCCCGATCAATGGTTTGCTGATAACGGCGATATAGTCGAGGTAACGTATTGTTATCTTTCCCCTGAGTCGCCCAGCATAACGCATATTTCGATTTTAGCTAAGTATTCAAATTATATGAGAGTGAAACAGGCTCTAGCTATAATTTGGGATTTTATATTAATAGTTTTTTTAATCGTAACGTTTCCCATATGGTTTTACGGCATTAGTAAGTTGTCCATTTTATTATATATTGCCTTAGGGTTCTGCATCTTGCAAAGAGCTTGTAAAAAAATCAAAATTTTATATGAAATCGAGAAAAATAGAGGCTAATTTGTCTTTATTTTTCCGCGTATTAACGCATAAATAAAAAATCATTTGTCTTAAGCATCGTCTTGTGCGCCTTATCGTAGGTCTCATCCAGCTGCCGTAGTTTTTGCGTGCGGTTGTCAAATGTCTTCGGTGCTTCTAACTCGTCTTTATTAGGATCATACGGCGAGCAAATTTATGTGATATGAAAGTTTGCCTTTGACCTTAGTAAAAAAAGGCTTTATCGATAGAAATGTAAAATTTATACTGCACGGCGGTAGGTTCTGAGCCAAAACCGCATAAACGAAAGCGGCGATATACAAATTTAATGCGCGCGCAAAATGTTACTGTTCGGCGAAAATCATATCGCTAAAAATTTTATCAAAATGCCAAAAATACGAAGTGATCTTGCTCTTGCGTTGCAAAGGCTCATTGGATAAATTTAAAGCATAAATTGCAATCCAGGGCTCGATTTGATCAACTTGAGCCCTGGATTCGAAATTCGTTTTAAATTTTGGATCGAAACACACCAAGAACTAAAACGTTACCTCCCAGTTAAATCTAAAATTTCTGCGCGGCGCGTAAAACCTGCCGATGCCCGCACCCGTCGCCTGATCGATCATATTGACCGTTCCGAAAGCCCTGATCGAGCGGGCGCTATCCCAAGTGATATATTTGGCGTTGGTTAGGTTGTAAACGCCTAGACTAAAGTTAAAATTTTTTTGCGGCTTTGCATAAGCAATAACGTCCACTACCGTATAATCACCGCTTCGCCAACCTTTGGTATTATCGGTTACGGGCTCTCCGTTTACTATAGAAGCATCGATGTGCCCCCAATATGGATCCGTTCTTTCGACTTGGCTTTTCCAATACATATTGTAGGTATCTTTGCGCTTCTTGGCTCCTACGTCAGTTATGAAAAGATCAATGCCATATTTGTCGCCGGGCGTAGAATAGCCGATATTATAGACGGAAGTAGGCGGTTGGATCGCATTCATCGGCACCTCTTCGCCCCTACTGCATCCGGAGTTTGAATCATTGGCGTTTGAGCCGTTGCTGGCGCACGACATTCTGCCTTTTTGTCTGCTGTATTTATATCCCAGCCTAAATCCCTCCAGGCTCTCCGATACATCGCCGAGCTCCAGATGGGTATTTATCTCAAATCCATGCACTTTGGCGCTATCTCGGTTTACATTTTGATAAAACGGATACGGTATCTGCTGATCTACGACTTGTAAATTTCCCAAAAATTCAAGATCGATAAAATTTTTATAATCCGTCTTAAAAACATCGAAAGTTATGCGGCTTCTCTCGCTATAAAAAGTAAGAGCGATCTCTTTCGTCCTTGCGATTTCTGGTTCTAAAAATATATTAGGACGGATAGAAAAGTCCGGATGCTTAAAGGTCATATACGCCTCATCCGATGTCGGAGCGCGGAAACCCTTGGAGCCTTTTAGCTGAATTCTTATCCAATCGAGCGGGTCTAAATTTAGACCTAGTTTATATGAGTTGCTGTTGTATTGCTTTTCTCTTAGTAGGAATTTTAAATTTTCCTGATAATTTTGTTCTCCGTAAGGAGTGTAATAGCCATGCACTCCATCGTAAGGATTATAAGGATACGGCACCCATAGACCGGTTATGATGCCTCTTGGCACTTCAGGATGGCCGGTATATTTTGGTTTATGGTTTACAAAATCTAAGCGATAACCGAGATCGAAGCCTACGTATTTAGTTATTTGAATTTCATCCCCGATATAGCTTGCTACAGTCGTAGTTTGCACTGGGATCAGATAGGTACTCACCGCAGTGGTATTGCTTCTTTGACTACCATTCATATGGTAATTAGGGTTTGGCACGCCACTTCCAGGAGTTCTACCGAAGAGTATATTATCCCACCATTGTGAATCACCCGAGTAAAATCCATCTTTATTAGTCATAGATTTATCTGTTTGATCCAAAAGTCCGCCGTATGATATAGAATTATCTATCAAATTAAATAGACTAAATTCTTTTTCTAAGTCTAGATTAACCTGAAATGTCTTAGTTTCTAGAGTCCTATCAGTGTATTGGACGGAATTGTAACCATCGGTATATGGAGTTAAATGAAATAGCTTATAAGCCTTTGTCATAGTATCTATATCGCTCGGATCTCTTTTTATAGTCCCGTAAACTCTGCCGTCAGGAAGAGTATGCTTTTCTATCTCTCTTTCCACTAATTCGTAATTATACTCCCAAGTATCTCCATCGTATGTTTCTTTTAATACTTTAAATTTTTTATTACAATTTACTTTGGAACAATCCAAATAATATCCTTCACCATCCCTTTTTTTATAATCGCTGCCCCTATTTAGAATATTGCCCGAACCATCTTTAATAATTTCTTCGCCTTCTTCGACAGGTCGCGGATCAACGCTTAGGGGTCTATTGTTTTTATCTACGATATCATAACCGCTTGAGCTTTTATTTAGATGCATCCCAGAAGGATTTTGCACATTCTGGCATCTATTGCCTTGGCAACCCTCTTTATTTATTGCACGGTTCTTAATATTTTGCCAAGAATACGAAAGTTTGACACTGTCCCAAAGTGGAGTATCTCCGACATATTCGTAGCTAAACTGCACGTTTCTTCTGGTAGAGCTATCGTGGTTTGTCCTATTTCCATATCGTTCCGGAGCATCTGGACGGCTACCCATTCTTAACGTATAAGAAAGATCCTCGCCGTCGGAATTTTGCTTCGAGTCATCTATCGCGATAGACAATCTATGGTTATCGCTCGGCTGAAGTCCCACCTTTACGAGCGTGCTCTTCTTGGTTATGGTGTAGGGGTCTGCCTTTTCGCGAGTTTTTCCTATATGAAGTTTGTCCTCTTTGCTATCATATATGTCGTAGAAATAGTTTTTTCTTTCATGACCGTGTCTATCGGTGTTTATAACTAAAAGATCAAACCAGCCGTATCTAGCCGCACCGGTGAAGGAGTGAAAATTTTGGCTATCGACGCTTTGATAGCCCTGCTTAAAGCCGAAATGGTAATTCTTTTCCGTCAAGAAATCCCTAGCGTCTTTGGTTTCAAACATAACCGACCCGCCGAGTGCGCCGCTTCCTGCTTTTATGGAGTCGGCTCCTTTAGTGATATTGGCCGTTTTGACATTTTCCATCTCTACGCCGTTTCTTGTGTTATTAAAATTTCCATACCCCTCAAAGAGGTCTTTAAAGCCCTGCGAGCTCAAGGTCTCTGCTTGACGAAGCCCGTCCACCGTGATAGCCACGCGGTTTTCGTCCACGCCGCGAACGGCGTATCCGCTAGCGCCGAATCTGCCCGTCTCGACCGCTGTGATACCCGTTTGGTATCGCACCAAGTCTCTGCTATCGGTGATCTGCTGCTTCTTAATAGTTTGCGCAGTAGTTTTAGTTTCGCCGACCTTTTGCTCGGCTACGCTTTGCGAATCGACATTGCCCGTTACCTGGATGGTTCCTAATTCTTGTGAATTTGCCTGGTCTTCCGCGTAAAGCGAGCCATAAAAGAGCAGCGAGGCATAGAGAGAGAGAGAGAATCTTCTAAACATTCATATTTCCTTACTTAATGATTATAGAATTGATTATTAACGCGGCGAATAATAATACAAAGATTTTTAATGTTTAATTAAATTGCAGTTTAAATTTAGGATAAATTTTAAATGCTTGAAATTTTGATTTTTTAAGAAGTATAAAATTTTGAATAGGTCGAAAAATACGTAATAGGTGCATTTTAAGCTTTAATATAGCGCTAAATTTTGCAAAGCGTTTTTGAAACGACTAGATAAAATGCTAAAAATTATAAGAGAGCGAATGATAACAAAGCGCATTTTATAATATGTAACAATTTGTTAGTATTTTTTGACTTTTTGTTATTTAATCAAAACTAGTAGCTATTGCAATCTAATAAGAAGCTAAATTTAGATTTTTTCTAAATTTGGCCTAAAATTTTAATCTTCTTCTTTTGCGATTCCGTCTTTTGCAAAGGCTTGCATAAAGCGTAGAATTCTGGATTTTTCCTCATCGTTTATTTTAGCAAATGTTTGCATGGCGGTTAGATATGCGTCCCATTCGTTCATCAAATGCTCTTTTGGTTTATGAGCCGCGTGACATGAGCTGCAAGTATCATAATAAACAAGCTCCGCCTCTTCCCATGAGGCGTAGCTATTTTCATTTAATTTTTTGCTGTCTATTAGATACTGCGCCTTCGGTTTTGCCTCCTGATTTTTAAGCATCAAAAAGGTTATCAAAGGATCTTTTTTGTAGGCTAAGATATTTTTGTTATCCGTAACCTCTCCGCTAACTTCGATAAGCGATAAATCACCCTCTTGCTTTATAAATTTTACGGGCGTACCTTCATAAATTTCGCCTACGACCTCTTTGGTTTTAGGATCAAGCAAATCAGCCTTGATATCAAAGATAAAACATATCTTTTGCAAAAACAAAATTTACCAAGACCGCCGTTAAAAATAGAATTTTTCTCATTTATGCTCCTTTTATTATCGGTGTTTTAACGCCGGCATAGGCCTTAGCATCAACTTTTTTGATAGCCACCAAGCAAGTATTTATAGAAGTCGCTTGGGCCATAGTCGAAGTAGGTCTTGAGCTGGTTAATAAATTTACGTACCCTGCGTTACATCTTGGGTTTTCATCTGTTAAATTTTCAGGATCATACCAAGCGCCTTCGTTTATCGACACGACGCCCCTCATAATGTCTTTGCTTACGACGGCTCCTGCTAAGATTCTACCCCTGTCGTTATAGACCTCAACCGTATCGCCGTCTTTTATACCAAATTTCTTAGCATCTTCATCGTTTATAAGCACAGGCTCTCTATTTCCTACTTTATATGCTTTTCTTACAAAAGAGTTATCGAGCTGAGAGTGGATGCGATATTTTGGGTGCGGACTTAGCAAATGAAGCGGATATTGCTTTGTAAGTTCTCTATTACCGAGCCATTATGCAGGCTCGAACC
The DNA here is from genome assembly GCF_938045205.1 of uncultured Campylobacter sp. GTDB lineage: Bacteria > Campylobacterota > Campylobacteria > Campylobacterales > Campylobacteraceae > Campylobacter_B. The sequence continues at coordinate 5,845 of NZ_CALIMY010000116.1, forward strand.
ACATAGGATGTCCCTTAAAATCATCAAGTTTAAAATCAGCAAATTTTTGCGAGAAAATTTGAATTTTACCCGTTTCCGTAGCCAGTTTATTTGCTACGGGATCGGTTCTAAATGCCGCGTGGCGAACAAATTTCTTTGCCTCTTCGTTTGGTTCAAAATACACATATCCTTTTTCCCAAAATTCATCAAAACTTACGTAATTAACGCAATCGCTTCTTTCGTAAAAGCTTCTTATGATCTCCTCTTTACTCTTGCCGCTTGTAAATTTACGATGCTCTTTTTCGCCCACCATTTTTGCCATCTGAGCAAAAACGTCATAGTCGTTTCTGGCTTCAAAAAGCGGCTCTATAACCTTTCTCATCGCATAAACGTAATCTTGCGAATAAGAGCCGCCATAGCTTATATCGTCTCTTTCGAGCGGGGTCGTAGAAGGAAGCACTATATCGGCCATCTTTGCCATCGGCGTCCACCAAGGCTCATGAACTACCACAGTATCAAGCTTGCGGATAGCCTTTATAAGTTCATTTGTATCTGGATGGTGTCCCAAAACAGTTGCGCCCGTTATATACATGACTTTGATATCTGGATATGTTATCTCAGAGCCTTTAAATTTGATCTTTTTGCCCGGATTTAGCAAAGCTTCGCTAACTCTTGAGGCCGGAATTTTCGCGTCTACTTTGTTTTTACCTTGCGGCAAGCCTACCGGCAAACTAACGCCCGAAAACGCTTGTCCGCCGCCGGGGAGACCAACTTGTCCTATCATCGAAGCAAGCACCATAAGCATCCAGTCGGCCTGCTCTCCGTGATGGGCTCTTTGCATAGCCCAGTTGCCTGCTAAAAATGTGCGATTTTTTACGAAAGTATCGACAAGCGCTTTTATAACGCTCTCTTCAATACCCGTTATCTTTGCAGCCCAGGCAGGAGTTTTTTCTACCATGTCTTCGCTCTTACCAAGCAGATAAGGCAGGAATTTATCAAATCCAAAAGTGTATTTTTCGATAAATTCTTTATCATATTGGTTGCTTGTATATAGGTAATGGCACATTCCAAGCATAAGCGCCACGTCGGTATTTGGGCGAATTTTAATCCACTCGGCGTTAAATTTCTTAGCAATTTCCGTGTATTGCGGATCAATCGTGATAAATTTTATTCCAGATTTTGCATATTTTTCAAAATAAGGATTGTTTCCACGATTTGCTATTTTATAGTCGATTTGATTGCATTTAAATAAATCAGCGCCCCACATTACGTACACTTTCGTATTTTCAAGCATTACTTCATGTGCGGTTTGAGGAGAATAAACTTCCAAATCTCCAACGATAGTTGCATTTACTCTGCCCGCAGCGCCGTTACTATACTCGCCGTCAGTTCCTACCGCTCCGCCAAAAACGGTATTAAAAAATCTCCCCGCCACGGAGTTGCAGTTGTGAAGAAGACCTGGATGCCCCCAGCCGCCATAGCTTGCATTATAAATTTCGTCCGTCTTTACGCTTTGAAGCTTTTTAACTATTAGCTTCATCGCCTCGTCCCAGCTTACTCGCACAAATTCCTCTTTGCCGCGAAGCTCGGGAGTGTTTTTACCTTCTAGGTAACTTTTTCTAACGCAAGGATATTTTATTCTGGTATCGGAATAAACCCTATCTATCCATGCCTCGTTTCCGGGATATTTGGGGTCTTTATCAGATATCTGCGGTCTAATTTTCACTATCTTTCCGTTTTCGTCGACGTCGGCGTAAAACGCACCTAAATTTGAAGCATGCGGTATGCTTTTAATCTTGCTCTCCTTGGCCATAAGGGGATTTGAGCAAACTACTGCCGTAGCCGCAGCAGATGTCTTTAAAAAATCTCGTCTTGAAATTGACATTTTGTCTCCTTAAATTTCAAAATTTCGCCGCAATTATATTAAATAAATTCATTTTAATTTCATTTTTAAAATTAAATTTAGCTTATTTATTGGATAATAAATCAAATTAAACTTATAAGGATTTTAAATTACGTCAAGAATAAAAAGGCTTCAAAAGCTCTGTGTGTTAGTTGTTTGTAGCGACGAAAATTTAATTGAAAAAATAAGGCTAAACAAGGATAAATTCTTAAATTTATATTTTATAAATTTTGATTACTTTTTGAATTTTTATCTTAATTGCAATACAAATTTAGATGTCGTAATTATCGACCTGGATCCTTTATTTGAGAATAAAGAAGAAATTGATTTCTTTAATATTTCATCCATTTCGCCGAATCAAAAATTTATATTTTTAGCAAAAAACAAAAAAGTCTATTCTAAAATTTTAAAAAATTTTCATGGCGGAAGTTCTGCTATATTATCTAAGCCCATTAAAACAAGC
>NZ_CALIMY010000117.1 GCF_938045205.1 uncultured Campylobacter sp.
GTCGTAGCACAATACTCAAATCGCGACGAGTTAAAAGCGCAGCCTACGCGCGGCAATTACAAAGTTCGCGAAAGTTCTCACATAGCGTAATCCGGCTTTTAAATTTAAAAGCCGGAGTAAAATTTAGAGCAAATTTAAACTATTTTACCTCAAAAGCAAAGGACGCTATGATCGTCTCTTCGTCGCATTTCTTTGGATCCGAAAATGCGAGTTTATTTCTTGCTTTTAGTATCCAAGGACCCGGCTTTAGCGCCATTACCTCGATTTCGCCCTTATCGTGGTCATACCATAAAATGCGCTCATATCTTCCAAAAACCCATCCGGCGCGCCTTCAACTGCGGCATTTGCAAGCGGTTTGCCTTCAAACAGCACTTTGATTTTAAACGGCTTATTAGCTTTGAAATTTACCGGATTTTCTAAAGGTACGAGCTCGAGTCGCTCGCCCACGGGCTTAGTTATGAGATCGCCTGCTTGTGTGTTGATTACGCCCTTTGCGAGCATAGTGGCGCGACGGCAAAATTTAGCGTCTTTGATCGTATCTTTCGTGCCGCCCATATGCCATTTGCCGCTTTTATCCTCGGTCCAAAAGGTCGGTTTATATTGCCCGGTAATGATATAGACGCCTTCCGGCTGCTTTTCGCCTTCAAATTTATAGTTCTCGCTCGTGCGCTTTAGCTCGATTTTTTTGCCGTTTTTATCTATGACTACGGGGATTTCAAAATTATTTTCTCTCTGCTTATCGATCGACTCGCACGTGGCAAATCCATCTCCAAATCCGATCTGAACCCTCAGTTTGTCGTCATTTTGACCCGCAAGCCAAAAATCATGCGCGCCTGCTACGCTAAATGCACCTAAAACTGCCAATACAGCTAAACTTTTCCTCATTTTTCATCCTTTCTTTTAATAAAATTTACTAAATTTAAAAACTATATCTTACGCCGACGCCGAGCATTCTGCCTTTGCCATAGGTGACTAAGACATTACTCGCTCTGTCGCGTATGTGCGAGAAATACTCTTTGTCGGTCAAATTTTTGACGTAAAAATACACGTCAAAGCCATCTTTTAGGTAGCCTACTTTTGCATCCGCCGTAAAATAGCTCTTTTGGGCTAGCTTATTTTGAGCATCGAAGTAGGTCTTGCCTATCATATTTCCGTCCAGTCTTGTATAAATTCCCATCGGAGCGTAGTATGACGCGCCCAAAGAGAGCTTATACTCGGGGTTTTTCTCGATTTTATTGCCTTTATTATTCGTGCCGTCTTTGTTGATGTAATCTCCGTATTTGGTCTTTAGCAGACTCGCGGCTAAATTTATATCAAGCTCCTTGCTCGCTTTTGCGACGCCTTCAAATTCCACACCCATAGATTTTGATTTATCGGCGTTTGCGGTCGAGTAGATGTTGGGGTTATTGGGGTCGGTATAAAATATATGCGTGCCCTTGATGTCCATATAAAATAGCGCGGTAGAAAATCTAAAGCTCTCATACGAACCCTTTACACCGATCTCGTAGTCATCGCTCGTCTGTGCGTCAAATTTATTATCCTCCCTGCTGCCGCCGGTGGTGTAGAAATTAAAGCCGCCGGCTAGATAGCCCTTTGAATACATCGCGTAAATATTTAGCTCATCGGTGATATCGTATCCAAGTGCGATTTTTGGCAAAAACGTCCTAAATGTCGCTTTCTCGTCCATCGAAAACGCGGGCGTACTGGGATTGTGTCCCAGCTCGTATGAAAAGTAATCGACCTTTGTGTGTTTTCTGATCTGCTGATACCCCTGCCGCCAAGCGTAGCATCAAATTTGCTCGTGATCGGATAGATGATCTGACCGAATACCGATGCCGTCTGCGCGCGATTGACCGAAGGCCAATCCTCGACTATCGTCCTACCGCCGTCGCCGTATTGGTCGCCGATCGGGCCGAAGACTTGCTTTTCGTTTTCGTAATAAAGTCCACCAACCCATTTGAAGCTTTGCTCGCCTACGCTACTGAATCTAAGCTCCTCGGAGAAGGTATCATTTTTAGAATTTAAAAATGTAACTAGCCCGTAGTGATCGGGGTCGAGATAGGTTATTTTACTACCAAAATCCTCGTCGTAAAGCCCGTCTTTTTTTGGCTCTACGAAAAGTCGTAGCCGAGGTCGCGTCAAATTTGTCAAATTCATATTTTAGATCTAACGCTCCCGAGCTAGAGGTTTGCTTTACGCGGGCGGGAGTTTCTAAGTTTATATGCTTGGCTTCGCTTTTTGAGATATTGCCAAACCTCGATTTTGGGATAAAAAGCTCGTCGAGCGAGTCGTCCTGGCGGTGAAAAAGATCGCCGTAAATTTTAACCGTAAAACGATCGGTCGGCACTATCTTTAAATTTAGTCCGAAATTGTAATTTTTCTTGTCGTTGGCTTTATCGCCGTTTAGATCGTTGATGATCCAGCCGTCCTCTTTGGACGCCGAGCCGTTTAATCCTAAAAATAGTTTATCATCAATCAGCGCGCCGCTGGCTTCAAAAAGACCTAGCATGTATTTGTGCGAGCCGTATTCGGCGCCGACGCTGCCGCTCCACTCGTTAGTCGGTTCTTTTAAAACGATATTAATGATGCCGCCGATTGAGTCTTTGCCGTAGATCGCACTGCTAGGACCTCGCAAAACCTCGACGTGATCAATATTTGTAACGGGGATATAGGCTGCATCTTTGTTGCTTTGTGCTACGCCGCCGACATAGACCGTGACGGGGTTGGAACTCGTATATATCGAAGGATTGAGTCCTCTAGTACTGATGCCCTCATACATTCCGCCCACACCGGTAATGTTTGGCATAGTTTTTACCAGCTCCTCGACGTTTTTGACATCGCGCTCTTGTAACTCAGTATCGCTTACGACGCTGATACTTTGTGGCACATCCTTTAAATTTTCGCTTATTTTGTTTGCGGTAACTTCTACTTCACCGAGATTTATGCTTTGCTTAGTTTGCTCGTCGGCTATGGCTGGATTTGCGGCGCTCAATAAAAGTAGGGCGGCTGCAGCTTCAGAGAGAGAGTAAAAACTTTCAAAATTTAACTCCTAAAATCTGATAAAATTTTCGCGTTATTATATCAGATGAGATAATCATTGTCAATACTACTACAATATTAAATTAATGTAAAATATAAGCATGATTTATATTGAATTTAATGTTGCAAATTTAGATACAAAATAGGGCAATACAATAAACTTATTATAATTTAAACAAATACGTTCATAAAATTTATGGAAATGATGCAAAAATTAATAAAATCAAAAAATTCATTTTTATAAATCGTTTACTACATAGAAATCATTAATAGGAAAATATATATCAGTAGTTCATCATTTTTCAATTTTTTGGAGTAAAAACACTATAATTCTAGGTATTCTATATTGAAAACTATAATTTTCAAGTAAAAATCTAATACGAAATTAACGTATAATTATATGAATAATTTCATGTATTTTTAACGCATTTGGTGTTTTTATTAGTGATTTTTTATTAGAAGAATTTTTACATTTCATAATTTTGTGATTTCAAATGAAATCAACAGGATAATGGATAGTATTTATTGCAAGAATGAAATAGGGATAAAATATCTAAATTGGGCGGAAATGAAATTTTGCTTATAGCAAGGAGTTAAAATTAAAATATAGGAAGTTTTCGCCTAAAACGCCCTCTTTTATTCAATAACCAGGCGCATTAGATACATATCTTCGCCGTCGATTACGCTGATTTCGGAGCTTTTGCAGCGCGGGCAAGAAAAGTCGTTCTGTGCCAAATCTCCGCTAAAACCGCAGTTTTTGCATTTTACGACGATTTCTTGGGTGTGGATAATGAGATCCGCATTTTCGCAGACGGTGCCCGTGCGAAAGACTTCATAGCAGTTTTGCAGATAATGCGCTTCCACGCCGCTTAGCCGCCCTATTTTTACGTGCAGTTCCCTTATCTGCGGACTTTTAGAACTAAATGTATCGTAAGGTGCCTGCGGATTTGTATCCAAATTTTTATAAAAATCACCGTTTTTG
>NZ_CALIMY010000118.1 GCF_938045205.1 uncultured Campylobacter sp.
AAAAAAGCAAGGATCAAAAATCAGTGCGCAATCGCGAACGCGAGCAAGATAGCGAACCGCAAATTAGCACGATAGATGAGTCTCAAGGCGCCAAATCGGTCTCCGTGGCTGCCAGTAAAATTTACAAATCCACTAAAGGCAAGCTCATCGTAATCGACCCCGGTCACGGCGGCAGCGATTCTGGCGCGGTCGGAAACGGGCTGAAGGAAAAAAACGTCGTGCTAGCCACATCCAAAAAACTCGGTGCGCTGCTTACCAAGCGCGGCTACAAGGTGCTTTATACACGCAGCACCGACGTTTTTATAAATCTACGATCGCGTACTGCTTTCGCCGCTAAAAGAAATGCTGATATGTTTATTTCGATCCACGCAAATGCCGCTCCTAACGCCAGCGCGGCATCCAAAATGAGCGGCGTGGAGACCTTTTTCTTAAGCCCGGCTAGAAGCGAGCGCAGTAAAAACGCCGCCGCGCTCGAAAACAGGGGCGATTTGGAGGATATGAATACCTTCTCGAAGCAGACCTTCCTAAATTTTTTAAACCGCGAGAAGATAATCTCTTCAAACAAGCTTGCCATCGATATTCAAAGCTATATGCTAAGCTCGGTCAAAAAGAGCTTCTCAAGCAGAGACGGAGGCGTGCGCGAGGCGCCATTTTGGGTGTTGGTGGGCGCTACGATGCCCGCGGTGCTCGTGGAGATGGGCTACATCACGCACCCGCAGGAGGGTAAAAATTTAGGCAAAAGCGCCTATCAAGACCGCATCGCTCAGGGTATCGCAAACGGCGTGGATGCGTACTTTCAGAAAAACAAGTGATAAAATTTTATGCGTTGCGATTTTACGAGCTAGATGAAATTTTATTTTGGCGCCAAGATTTACTCCGCATATATAGTTTAGCGAGCGGCATAGATCTTGCGATAAACAGAGCGCGAAGGCGGTAAATTTAAAATTTTAAAGCCCGCCGCGCTAAATTTAAAGCAAAACGTGCGGTGCTTGGGTTCAAAATTCGCTCGCGTGCAAAATATTTACTACGGGCAGGTAAATTTTACGGAGCGTCTTGCGGCGCCACGAGCTAGGGATATATACAGCTTAGGCGCGGAATTTTAACGCGGCTCGGCATAAAATTTTAAAGCACGGACTTGGCGCAGCTCTACGCAGCAGAGTGCGGCTGGCAGTAAAATTTACCGACAGAATCACATTTAAGCCGCGCGAAAATAGCGATTTAGTCGCGCTAACGCAAGTCGTGTTTCAAGCCGCGTCCGTTCAATTAGGATTGCGTTTAAGTTATGAGCGTGTGTATCGCTATAGTCGCACAACGACGCAGTCGCGCCTTAGAATTTCACGCTATGTTCGTAGGGCGCGATATTTGCGTAATGCTGCGAACGCGGCAGTTGCAACGCGCCGATGCCTGCGCTCTATGTGCATTAAAGGTGCAGCTGAATCGTAAATTTAAAGATAAAATTTAAAAGGTCCAAAATGAAAAAAATCGTATTTTTGATCCTGCTTTTCGCAGCCGTTGCGCTAGCGCTCTACATCACTTCGCGCGTCAATCCAAATCTTTTCGCCGAAATCAAAATCCTAGGCGCGCTGCTAAACGCCACG
>NZ_CALIMY010000119.1 GCF_938045205.1 uncultured Campylobacter sp.
AATTTCGAGCGAGCCGTTAAGGGCGAGCCGCTAATTCGTAGCGTTCGCATCAAACTGCAAAAATTTCCTGATCTCCTCCATCGCCTCTTTGTTTGAGAGTGTAAATTTGATCTCGATGCGGCGGCTAGCGTCCTTGTCCTCGACGCCTCTGCGCATCACGGGCTGCGTGTAGCTGCGACCGCTGGCGATGAGATATTTTTGCAGTCGCTCATCTTTATTCCACGAGTTGATGAAATCCATCACAGCAAACGCCCTATTTTGCGAGAGCTCGAGGTTATACAAATACCCGCCGTCGCTGTCCGTGTGCCCTTCGATGATGATCTGATCTAAATTTTCGCGAATTTCATCGTTATTCAAAAGCGCGGCGAAATAGCTCTGCAGCGTCGAGCGGAGCGTCTCTTTGGCGCTCTCTTTCAGCTCGCTTGAACCCTTGTCGAAAAGGATCGACGAGCTTAGCGTCATCGCGCCGCTTTCGTTATCGATGCGGATATTGCCGCCCAGCTTCTCTTTCAGATCGGCGATGATTTTGACCTTCATTCCGGTTAGGTTGCGGATGCGGTTTTTCGTGACGTTGAGGTCTTGTAAAATTTTATTAAAATCGCTCTCCTTCTTCGTGAGCTGATCGAGCAAAAAGGCGATTTTAAGTTCGTTCTGGCTGATCGTAGCGTTGGCGTCGTCGCGCGCTTTTTGCAAAAGCGAGTTTATGTCTAAATTCTCTTTTTTCAGCCTCTCCGCCATCTCGGTTAGATCTTCGATCTGTATGAAATAGATGGAATTTTGCTTGCGAAGGTCGGTGTTTTCGATATTTAGCTTCTCGAGCTGGTCGCTAAAAATTTTATTCAGCGCCTCAAGCTCGGCGCTTTTTTTCTCCTGGCTTTGCAGGCTTGCTAGTGCACTTGAAATTTGGCTTTCTTTCTCCTGCAGGTTGCTTTGCGTGAGGAAGTATTTGACGATGATGCCGCCTACTAAAAGCACGAAAACAAAAAGCAGTCCCGCCATCAAATCGGCATACGCGATCCAGAAGGTCTCTTTTTCTTCGTTATTCGTTTTCATCTAAAAGTGCTTTTTCATCGATGCTCGCAAGCGTTTTACGAAGCTCTTCGATGATGCTTTCGTTGCTCGTCCGCGCAGCGCCCTCTCCAGCTAAAAGTGCCTTCAAATCCGCGCTTAGTCCCTTAAAGCTAGCGTCAATTTTAGCGGCGTAAGCATTCTGCGAACTTGAAATTTCGCCCGCAAACCCGCCCAAGGAAGCATTTAGGCTCTTGATTTGAGCGCTTAATGCACTAGTAATGTTAGCCAGCTCGCCTTGCCCGTCCGTTAAAGTCTTAGACTGATTTAGATACTGCGCGGAAATCCCGTTTTGAATTTCGATTAGGCTTGCAGACACGGACTTAAGCGCAGATAAAATTTGAGCGAAGCTCTTATCTAACTCGCCGTGAGCGAGATTTGTCCTTTGGACCATCTCTCCCGCTTTTTCAAGCTCTTCTTGTGTAATCGCCATACTTCGCTTCTCAGCTTCCATCACGCTTTCAAAAGCGCCGATTTTTTCATCGATTAGGCGGTTTAGCCTTTCGGTAAAATTCGTAGAGCTCATCATCGCAAATGAGCGCGAAATTTCAGAATTAGAGTTTAAAATTTCACTCAGATAGCCCTGTGTTATTTCGTCTTTGTTCCAGAAGAAATTTTTAGTGGAATTTTTGTATTTGATGAGCAGGCGCTCATATTTGCTGATGCCCTTTTTCTCAAAATATATCCACCAAAGCGCCAAAAAGATTCCATAGATCGAGACGTAAAATGCTGTACCTACGCCGCCTAGAAGCTGCGCGATCTCGGTTTCGAGCCCATCGATATTGCTTGAGGAAAAGTGCGGCATCGAAATCGCAATCGAGATGAAAGTTCCTAAAATTCCAAGCATCGGAAAGACTGCCGATGCGACGGAAGCGTAGTTTTGATTACGCAGCGAGTAGCCGTATTCGTCCACAAAAAGATCAAAGCTGGCATCTGATTTTTTCTTGCCGCCGATACTTAAGAGATTGGCGACAATGTAATTTTTCAGCTCGCGCTTGAAGTCATCGATATTATTTTGAAAATTTAAGCAGCCATATTCTGCATTATGACGAGCTAAAATTAGTGCAATAATTAGCAAAACCGCAAGCATCAGGATCGAGTGTGTTTCTACCTTCAGCCCGATAAGCCCCAAATAGCCCAGCAAAAACACCACAAAAACCGCAATCGGCAGAGCTGCGATCTTAAAAAAAACGCCCGCTAACGAGCGCTCCTTCGCCTCAGGTAGCGTGATATCGAGCACTTCGTTATTTGGGCGATCCATATTAGTTCCTATTTAGGCAATTTAGATTGTCAAATGCGACCTGCAAGCGCGCCACCATACTCTGCTCGCCAGCTCTTAGCCACTTGCGAGGATCGTAGAATTTTTTATTCGGTTTATCCTCACCTTCCGGATTGCCAATTTGAGCCTGCAAATAGCCGTGATTTTTGGCCTCATAAGCGCGCACGCCGTCCCAAAACGCCCACTGCGTGTCAGTGTCGATATTCATCTTAACGACGCCGTAGCTCACGGCCGCCTTGATATCGGAGGTCTCGCTACCACTGCCGCCGTGAAAGACGAAATTTACAGGCTTTTCAGATTGAAGATTAAATTTTTCGCGCACGAATTTTTGCGAATTTTTTAGAATTTCGGGTCGCAGCACAACGTTGCCCGGCTTATACACGCCGTGGACGTTGCCAAAGCTTGCTGCGATGCTGAATCTATCGCTGATTTTGCTTAGCCGCTCGTAAGCAAGCGCGACATCTGCGGGCTGGGTGTAAAGCCGCGCGTTATCGACGCCGGTATTATCGACGCCGTCCTCTTCGCCGCCTGTGACGCCAAGCTCGATCTCAAGCGAAATTCCAAGATCGCTTAAAATTTCCAAATACTTCTCGCAGGTCGCTAAATTTAGCTCCAAATCATCCTCGCTAAGATCGAGCATGTGCGAGCTAAAAAGCGGCACGCCGTGAGCTTTTTTATGAGCGGCATTAGCTTCGATGAGTTCGTCGATCCACGGAAGCAGCTTCCTCGCGGCATGATCAGTATGCAAAATCACCGCAACGCCGTAATGAGCCGCCAAAGCATGCACTTGATGCGCGCCTGCAATAGCGCCTAAAACCGCGGCATTTGGGCAAGCGGCACCTGCGTAAAACGCTGCGCCGCCGTTGCTAAACTGAATTATTACGGGCGAATTTGCGATTTTAGCGCTTTCCAAGACGGCGTTTATGGAGTTGCTCCCCACTACGTTTACCGCAGGGATCGCAAAGCCCTGCTGCTTCGCATACGCATAGACCTTACTTACGTCATCGCCGCTTAAAACGCCCGGTTTTACTATATCTAAAACGCCCATTTTTAGCTCCTATATTATTTATACTCGATTTTAGCGTTTTTGTGAAGATCTGCCGCTTTTTGCTCGACTACTTTTGCCGCTTTTTGCTGTCTAAGTACGCGCTCAATAAAAGGCTTTGCCTCGCTTTGGCTTAGCTGCTTTTTAGCTTGAGATTCCTCTTTTAACACGACATGATATCCGACCCTGCTTTTAATCGCTTTAGTGGTGATTTGACCATCTTTTATCTTAGAGATCGCATCGGCAAAAGGTTTGACCTGATCGCTAGGCATCCAGCCTAGCTCGCCGCCGGTTTGTTTAGCCTGCGGATCGATAGATTTAGCTTTGGCAAGCTCTGCAAATTTAGTAAATAGTGCACTGTCGCTAAGCCCTTTTAACTGCTTAATAATATCGTTTGCCTCAGCTTCGGTTTTAACGACGATCTGAGCCGCTTTGATTCTCGCAGGCTCGGTAAAGCGCGCTTTGTTTTTGTTATAAAAATCGGCTATTTCTTTATCATCAATATTTATTTTGCTGGCTTCTTTAGCCTGCCATACACGAAGCGCTAAGTTATCTTTTACGATTTCAAGCTCTTTTTTATAAACGTCTTCGTCCATAACGCCCGATTTTTTAGCTTCATCCGTTAGCAGCATCAGATCAATGCCTTTATCGATAAGCTCCTTTTTTTGATCGGCATTAAGAGCAGCGATATCTACATTGCCTATGCCTTGAAGTAGTGGAGCGAGCTCTTTTTCAGTTACGTCTTTGCCATTTACGGTAGCGTAAACGGTAGCGTTGAGGCTGATAGCAGCAGCTAAACTAAGTGCTGTAAATAAAACTTTTTTCATCACAATTCCTTAAAAAAATTTTAACGGCGATTATAACTCAAAGTTGTTAACAATCAAACTGTACTTTAGAATTTTAGGGTAGAATTCCGCCTTGAGGAAATGTAAATGAGAAGTAAAAAAGATATTTTAGAGATAAAAAAGAGAATTTTACAAAACTTTGCGCAAGAGCGCAGCGAGCTGAAATTTAAAGACACCTATCAGCTTTTGGTCTGCGTGATGCTTAGCGCGCAGTGTACCGACAAGCGGGTAAATTTGATCACACCGCGCTTTTTTGCGGAATTCCCGAGCGTTGCAGAGCTTGCAAAAGCCAATCTGGCAAGCGTTAAGCTGCTAATCAGCTCGTGCAATTTCTACAACAACAAAGCGGTAAATTTAATCAAAATGGCGCAGGCGGTGGTTCGCGACTTTGACGGCGTCGTGCCGCTTGATGAAGCGGGGCTAAAATCTCTTGCGGGTGTGGGGCAAAAGACCGCTCATGTCGTGCTTTTAGAGGGCGCGGGCGCAAACGTGATGGCGGTGGATACGCACGTCTTTCGCGTCGCGCATCGCCTAGGGCTGAGCCGTGCAAAGACGCCCGAGCTTACGGAGCGCGATCTTAGCGAGACTTTTAAAACGGATCTTGGTAAGCTGCACCAAGGCATGGTGCTTTTTGGCCGCTACACCTGTAAGGCAATCAAGCCAAACTGCAAAGAGTGCTTTTTAAACGAACTGTGCAGCAGTAAGGATAAGAATTTTCCGTAAAATTCAGCCTGCAAATGCGGGTTTAAATTTACGCACTTAAATTTGACGGAATTTTAAAATTTTGACGCCTTGCTTAAAGCCACTTTATGGCAGACGTTCGGCTTTATGGCGTAGAAAATTTAGATTGAAATTTTATAAACGCCTCTTTTGGTTTTTATCTTTTAGAAAAATTTAAAATTTTGCTTTTTGGAGCTTACTGTTTTGCCAGCCAAGCCCGGTATCCTTCGCTTTTAATCACGTCCGCGATACTTTTTGCCACCTCCTACGGCAAAAATTCAGACTTTTTATCGATGACGGACACTAGCGCGTAAGCGTTATCGTAATCTTGCAACTCCAAGCCCGCGCGCACCAGCGTTTCGTATAAAAACGGCTCGTCCTTTTCGATGCTCACCGCATCGTCGTTTAAAAATTCATAGATGAACGCAAGCTGTTTTTTATCGCCGATTTTTAAAAAATAATCAGCCAAATTCGTCGCGCTTTTGATGATGATTTTTGCATAGGTCATCTATCTGCCGCGCAGAGTAACGCTGGGTAATCAGCTGCCAATTTTCCGCCATCCTCGCCGCAATGATAGACAGCTTGAAAGCTCTGCCGCCATAAGCGTATTTTTCGCTTTCGTCGCCGATTTTTTCTATAGCCCCGAATTCGCTCACCATATACTCGTATAGCTCCTCATCGCTGCCGCTGAAATTTTCTAAATATATCGTCTCGGCGATAGTCTCGGAATTTTTGGGCAGATCGCCTGCGCATTCTGACTCCTGCTCTTCATTTTCTTCGTCCCAGGCGGCTTTTCTAGCTTCAAAAGTTTTAAAATCCACCAGCGGATTAACGCCCTTTTTTACAAATTCAAAAAAGGCAGAAATATCGATCTGATGCTCATCTTCGCAAATTCCGTCCTTAAACATCAGCTCGCAATCTTCAAAAAATTCCCAACCATCAAGCGCGCCCAGGTAGCTTCGACCGATCCGTCCATCTAGGACATAGACGCATTCGCTAGCGCTATGATTAGGCATTGCGTGGTCGTTTGAGACGATATACGGCGCTTGCGTTTTTCCAAAAACCTGCAACATCCCGTCGTTGTATTCGCCGCTTATGCCCCAAAGCGCCGTTAGATTGCCACCGATTGCGATAACGCCGTCCTGCGAATGCAGATAATCACACGCCGTATCTTTGGCGACTTGTAAAAACAGATAATCATCATCGATGATATCGCCGCTGATAAATAAATTTCCGTTAACAAACATCGCTCGTGCGTTATTTTTGCCGCCCACTTCGTTAAATTTATCCTTAAGCCAAGCGGAATTTATCGTGCCTCCCGACAGGCTAAGATCGCCGTCAAACACCAGCACGCAGGAACTGCTATCCAAATGTAAATTTGAGCCGAATTTTTTCTCAAATTCATCATAAGGCAGTATAAAAACGGGTGGAATTTTCATCGCAAAAGAGCTACGACTTTCGTATCGCTTTGCTTGTGATTTAACGATCTGCTCGCAATTTTGCAGAAAATTTTTGATCTGGTTTTTCATTTTTATCTCCTTTTAAATTTGCTATTTACGGCGGGGGTTCCCGTCATATAGCCTGCAGAATAAAAATTTTGCCAAATTTCGAAAAAGCACTCGCGAGACGAGCCGCCCAAATAAAATAAAGGCGAAGTATTTTTGTTCTAGACGAGGCGGATTTAAATTTTACGACGGGAGCTACCTCGTCGGTAGTGACCGAGTAAAATTTAAATCCAACGAAGTATAGGACAAAAAGACAAGCCGCTAAATTTATTGCAGTCTAGCGACTATGTTTCTCACTACTTCCGCCATCATCTCCACCGACGCTATCTCGCAGTGCTCGTTTACGGAGTGAGGCGAGTGGATATTTGGACCTATGGAGCAGGCTTGCAGCTCGGGCTGTTTTGCGACCAGTACGCCACACTCAAGGCCTGCGTGCACGGCGGCAAATTTAGCCTGCGGTTTTTGTTTTTGCAACTCCTCAAGCACCATATGCGCAAAGTCGCTGATGCACGGTGCCCAGTTCGCCGAGCGATCGGCTACTCTCACATCAAAACCCAGCGCGCTAGCCAGCGTGCTAGTCTCAAAGCCTAGATTTTCGAGCCCCTCTCGCTTCATAGCGCGTCCGAAAAAGTCAAACTCGATCACATCGCCCTTCTGCTTAACGGTCGAGAGATTTATGCTTTCATTTACCATGCCAAGCTGCGTGTCGTAGCTGCGCACGCCCTGGGCAAATGAGTTAATTAGCGCCAAAATTTTACCGCTATTTACCAGCACGTCCGCTTCGCCTTCGCCGAGGCTTTTCACCCACGCCAGGCCGCGCTGCGCCGGCTCATGCGCACATAGCGCCTTGCACACGGCGTTTGCGGGGATCGAGTTGCTCCTCTCGCCAAAATCTAGGCTGATTAGCTCGCAGCCCTCCTCGGCTAGGAATTTCGCCAGCAGCTTCGTCGCGTTTGGGATATTTTTGTGTATCTCGTTGCCCGAGTGCCCGCCGCTAAGCCCCGTGACGCCGATCTCGTAAATTTTACCGCTCTTTTTAACGGTCTGCGCGCCGATTTTTGCGCTTACGTTTATGCCGCCCGCGCAGCCCAGCGTCACGCGGTCATCCTCTTCGCTGTCTAAATTTAGTAGATTTGGCGATAAAATTTTACCCTTAAAGGCATTTGCGCCCACGAGCCCGACCTCTTCGTCGTTGGTAAATAAGCACTCTAAATTCGCAAACTCCCGCATCGCGCCCATCATCATCGCCACACCGATACCATCATCAGCGCCCAAGCTCGAGTTTTTGGCTCTTAAGATACCGTCCTCTTCGATCAGCTCCAAATGCGGCGCCGCGCCCACACAGACCATGTCATAGTGGCTTTGCAGGCAAATTTTAGGCTCGCCCTTTACGGCGTGGATATTGCCAGCCTCATCGACGTTTACGTTAAAGCCCAGGCAGCGCGCAAAATCTGCCAAAAACTCCCTCATCTGCTCCGTTTCGCAGCTGCAGTGAGGAATTTCGCACAGCCTCTTAAAATCGTTCATAACCTCGTTTTTTTGCATGTTTGCTCCTTTTGAATTTATTATATCCGCGCGTTATTGCGACACGCCCGTTGAATTTAAAAGCAACCGCACTCGCTTAAGCGCTTGCGAAATTCTGCTAAATTTAAACGCGACCGTGCCGACATAGCGCTTCCGCAAAATACGCGCAGAATTTAAATCGCGCTAGCTTACGCTGCAGGCAAGCCGCGCAAAATGAAATTTTATGCAAAGTCGCATGAATTTTACCGAAATTTAGCAAGAATTTATTTAAAATTTAGTCAGAATTTTGCCGGGGATCTTTATTTTACGATTACGCCTTCATAGCCCGTTTTAGCGATCGCCTCAAGCATCGCGGTCTCGTTTGCATCATCCTTTGCCGCGACGGTCGCGGTTTTGCTCTGCTGTGAAACCTTCGCGCTTATCACGCCTGGTGTTTGCAAAAGCGCCTTTCGCACGATCGCGGTGCAGAGCGGGCAGTGGATTTTTTCCACGTAAATTTTAACCTCTTTGTCGGCAAAAAGCGCTGTAAATCCAAGCATCAAAAACAAAATTTTACGCATAAAGCCCTCCTAAAATTTCGGGATATGTAAGCATAAAGGCAAGCAAGGCTCCTAAGAGCGCGTAGATCAGAATCCATTTTTTGCGCCCGCTTTGCAGCGAGCATGCGCGCGGCTTTTTGAAAAAGAAAAATGCAGAAAGCGCGAAGCAAAAAAGCGCTAACGCAGAAAGCGGCGCACGGTAACCTTCCAGCGCCTCTGCGCCTGAAAAAATGGAAAAGCTCGCGCCGAAAATCAAAAATAAAAGCGCGGGCAGGCAACAAAACGTCGCGGCAATCGCGCTAAAAATCGCGGCAAATATCAGCCACAGACTGCGCGCGCCGAAGCAATTTTTGCTAAAATTTTTTCGGTTTTGCGCCGAGGTTTCTTGCGCGGGATTTTCTAGTTCGGTTTTCAAATTTTGCCTTTAAGTATAATCTTAAATAATCTTGTCGCACCCTCGTCGGCTTTAGGCGTGGAATTTTATCTGCAAATTTTACCGCTACCAAATTTCGCACAGAGTGGCAAAGAGGCGAAATTTTAAATTCCGCAAGCCGTAAATTTTAAAATTTCGCGCCGAAAAATTTTAAAATTTTGCTCGCTTTAAAATTTCAAAATTTCGCT
>NZ_CALIMY010000120.1 GCF_938045205.1 uncultured Campylobacter sp.
GGGGGTGCCGGGCGCGATGTTTGCGACGGGGATTTGCAATATCTGGATCGCCCTAGGACTTTGCGTGGGCGCGTGGTGCAACTACAAATTTCTTGCCAAAAGGCTTAGAATTTACACCGAGGTAGCAAGCGACAGCGTCACGATCCCGGATTTTTTAGAAAACCGCTTTAAAGACCGCACCAAAACGCTTCGCATCATCTCCGGGCTTTTGATCATCATATTTTTTACGCTCTATGTTAGCAGCGGCATCATCGCAGGCGGCAAGACCTTTGAGAGCTTTTTCGGACTAAATTTCACCTACGGCGCGATCGCTACGATCTTAATCGTCGTGTTTTATACCTTTTTCGGCGGATTTAAGGCCGTCGCGATCACCGACGCGTTTCAAGGGGCACTGATGTTTGCGGTGCTTATTTTAATCCCTCTGTTTTCTTATCGCGCGCTGCAGATCCCTGCGGACAGCTCCTTTTTAGCGCAGGTGCGGCTATACGGCGCGAGCCACCTCGATCTATTTTATAATCAAAGCTTCTTGGGCGTTTTGGGTCTGCTTGCTTGGGGACTCGGATACTTCGGGCAGCCGCACATCATCGTGCGCTTTATGGCGATTAGAAGCTCGCGCGAGCTTGATAGCGCGCGTCGCATCGGAATTTCGTGGATGGTGCTAGGTCTTGCGGGCGCGATGCTTAGCGGTCTGATCGGCTTTGTCTATTTTTCGCAAAAGGGCCTTAGCATAGACGATCCAGAAAAAATTTTCCTAGAGCTCGGTAAAATTTTCTTTCATCCGTTCATCCTAGGCGTGATAATCTCTGCTGTGCTAGCGGCGATTATGAGCACTATCTCAAGCCAGCTTTTGGTAAGCGCGAGCGCGGTTACGAAGGATTTTATCTTCGCGTTTTATAAAAAAGAGGTGAGCGAGCGCACGCAGACGCTAAGTAGCCGTATCGCCGTCGTGATCATCGCCGCGCTCGCCGCGATCTTGGCGTTTGGCTCAAACGATACGGTGCTAAACGTCGTGGGCAACGCCTGGGCGGGATTTGGCGCGAGCTTCGGCGCGGTGCTTCTTTTTAGCCTGTATTCTAAAAAGATGAGCGCTCTCTCGGCTTTAGTAGGCATGCTCGTAGGCGGCATCACTGTTATTTGCTGGATCTTATCGGGGCTTTCGGCGGTCGTTTACGAGCTGCTGCCGGGCTTTTGCTTTTCGGCGCTTGCGATATTGCTCGTAAATCGCTACAACTCCGTGCTCGATAAGATGGCGGATGAGCCCAATGCCGCGCAAATTTCGCAGGAATTTGAAAAGATGAAAGAGCAGAGTTTAGGAAGCAAAGATGGCTAACGTAAAGTGCCCGCACTGCGGCTCTTTGATCGATATAGACGAGGCGCTGCAGCGCGATATCAAGGCTAAATTTGAAGATGAAATTTTGCAGCAGAAGCGAAAGTGGCAACAGCAGCAAAACGAAGCCACGCTTAAATTTGAAGCCGAGATCGCCGCTAAGCGCGAGGAGTACGCGAAGCATCTAGCGCAGCTGCAAGCAAAGGAAAACGCCTTCGAGCAGCGCGTAAAAGCGGCGACCGATTCCGCGCTAAACAGCGAGCGGGAGAAAATTTTAGCGCTTGCAAAATCTCAGATCGAGAGCGAAAACGCGGCGAAATTTGAAATTTTACAAAAGGAGCTGCAAGAAAAATCACAAAGAATTTCCGAGCTAAATTTGATCAAGGCCGAAATGGAGGCGCAAAAGCGTAAATTTAGCGAGCTTGAAGCCGAGAATAAAGCCAAATCAGAAATCGAGCTAACCAACCGCGTAAACCAAGAGCGCGAGCGGCTTTCGAAGCAAATTTCGCAGGAAAACGAGCTAAAATTCCGCCAAAAAGATGAGCAGATCCAAAGCCTAATCGGTCAAATAAACGAGCTTAAGCGCCGCTCGGAGGTGGGCTCGCAGCAGCTTCAGGGCGAGGTGCAGGAGCTCGCGCTGCAGGAGTATCTGCGGCTAAATTTTCCTTTGGACGAGATAGATGAGGTAAAAAAGGGCGCGCGCGGCGCGGACTGCGTGCAGATGGTGCATACGAGGGAGTTTGCGGGCTGCGGTAAAATTTTATACGAGAGCAAGCGCACGAAAAGCTTCGAGCCCAAATGGATCGACAAACTCAAAGACGATATGATAGGCGAGAGCGCGCAGATCGGCGTTATCGTCACCGAGCAGATGCCGCCTCACAGCCCTAGGCTGCACCAAGCGCCGAGCGATGCTAGTATCTGGATCTGTTCGTTTGAGGAATTTAAGGGGCTTTGCGCCGTCTTGCGCGAACACGTCGTCGCGCTTGCGTTTGCCAAAAGATCGGGGCAAAATCAAGATAGCAAAACGGCGATGCTCTACGACTATCTGACCTCGCCCGAGTTTGCCAACCAGATAAAGACGATCGTATCGGCATTCGTCGGCATGCAAGAAAGCCTAAATAAGGAGCGCAACGCGATGGAGCGCATCTGGAAACAGCGCGAAAAACAGATCGCGCGTGCGCGAGACGGCGCGATCGCGATGCACGCAAGCATCAGAAGCATCGCAGGAAGCGGCGTAGCGCAGCTGGAGGACGTCGATGAAATTTTAAGCCTCGAGGCGATCGCGGCAGAGGGCGAAGCGAGCGCGCTTCAAGACCAAGACGGCGACGAGACGCCATAGCGGCGTGCGGACAGATCGCCGTTCTAGCGAGAGCGCGAGGCGAGCTTGCGTCATGAGGCTGAAATTTTGTAAAGTAACGCGATATTTGTCCGCGGACAAGCGGTGCTAGAATTTCAAGGAGTAATTGTTGTATGCTTTTGGGTTTGCGAGGTTGGAATTTTACTTGCGAATTTTATCTTGGCAGAAATATGCCGCACTGTGTAGAGTGGAAATTTCACATGTAAAATTTTAAATTCATAATTTAAGGAAGCGCTTCACGTCGAGAAAATTTGATTTGGAATTTCTGTTTTGTGTCCTTATCGGGAAGATTTTGCGCTAAAAGCCATAGCAAAATTTTAAGAATTCGCTTCGCCGTACCGTAAAAATTTTAAAATTTTGATCTGTAAATTTCATAAAAATTTATGAAATTTTTTAAATTTCTGCGTCGAAATTTTAGAATTTCTAATATTTTTTAAAATAAATTTAAATTTTTTAAACCCCTTGCCGCAGTTATTTGCATGCTAAAATTTTATCGATGAAAAGCGTTTGTTGCCAATCGTTAAACCCCATCCCTTATCATTCCGTAGTTGTTTTGCGCGTGGGAGATTTTGCGCGCACAAGACTCGTTTTGTGCGACATAGCGTGCAGGTCGCATCAAATACGCCGCAAAAGCAATGGTAGGCTGTGCAACGTCTGTAACGGGCGGCTTGCTTGATTTACATAATTTATAAAGAGGTAAAATATGCGTATTTTAGGCAACATTATTTGGTTTTTTTAGGCGGTTGGATCTTGGCTATTTTAACTTATTTGTCGGGTTCAATCCTTAACCGTTTTAGTCGGACCGCTCCCGCGGGATTGGGTCTTATGGAATACGGCAAATTTCTATTTTTGCCCTTTACTAGCGATATGACGCGCAAAAATAAAAGCTCTCTTGCCGTCGCCGCATTGCCGCTACAAAACTGTGAATATGACGTAACGCCCCAAAAAGTGTCCGTATCGAAGGTAATAGCTATAGTATGCATCGTAGCGATCGCTTTACCTGCAGTAGCGATTGCGGAACCGGGGCTGACTACTAGAGATGATGCGGAGATCTCTAAGTTGGCGACAAATTTAATTACCGTTAAATACGATCTAGACGCTTATTATATCTCCCAAGGCAAATTCGCATCCGATTTTTCGGTTATGACGAATGTTCCGCTAGAGCCTAACGGAGAAAATTCCGCATATCTTAAAAGCGTAAAAGGAGATAAATGCTTCCTAATCAGCGTGGACGGTGAAAAGAAAACTATCTCTATCGCAAAAGGTCCCGATGCCGAAAATAATATCTGCCGGGGAGCGTATGAGCTACCCGGCGTCCCTAAAATGCTATCGGAGCCTATTAGCGTGAAAAAAAGCTATTAATTCACGCGATTTGCGAGCGGATTAGATTTATCGCGGCGGATTTAAGAGCCCTGAATTTTATATAAAATTTCGTCTTAAATTTACGCCGCCTTGTGCGCACGAAAGTGATCTGATCGAAAATCAGATAAAGTCGCGCGCTCTGGCGTGAAATTTAGCCACAATTTGAGCGGGCCTAAGTTTCATAAAATTCTGCGGTTAGAATTTTAACGCCGTTTTAAGATTATTTTTGTAAAATCACATTTCTTTTTTACCGCTGGCGGGCTCATAGCTCAGTTGGTTAGAGCATCCGGCTCATAACCGGATGGTCCTAGGTTCAAGTCCTAGTGAGCCCACCACCACAAAATTTTTGGCTTTTCACTGCATCAAAATCCGCAAATTCCATAAAATTTCAAGCGTCGTTTTTCCTTTGGAATTCCGCTTCATGACTTCAAAAGACAAAGTCTGCTGCATAATTCCCGCTTTAAAATGCGGTTAAGCTTGTGATCGAATTTTCAAATTTAACTTTCATTTGGCGACCGATTAAATTTTATTTTATGGCAAGTTGCGGTAGAATTCCGTTAAAATTCTTAGTGCAGGGAGATGTCTATGTCAGAAAATCAAACGAAAAAAGGCGGAATTTTAGCCTTTTATTTTAAATCAAGCTTGCTTTGGCGCATCATTATCGCTTTAGTGTTGGGCTCTGCGATTGGTATGTTACTACCTAAAAATATGCCGGTGGGTGATACCACGTGGGTGGCGATTTTAACGCCTTTGGGAGATCTTTTCGTGCGGCTTTTAAAGATGATTATGGTGCCGATCATTATCTGTTCGCTGATCGTGGGCACTAGCAGTATCTCGCCCGCGCACCTGGGCAAAGTGGGCGTTAAGGCGATCATATTTTACGCTATAACGACGCTTTTTGCGATCGTCATCGGTCTAGCGTGTGCGTTTATATTTTCTCCAGGTAGCGGGCTTGATCTAAGCGATGCGTCCAAGGCCGTCGAAAAGGCAGCAAACGCGCCTAGTATGAGTAAAATTTTGCTTAATATAATTCCTACGAATCCTTTTGATTCCATAGCCAAGGGCGAAATTTTGCCGATCATCGCGTTTTGCTTATTTCTTGGCGTAGGGCTTGCGTTTTGCCGCGACAGTAGTGATGCTCGTATTAAAAATTCCGCTGATACGGTTTATAATTTTTTCGATGGAATGAGCGAAATTATGTTTAAGGTCGTGCATTGGGTGATGCAATACGCACCAATCGGCGTTTTTGCGCTAATGTTTGTAGTGTTTAATAAAAGCGGTATCGAGGCTTTCAGCTCGCTATTAAATGTCACGATTACCCTATACGTGGGACTTGCGATTCAAGTATTTGCGGTTTATTGCGTTATTTGTATGCTTATCGGAGTTAGCCCGATTAAATTCCTTAAAAAAGTGCGTCCGCCGATGCTTACGGCTTTTGTTACCCGTAGCTCCAATGGCACGCTTCCGATTACGATGCAGACCGCCGAAGATATGGGAATTCCAAAGGCGATCTACGGCTTTGTTTTGCCCGTGGGCGCTACGGTGAATATGAACGGCACGACCGTGTATTTGGGCGTGTGCACGCTCTTTATCGCTAATGCTTGCGGTATCGATCTAAATAGCAGCCACTACCTCACGATCATCATCACTTCGATGCTTGCGGCGATCGGAACTGCCGGGGTTCCGGGAGCCGGTGCGCTGATGCTGCTTTTAGTGCTCGAGTCTATCGGCGTCAAGGTAAGCGGTAATGTAGCGATCGCTTACGGAATGATTTTAGGCATTGATGCGATTTTGGATATGGGGCGAACCTCGATGAACGTAACGGGCGATGTTGTGGCATCGATCTACGTCGCAAAGAGCGAAAACGAAATGGATATGAGTAAGTGGGAGAATTAACCCAAGTAAAATTTAGAAAGGACGAGCTATGAAAAGAGTTGGAATTATCGGCGGAATGGGACCTTTGGCGAGTGCGGATCTGTATATGAAGATCATAGAAGAGACTGCTGCGGGCAGCGATCAAGAAAATATTCCGCTTGTAATCGATAGCTATCCGCAGATTGAAGATCGCACGGCATTTATCTTAGGTAAAGGTGAAAATCCGCTTCCGCGCCTAAGCGAGAGCGCTGTTAGGCTCAAAAATGCAGGCTGCAAGGCGTTTGCGATGGCGTGCAACACGGCGCATTTTTTCGCAGACGATGTAGAAGCTGCGGCGGAAATCCCGCTAATTCATATCGCCGAGGTCACCGTAAAAGCGATCCGCAAAAATTATCCAAACGCCCATAAAATAGCTGTGCTAGCTACTATTGGTACAAAAAAAGCTAAAATTTACGACGATCCGCTTAAAGAAGCAGGGCTAATCAGCGTGGAGCTTGGCGAAGAAAATCAAGCGGTTTTGATGGATTGCATCTACAAAGGAGTTAAGGCGGGCAAGACTGCCGAATACGTGGGGGCTTTTGAGAATTTGCTAGGCAAAATCGATGCTGATATTTACGTCGTTGCCTGCACTGAGCTGCCGCTATTTTTGCCGTTAATCAAAAGCGATAAAATTTTCGTCGATCCTACTAGAGAGCTTGCCAAAGCGATCGTGGAATTCTCAAGATCGTAGAGCCGCAAGGCTTTGCAAGCGCGAATTTTAAACCGCAAAATTTTATGATAATTTAAGTCATAGAATTTTGCGGAATTGCGTTGGCTCAAAATTCCAGGTAAGCGGAATTTATATGATAGCAAAATTTCATCACAGCATTTTAAGCTTAAAATTTTGTCAAAATTTAATCCGTAAGATCCAGAATTAAAACCTCCGAAGTAAAATTCCGTAACAAAATTTACTCGTAAAATTTCACGCTGAAATTTAAGCTAAAATTCCATTAAATTTGACCGTTTCTAAAGCCCGAATTTAATATAATCGCTCCAACAAAAAAAGGATCAAAATGAGCGACTACACCCACCTGCACCTTCACACCGAGTATTCGCTGCTAGACGGCGCGAATAAAGTAAGCGAGCTCGCCGAGCTTTTGCAGAGCCGCGGCACCAAGGCGTGCGCGATCACCGACCACGGCAATATGTTCGGCGCGATAGACTTTTATCAGACGATGAAAAAGCACGGCATCAAGCCGATCATCGGCATCGAGACCTACCTGCACAACCACGAGGATATCGGCGATAAAAGCGACCGCCAGCGCTATCACTTGATACTGCTTGCCAAAAATGAGACGGGCTATAAAAATCTGATGTATCTTAGCTCGCGCGCGTTTTTGGACGGATTTTACTACTATCCGAGGATCAACAAAAAAATTTTAAAAGAGCACAGCGAGGGGCTCATCTGCTCCTCGGCGTGCCTAGCGGGCGAGGTGGAATTTCATCTAAATAGAAGCGAGCGAAATTTAAAGCGCGGCGCGGGCGGCTACGAAGCGGCGAAAAAAGCAGCGCTTGAGTATAAGGAAATTTTCGGCGAGGATTTTTATCTAGAGATCATGCGCCACGGCATCGGCGAGCAATTAAACGTCGATAAAGACCTCATCCGTCTCTCGCGCGAAATCGGCGTCAAGATCATCGCTACCAACGACGCTCACTACTCGCGCAAAGACCGCGCCAAGGCTCACGACGTCTATCAGTGCATCTCGATGGGCAAGACGATCAACGACGGCGACCGCCTAAAACACGTCGTTTCGGAATTTTACGTAAAAAGCGATGAGGAGATGAGGCGGCTTTTTGCGGACATCCCTGAAGTGATCGAAAATACCGCCGAGATCGTGCAAAAGTGCAATCTCAAATTTGCCTTCGACGAGAAGGACTACGCGCCCACACCGCCGAATTTTAAATTTTCGATCGAATACGCCGCTAGGCTCGGGCTTTCGCTGCCGCAGCCTAATGAGCGATATAGCTTTGCAAACGATGATTTTTTATTCGATTATCTGTGCCGCGAGGGGCTTAAAGAGCGCCTTAAATTTATTGATCCCGCCAATCACGAAATTTATCGCGAGCGCCTGGAAAAGGAGCTTGCCATCATCAAAAACATGCATTTTTCGGGCTATATGGTCATCGTGCAGGATTTCATCAACTGGGCGAAGGATCACGACATTCCGGTTGGTCCAGGTCGCGGCTCTGCGGCGGGCAGCATCTGCGCGTATGCGCTTCGCATTACCGATCTCGATCCGATTCCGTATAATCTACTTTTTGAGCGATTTTTAAATCCGTCGCGTATCTCGATGCCCGACATCGACGTGGATTTTTGCCAGGCGCGCAGAGGCGAGGTGATCGACTACGTCATCGATCAGTACGGCAAATACAACGTCGCGCAGGTTGCGACCTTCGGTAAGCTGCTCGCGCGCGGCGTCATCCGCGACGTGGCTCGCGTCTGCGATATGCCGCTTTCACAAGCCGATAAGATGGCGAAGCTGATCCCCGATAAACTCGGCATCACGCTTACGCAGGCTTACGACGCCGAGCCGAAGCTGAAAGAATTTATCGACGCAGATCCGATCGCACAGCAGGTTTGGGAGTTTGCGCTGGGCCTTGAAGGGCTAAATCGAAACGCAGGAATGCATGCCGCGGGAGTGGTGATCTCAAACGAGCCGCTGTGGAACAAGGCGCCGCTATTTAAGCAGGATAAGGGCGAGGATGCGCGCCTAGTAACGCAATATACCAAAAACTATCTCGAGGACGTCGATCTGATAAAATTTGACTTCCTAGGTCTAAAAAACCTCGATGTGATCGATAATGCCATCAAGCTCGTCAAGCGCCGCTATAATCGCGACATAGTTTGGGAGGAGATCGATTTTAACGATCCGCAAACTTACAAAACCATTCAAAGCGGCAACACGCTGGGGATTTTCCAAATCGAGGGCGCGGGCATGCAGGATCTGGCTATGAACCTGCGCCCTGACCGCTTCGAGGATATCATCGCGATGATCTCGCTCTACCGCCCTGGGCCGATGGATTTAATCCCCGATTTTATCAGGATCAAACACGGCGAGCTAAAAGCAAGCTATATCTTCCCTGAGCTAAAAGAAATTTTAGAGCCTACCTACGGCATTATCGTCTATCAAGAGCAGGTCATGCAGATCGTGCAGAAGGTGGGCGGCTTTAA
>NZ_CALIMY010000121.1 GCF_938045205.1 uncultured Campylobacter sp.
CATTCATTTCCACGCTCAGCTACACGGCACATCTGTGCCGCTGCCACCAAAGCCTGCAATCCCGCGCGCTATGTCCTATCTGTGCGCCGCCACGGCCGTATGCAGTCGCCTCTGCCATACTCCACCACGCCGCCGCCTGCCTCATTCGTTCCAAATTTTGCGGTTCAAATTTAGCTCGCTAACGATACCCACAAGCGCGCCGATCTCATCTACGTAAAGCTCTATCGTAGCGTCCTGCTTTAGCGAGCAGTCGATTCTAGGCTCGAAATTATCGCGCCAGGTCTCGATCGCCACGTAAATTTTATCCTCCCTTAGCACCGCGTTTATCTGCGAGCCCAACCTTAGATAGACCTCCGTCAGTCGCTGCATCAAAAGCGGCGTCAAAGCGTATCTAGCGCCCACTTGATCGGTCGTATAGACGTCGAAAAACTCCTCAAATTTCACGTCGTCCATATTCGCTCGCTGCCCGTATTTGCGTAGATTTCGCGAGTTTTTGTGACACACCCGCACCTCGCAGTTAAGCCTTTTGTGAAAGTCTGCGACGAAAAGCACTCCTTGAAATTTTACGTCGGTGCGAGTGCCGTTTTTGGTGCGCACCTTTTCGGCGGCGTAAAAGTCGCTAAACCTCACGCGCACGCCCTGCACCTCCCCGCTCATCATATCCTCGCTAGATTGTTCGTTTATGTAGCAGTCGTAAATTTCAAAAAACTCATCCGTCCCCAGCCTGCCATTTTCATCGTAGTTAAGCCCGAAGCTTTTTGCGATGCTCGCGACGACCCTGTTTTTAAAATTTGATCTGAAATTTCGCCTTTTGCTCGCCGTCAAAAGAGCGCTCACGACGCCGTAAACGGAGATGCCGAAAAATATGCCGGGCGCTACTTCGTCCCAAAAGCGCGCCACCAGTGCGCCCACACTGGTCCCTACGACAGCAGCAATGAGACTGGCCTTTTTCACCGCTTTTTGCAGCGCCGCGCGCTCATCCTCCAGGCTCTGCAGATCGATGAAGAAGTTAAATTTTGATCCGGCTGCGCCGTCTTTCTCGCTCCCGCCCTCGCCTTCGGCGGCTTTGGGCTCAAACCTTCCGTAAGTAGCGCTCATGCGGCTGTCGCTGTCTTTAAAGCCGCTACCCTCGCCTGCTTCAGCTTTTAATACCTGCCCCTCTTTCGCATCGGCGCTAAAAATTTGCCCGTCTTGCGCTGCGCCCTGCCCTAGCGCGCCCATATCTTGCGCCGTATCAAAGCCGCTAAATTTATCAAAATTTGCGCGCTGTGCGCCCTCATTTTTGCCAAAGCTTAAGCCGCAAAATAGACGATAGAGCAGTCCGTTTAAAACTGGAAAGATGATGAAAAGCGCGACTATGAGCCAGTTTGTATCAAACGAGACGGGCTCCGCCCTGGTATTCAAAAATACATAGAGCCCGACTAGCAGCAGGGTTATCAAAAATGAGACGAGCTTGCTAATGCGCGCGAACTTTTCGCGCCGTTTTTCAAGCAGGTAAAGCTCCTGTAAATCGCCGTTTCTATCCATAATCTGCCTTTTGTAGCGCATTTAAGCGCCGATTTTTGCCGCGCGAATATTTAAATTTAACCGCGCGCCGCAAGTTTGATCGCCGCTAAATTTAGCGTAAAGTTCGCGCCCTGCCGCAAAATTTTAAAATTTGCTCCGTCGCTTTAAATTTGGTCGTTATAAAATTTTAAATTTCGTCCTTGCCGCGCCGCAGTTAGTTTAGTGCGGGCAAATCTTTAGCGCCTCTTTCAGCCGCCCTAGCCCGTCTTTTAGCAGTGCTCTAGAGGTCGCGATATTTAGGCGCAAAAATCTCTCGCCGCCCTTGCCGTATTGCGCGCCGCATGAGAGATACAGCCCCGTTTTTTCGCGGATGAAGCGTGCAAGCTCTGCGCTATCCTGCGTGTAAGCGCCCGCATCAAGCCACATCAGATAGGTCGCGTCTTGCGGCACGACGCGCACCTGCGGAAGCTCGCGGGCGATAAATTCCGCCGCGAATTTGCGATTTTCGCTGAGGTATTCGCGCAGCGCGTCCAGCCACGCGGCACCCTTCGTAAATGCGGCGATCGCGCCCTGGACGCCGAAAAAATTCGGCTCAGCGATGTCGTCAGAATTTAGCGCTTTTGAAATTTTATGACGCAAGCGCTTATCAGCGGCAAAGACCGCCGCGCTTTGCAGCCCCGCGATGTTAAACGCCTTCGTGGGCGCGATTACGCTGGCTGAGATCCTCTCGCAAGTCTCGCTCGCGGCAGCAAATGGCGTGTAACGCACGCCCGGCTCGGTCAGATCGCAATGCACCTCATCGCTAAGCACCGTCACGCCGTGCTTCTCGCACAGCTCGCCAATGCGGGCAAGATCGTCCCTACTAAAGGTGCGACCGACCGGATTGTGCGGGTTGCAAAGGATAAAAAGCGTCGTCTGCGGATCGGCAAGCTTAGCCTCCAAATCCTCCCAATCGATGCTATAATCGCCGCTAGCGTAGGCAAGTTCGTTTTCTACCGGCACGCGGGCGGCGTTTTTGATGCAGTAGTAAAAGCAGTTGTAAACGGGGCTCATCAGCAGCACGTTTTCGGCGGGCGAAGTAAGCTTGCGGATGATCGAATCAATCGCAGGCAGCGTGCCGCTAGCATAGATCAGCCACTCCTTTTGGATTTCATAATCGTGGCGCGAAAGCCACCAGCCTTGATACGCGCTGCGCCACTCATCATCCACAAGCGAATAGCCCAAAACCCGCTCATTTAGCCGCTTTTGCAGAGCCTCGATGATCTCGGGCGCTACGGCAAAGTCCATATCCGCGACCCACATCGGAAGCTCGTTCTCGCCTACGTCCCATTTAAGCGACTTCGTGCCGCGGCGGTTTGGCAGAGTGTCGAAGTCGTATTTCTCCTTGCCGCTTATAAAATCAAAAAGTCCCATCTTACGCCCTTAATTCAGTAATGATTTCAGTTTTAGACGCATCCGTTGCGCCGTCTAGGATCAGCTCGCCGATGCTTGCCGCGCGGATTAGCCCGCTGCTCGGATTTTTGACGCTATCGATCGCGCCTTTTACCTCGGCATGCACGTCGCTGTATTCAAACGCTAGCGTCGTATTTATGAGCTCGCAGTCTTGCAAGCGCAAATTTTGCATATAGCAAAAGCCCTGCAGGCTCTCGATCTTGCAATTTTTAAGCGTTACGTTTTTGGAATTCCACCCAAAGTACTCGCCCGCGATGAAGCAGTCCTCGATGAGGATATTTTCGCAGTTCCAAAACGCGTCCTTGGAGAGGAGCTTGGAGTTTTTGATCGTTACGTTTCTGCAGCCGTCAAAGCAGTAATCTCCGAAGAGCGATAGATTTTCGATGCTTAAGCTTTCGCAATCAAGGCCGAAATACGCGCCCTTTGCGGTGATGTTTTTCAGCGTGACGTCGCTGCAGTGCCACAAGGTCTCTTGCGCGTCATGAAATTCCACGTTTTGCAGCGCGGCGTTTTTTACGCGACGAAACCCTTTAGGCGCGCCGTAGAGGCAGTCTTTTAGCACCACGCCGCGGCTATACCAGATCCCTGCGCGCGCGATCTCATCAAAGAAGCAGTCCTGCGCGCGGATATTTTCGGCATACCAAAACGGATATTTCCACTCAAATTTACAGTTTTGCGCGACGATATTTGCGCTGTGTTTTAGCGGCGACTCGCCCTCGCCAAAGACGGAATTTTCGATCCGCAGATCCTTTGCGCCGAACAGCGCGCGCTCGCCGCTAAAGTGCTCTTGTTTTAATATTTGCATGGCTTTCCTTAGATTTAAAATTTGCTTCAGATTATACAAGGAATTTCAAAATTCCGCGTAGCTTAGGCGTATGAAACGCAAGCGAATTTTAAAAATTTTAAAATTTAGAGGCGGCGAGGGGCTAAATTTGACGCGCCTCGGTAGTGGTTACGAAACATATGCGGCGAATGCGCGGCAAATCGCAGGGCTTTTTATAATGACGTGCTTGCAAACGCCTATAAAGCGCACCTAGGTCGCTACGGCTAGCCGCGTATTCACGCAGGCATCCGTATCTGCCCGAGACGTGCGCCGCCCAAAAGACGCATAAAATTTATCGCAAGCGGCGCTTTAAAATTTATAAAATTTTCTCCGAGCAGCATGTAAATTTTAGCAGACGTCTCAAAGAAGCGTAAATTTTACCCCGCGCACAAACGGGGCGCGTCTAATGCTCGTGGTGATGCAAGTGCGTGTCTTCGCCGCGGTCTCGATCTGTAGCACGCTTTCGCAGATCAAAATACACAAAAAGCCCGCTAGGCTCGCCATCCTCGTAAATTTCAAGTTTGTAGCGCATTACGGCGTGCGTGCACACTGCAACATCAAGCGTCGCTTCATAGCCGTCTGCGCTGCGCTTTAGCGGGAATTCCGCATTGCCCATATTCATACTCACGCCCGAAATTTTAACGCTCGGATTTTTCAGCTCACGCGAAATTCCGCTTATTTTTAGCTCGTTTGCTCCCGCTTCGATCGGATGGCGCGCTACGCTAAAGAGCGCCTTCTGCCCGCCCGCGTTAGTCTCGCAGTCCTGTGCGGCTAGATTGCAGCCCAGACGCGTCCTTATGTCCTTAAATAATGCATCGCTCTCATCCGCGCTAAATCCTAAAGTAGCGGCGAAAATCAAGCTAAAACGTAGAGCCTTTATCATTATGATCCTTTGTAAATGAAATTTGTGCGCAATTTTAGCAGAAAATTCCGCGCCTATTAAAAATATTTATTAAAATTTTAGCTAAAATAACGATATCTTTTACGAAAGGATGGAAAATGGCTGAGTTTTTAATCAAAGACGCCAAGGACGGCTGCAAATTCGATCTACTCTATGACGGACACGTGCTATGTACTTCGGAGGTTTACACGAGCAAGGCCGCTTGCAAAAACGGCATCGAAAGCGTCGTAAAAAACGCCGCGCTAAATAAGATCGAGGATCAAATCGCGGGCGGAGAAAAGCTAAACAATCCAAAATTTGAGCTTTACACCGATAAAGCAGGCAAGGTTCGCTTCCGCCTAACGGCCAGCAACGGACAGATCATCGCCGTTAGCAAGGATTTTGAGGCTAAGGCGGACGCTCTAAAAGTAATAGAGCTTATCGTAAAACAGGCTCCGAAAGCCAAGATCAAGGAGGCGTAAATGGACATAAACGGACTTGTAAACATGGTTTCTGCGCTCAAAAGCGACGATAAAAATTTAAGAGAATTTCAAAGTGGTCCGGTCGCTTTTATCGAAAAATTTCTAGGCGTGGATCTGCCAGACGATCAGATAAATGCGATAATTGCGGGCATCAGCTCAAATTTTTTAAGCAAAAACGAAAGCGGCGGATCTAGCTCGCTAGGCTCGATGCTGGGCGGACTTTTGGGCGGCGGCGAGGACGTGCAAGCAAACGCCGTCGATAGCAAAGGCGTGGATTTTAGCGCGCTGATCGGCAAAATCGCAAGCGCCAAGCTCGACCTTAACGGCGACGGTAAAATCGATATCAACGACGCAAGTAGCTTTTTGGGCGATCTTTTAGGAGGCGGCGCAAACGGCGAAAATAAGGGGTTAAATTTAGACAGCCTGCTAAAAACGTTTAAAATTTAAACGAGCTAAATTTCAAACGCAGGCCGGATTTTAACGCGGCGATGTTTAAATTTGCGCGCGCTATTTTAATCCGTGCCTGCGTCGTTTAACGCTCGCGTGAAGGGTTAAATTTACGCTGCATTGCGCGCAAAAACCTCGCGCTTAATTAAGGCGGGCTCAAATTTAAAGCAAAAAAGGCATTGAATTTAAGCCGCTTCTTTGTAGCATTTTATTTATGCTGCCGCGACATAGCGCCCTGCTCCGCTCTTTTGAGCGTCTATATTGAGCCAAAATAGCCAAAAACTCTGCTTTAAATTTTATCTTTGCCATTTAGCGTCCGCTTCAAATTTAATCACTCTTTGGCTCGGTTTCATTTCGCTACTCATTCAAATTCCCGCGCAGCGCGTCAAAGCATATAGTCAAATTTCATCAAAATTTTAAAAACGTCTATAAATTAAACACGAAAGAGTCCGCCTAAAAAGGATATATTTTATTTCTATTTACTGTTTAGGTAGTATAATCGTTCTCGTCCGACAAGATAAAACCTCCTTTTGTATGAAGCCCGAGTTTAAAAGCTCGGGCTTTTTTTATGCCCGAAATTCTGCTATAATCCCGCCAAAAACTACAAGGAATTTTATGCTTTCACATATCGACGAAAACAATATGCCGCGCATGGTGGATGTCGGCGCCAAGGATGATAGCGAGCGCGTAGCCACCGCTAGCGGCATCATACGAATGAGCGCGGAGGCGTTTGCTGCCGTCAAGCAAAATACGGCCAAAAAAGGCCCCGTGCTTCAAACCGCCGTCGTTGCTGCGATAATGGGCGCTAAAAAGACAAGCGAACTCATACCCATGACCCATCCGCTTACGATTACTTCGATTAAAACAGACATTGAGGAGCTTACGAGCGAGTGCGCGTTTAAGCTTTTTGTAACTGTAAAAATCACGGGTAAAACGGGCGTCGAGATGGAGGCGCTAACGGGCGTGAGTGTGGGGCTGCTGACGATTTACGATATGCTAAAAGCGATAGATAAATCGATGCAGATCACCGACGTTGTGTTGCAGCGCAAAGAGGGGGGCAAGAGTGGCGTGTATATTAGGAGCTGAAAAACCAAAAATCGACTATCCGCTCTTTTGGGAATACAAAGTAGTCCTAGACGCGGCTACTCAAAAGCGTGAGCAGATCGATGAAATTTTAAAGGGCGAAGATTACAAAATAGACTTTTCGCGCTTTTCAAACGGCGGCAAATATATGAGCTTCAACGTAAGCGTTTTCATCAAGGACGACTTACATCGAAACGAAATTTTCGAGCGCCTAAAAGCCCACTTTAAATATGTATTGTGACAGGAGATGAAATGAAAGAAGCAATAATCAAAAAATTCGGCGCCGATCTCGCGCAAATTCCACAAGCCGAGCTAGCCTCATATGTGCAAGAGCTCGCCTTGCAAGAAGCCACGAAGGCTTTGTGTGAGCTTGACGACGAGAGTAAAAGCGCCAAAAGCACGCAATTAATCCTAGACTTCGCAGCCGAGTTAAAAGACGCGGGCGCGCTTAGCGATGAGACGGCAGAAGCCCTACTTAACGGCGTTAAAAAGGCGCTGTGTGACGAGGACGAGCAGGCTCTTTACAAGCTCATCTACGACTACGACGATCTGCGCAAAAAGATCGCTTGTAAGCAAAAGGCGATTAAAACCCTTGTTTTGCGCAGCTACGACGATCTGGATACCGCGCTGCAAAACGCAAGCGAAGCGGAGCTAAAAGAGCGCATAGGCGCGGCGCTACAGCGAGCGATTGCGAGTAAACTTCCGCTTGCGGACGTGCTGAAAGAAGCGAGTGAACTGGCCTTCATAAGCGTGCTCGAAAGCGGCACCGACATCGAGGACACCGCGCACGAGACGGCGAAAAACATCGCATTTTCGGCTATAGGCGACGGGGAATTTACGAAATTCCGTACAAAAGAAATTTCAAAAATCATCATAAATCGCGCGATTTTCGTCGCAAACGAGAGCAAAAATACAGCCTCTGCGCTGATTAGAGGCGCGATTTTAGGCTGCTACGACGGCATAAACAAAGCCGCCGAAAGATACCGTGAAGAGCTAAGTTTC
This sequence comes from uncultured Campylobacter sp., assembly GCF_938045205.1. Classification (GTDB taxonomy): domain Bacteria; phylum Campylobacterota; class Campylobacteria; order Campylobacterales; family Campylobacteraceae; genus Campylobacter_B. The sequence goes on from NZ_CALIMY010000121.1 coordinate 7,676, forward strand.
TCGCCAGCAAGCGACGCACAGAGCTTAGAGAACGAAAGGCTTCAAATTTCGCAGATGAGCGAGCTATTTAGCGCCGTGCTAAGCGACGCGGTCGCAAGCTCGGAGGAGCCCGCTAAAAGCGAGATCGCCAAGATCGCCGATGAAGAATTCGGAGGCTATTTGGCTAAATTTAGAAAAATTTCAAGCGATCTTGCCGAGCAACTAAGCGCCAAAATCGGCGAGATCGAGCTTGGCGAGCGCGCGAAAAAGGCGAGTGCCAAAGCGCGCGAAATCACTCAAGAGCTGAGCCAAAAAAGCGCCAAAATCATCGAAAACCTCGATCTGGACGAGAAACTGGACGCAATCAAAAAAGAGCTCAGCGAATTTGAAAAGAAGATGAGCCAAAAATTTGCCGAGCTAAAAAGCTCCGACGTCGCTAAAAACGTAAGCGAAAGGGCGCGCGAGATGAGCGCTAAGGCTTACGAGGCCGCAAAAGAAACGATCGCCAAGCTAAAATACAAAAAGGACTAAATGGGCTCCGCAGGCGCAAAATCCCTAGCGGTAAACACTCAGCGCTCGCTGCTTTACGTTGCATAATTTACTCGCTTGCCTTAAAGTCTGCACCCTCCAAATAATGGAGCTTTCGTTAGAGTTTGCAAGGCCTGCGCAGAATTCTTTATGCGCTTTAACGGCGCTGTAAAATTCCATACTGATAAAGAATTTTACGAATTTTGCATAACTAAATTTGGATACGCGCTGCAAAATTCCGTGCCGCCAAAAATCCTACGGCGATGCGAGACCCCGGTCCAACCAAATCTTGCCGCAACTATAAAATTCTAAGTGTAAAATTTTATAGCTGACGCGGCACATATAAAATTCCAAAGCCGGCGCAGATTTTTAAGCTTGAAATTTCATCGTACAAATTTGCGTAGCAGAATTTTAAAATTCTAAACGCGTAAAATTTTAAAATTCCATCCAAAATGATACGGCGCGGTTTGCAGTTTGAAATTTTATCCCGACGCGCGTAAATGAAATTTCGCGAGATAAAATTCTACGAAAAGGCGTCTTGGCGTTTGGCATTTCTGCGATCATTTCAATTCCCACAACGAAATTTTATTGCAGCGCAAAATGCAATGTGAAGGGCTACCGCTAAGCTAACAATTAAAATTTTGCGTTGCAAAGATTAGCGCGGCTCATTTCGAATCATAGCGACATCCGAGCCCATTTTATCGCGCGATTTGATTGTGCAAATTTCAAATTGCTTTTATCTGCCCAAACTGAGCGCTTAGTGCAAATAAAATTTCGCCGGATTTATCGTAGCCTACGCAGCATAAATTTAAAACCGCGGCCCCAATCTCTGCTCTATTTAGGCGTAGAGGCACCTTGTTTATGCAACGCCGCGTTTAGATAAAATCACTACTTTCACATAGCAATGCCTCGTTTACGCCGCGATAAAATTCTGCGAAATCACCGCTAAATTTTATCGTTAAATTACAAAGCCCAATCCTATTTTAAAGGCGACGGGTGTTCTTAAATTTCACGACAAATTACAAATAGATCGCGCCTGCAAAATACGGCAATTCAAAATAAAATTCTAAAAATTTAATCAAATTTCGCTAAAATCGCCGCAAAATTTTAAGGAGAAAAGATGAAAAAAATAGCTCTTTTAATATCCTTTGCTGCGATGATGATTTTTACCGGCTGCGCGAGCACCACGCAAGGCGGTGCCGTAGGCATCGACCGCTCGCAATTCATCACCGTAAGCGAAGCTGAAATGGATCAAAGTGCCGCGCTTGCCTACAGGCAGATTACCGCCCAAGCAAACGCCAAACATGTCCTAAATACCGATAAAAAGCTAACTGATCGCGTTAGAGGCATCTCGAAGCGCCTAATCGCTCAAGTCGGCGCATTTCGCAAAGACGCACTGAAATGGAACTGGCAGGTAAACGTCATCAACGACCCTACGATCAATGCTTGGTGTATGCCTGGCGGTCGCATCGTCGTATATACGGGCATCATCGAAAAGCTTAAGCTTACCGATGCCGAGCTGGCTGCTATTTTGGGGCACGAGATGTCTCACGCACTGCGCGAACACAGCCGCGAGCGAGCCTCGACTGAACAGATGAAAGATGTCGGTATCGCCGTAGCAAGCTCCGCAGCAGGGCTTGGAGATCTAGGCTCAGCGGCTTTGAACATGGCGGCGCAGTACACATTCACGCTGCCGTTTTCGCGCACGCATGAGACTGAGGCCGATCTGATGGGCGTTGAGCTGATGGCGCGCGCAGGATACGATCCAAGGGCGGCGATAAACGTCTGGGAGAAGATGAATAAGCTAAATGAGAGCCATCCGCTTAAATTTATGTCCACGCACCCTTCAAACGACGATCGCATCGCCGATCTAAAAGAGGTGATGCCGAAAGTCTTGCCGCTTTACGAGGCTGCCACAAGAAATAGATAGTCTTGCGATTTAAAATTTCGCAAGAGTTTGCGCGCTAAGGCTTTTTAAGTAGCAGGTTTTATCGTCGCATTTAAATTTCTTAATGGGCTTGCGCGCGGCGCTAGGATTATCCGCCGCCGTGCCGAAGCTCTATCGCGATAAAATCTCGCTGAGACAAAGGCCTGCCGCAGCGCGAAATTTTAAATTACCGCAAAATTCTACGCACGGGCGCGAGGCATTTTCCACGCCTTTTGGATTTTAAAGCGTTTTTAGATATAATCATAAATATTTATTTTTAAATTTCAAAGGATAAGAAATTTGGACACGGACAGTTCGGTTTTAATGTTAGTTTTAGCTTTTGTATTCATCTTTATGAATGCTTTTTTTGTTCTTTCGGAATTCTCAATCGTCAAAGTAAGAAAGTCTCGCCTCGAAGAGCTTATCAAGGATAAAATTCCAAACGCAAAGCTCGCTTTTAAAATTTCAAACTCCCTTGACACCTATCTTAGCGCCACTCAGCTAGGCATTACGATAAGCTCGCTCGCCCTCGGCTGGATCGGTGAGCCAGCAGTATCGAGACTGATTGAGCTGCCGCTAAGATCCATCGGCATAGGCAGCGGAGCAGCGGCGCATACGATCGCCTTCGTCATATCTTTTACGCTCGTTACGCTATTTCACGTCGTGCTCGGCGAGCTGGTGCCAAAATCCATCGCTATTGCTAAAACCGAGAAGATCGTGCTTTTCATCTCTAGACCGCTTCATATTTTTTGGATTATGTTTTTTCCGATCATCAAGGCGTTTGACTTCATCGCCGCCGTTTCACTTAAAATAATCGGCGTAAAACCCGCTAAAGAGAGCGAGCTCGCGCTTTCTGACGAAGAGATCAAAATCATCGCAAGCGAGAGCCTAAAGGGCGGCGTGCTCGATAGCCTAGAGACCGAGATCATCAAAAATGCCGTCGATTTCAGCGACACGGTCGCTAAAGAGATAATGACGCCGAGGCGCGATCTCATATGCCTAAATAAGCAAAAAAGCTACGACGAAAACTATGCAACCGTATTGCAGTCGAAATTTACGCGCTTTCCATATATCGACGGCAGCAAGGATAACGTCCTAGGCCTCATCCACATCCGCGACATCATCCAGCAAAAGGGTGAGCGAAGCTTCGATAAGATCGTGCGCAAACTCATCATCGTGCCTGAAAACAGCCCGATCTCTAAAATTTTACCGATGATGAATAAACAGCGTATCTTCGCCGCGCTCGTTATCGACGAATACGGCGGTACGGCGGGATTTTTGACGATGGAAGATATAATAGAAGAAATTTTTGGCGACATCAACGACGAGCATGACGCGAATGCACAAAATTTCAAACGTATCGACGAGAATACCTTTGAGTTTAGAGGCCGCTTCGAGATCGAAGGCGTCGAGGAGGTGATGGGCATCGACTTTGATGAGGAGACCGAGCAGCTAACGATCGGCGGCTACGTCTTTAATCTCTTCGGCAGCCTACCTGAAATCGGCGATAAAATAAGCGATGAAAACTGCGATTACGAAGTGCTGCGAATGGATGGCACGAGGGTCTCGCTAGTAAAAGTCACCAAAAAGTACGAGCGGGAGTTGCGCGATAAAGATGATGCTCTGGGCGAAGCGAAATAAGCACCTTTAGTTTAACTGTGTAGTAAGAATGCCCCATCTTGGCGAGATTCTAGTAAAATTTTAATATCGCTAATTTAGGGCCGCCTTTCTCGTCGCAAGAGAAATATTACGATTTAAATTCAATTATAATTTATATATTGATTTATAATTTTAAAAACTTCTTAGGAAAGGATTAATTATGGAATTTCGTATCGAAAAAGACACGATGGGTGAGGTGAAGGTTCCGAATGAAAAATATTGGGGTGCGCAGACGCAGCGCAGCCATGAAAATTTCGAGATCGGAGTGGGGCTGGAGACGATGCCGCGAGAGGTCATAGATGGTTTTGCCTATCTAAAAAAGGCGTGCGCGCTTGTTAATCGTAAGCTAGGCCGCCTAGACGAACCTCGCACTGAGGCGATCGCGCAGGCGTGCGATGAAATTTTAAACGGCAAGCTGGACGGAAATTTCCCCCTAGTCGTGTGGCAGACGGGCTCGGGTACGCAGTCGAATATGAATCTAAACGAGGTCGTTTCAAACCGCGCGATGGAGATTTTGGGGCTAAATTTCCGCGATAAAGCTGCGCTGGACGTTAAAGACGCAAAATTCGTGCATCCAAACGATCACGTAAATAAAGGCCAGAGCTCAAACGACACCTATCCTACGGCGATGCGAATAGCCTTTGTGCTCGAGCTTCAAAAAAAGCTACTACCCGCTATCGAAAAACTTGAAGCGACGCTGGATAAAAAGACCGCCGAGTTTGCGAGGATCGTAAAGATCGGCCGCACTCACCTGCAAGACGCCACGCCGCTCACGCTCGGGCAGGAATTTAGCGGCTACGCGCATATGCTAAAGGCGAGCAAGGCGCAGATCCTCGCCACTATGCCGTTTTTGCAGGAGCTTGCTATCGGCGGCACCGCGGTGGGCACGGGGCTAAACTCGCACCCGAAATTTAGCGAGATGGTAAGCGACGAGCTAAACGCGCTAACGGGCACGGCGTTTAAATTTAAATCCCATCCGAATAAATTTCACGGCCTAACCAGCCACGATGCCGAGGTGTTTTTAAGCGGCGCGCTAAACGGTCTGGCGGCGAATTTGATGAAGATCGCAAACGACGTGCGCTGGCTATCAAGCGGGCCAAGATGCGGTATCGGCGAGATAAACATCCCCGAAAACGAGCCCGGAAGCTCGATAATGCCGGGCAAGGTAAATCCGACGCAGTGCGAAGCCGTCACGATGGTCGCCGCGCAGGTGATGGGCAACCACGTCGCGATCTCCATCGCCGCAAGCCAGGGCAACTTCGAGCTAAACGTCTTTAAGCCGGTGCTTACGTACAACCTCATCCAAAGCATCCGCCTGCTAAGCGACGCTATGAACAGCTTTGAGAAACACTGCGCATGCGGTATCACGGCAAACGCCGCGAAAATCGACAAGCTACTGCACGAAAGTCTAATGCTAGTAACCGCGCTAAATCCGCACATCGGCTACGCAAATGCCGCCAAGATCGCCAAAACCGCGCACCATAACGGTACAACGCTGCGTGAGGAAGCGATAAAATCGGGCATACTAACCGCCGAGGAATTTGACGCGTGGGTGGTGCCTGAGGATATGATCGCGCCGAAGGAATAAATTTTAGTTGCTTGATTTTTTGGGCTCGGCGGAATTTGCACGTTTCGGTAAAATTTGATCGCTTCGGTGGAATTTGATTATTTCGATAAAATTTGATTATTTTGCGTGACGTGCTTGCTTTGCGCGATTTCGTAGAGTTTGCTTTAAAGCGATTTCGCCGAGCTTTCTTTAAAATCCGCAAATTTGAAAGCGAAATTTGCGGATTAAATTTATTTTAGTAATGCAGCTCTTTAGGTTCGCCAAAATAGCGAAATTACCGAAGCTAAAGTCGTCTTCCGAAGCTAAAGTCGTCTTTTGCCTTTAAATTTCTATTCGTCACTTCACGCCTCGCTAAACGCATATCGAAACTGCAGTTAAGATAAAATTTTAAATACTTCGTAAGCGCTCAAAGGATAAAATGCGCCAAAATTTTACAAATGGGAATTTTATGCGAGACTACGACAAAGAGCCATTGATCATAAACGATTACACCGTCTATCATGTATTTTCTTGGAATATATTTACTTGCATATTGTGTTTTTTGCTTTTAAGTTATGATCTGATTACTACCGGCACTACGGGAAAATTTAGCGCTTTCGGTATCATTTCTTTAATTTTCGCGACATATACTTTCATACGATTTAGGATTTCGGCAGAGCAAAATTTTTCCAAAAATCCGAGCTATTTTTATTTTTCAAACAGCCTGATCCGCTATAACGGAAATATGAAGATAAAAAATAGTATAATCTCCGAAACTAAGATAGCCCCAGCTCCGTCCGCAAATATATCTAGCGTTCATTTCTGCGTAGTATGCGAATTAGAAACCTCCTACGGCAGGTTTCATTATTTAAGCTCGTATGAGTTATATAGATATTCAAGTATAGGCGTTCATATAGGCAAACTTGTTCTTTATATAAAGCATCTAATGCTATATTTTATATTTGCTCTGCCGTATAAAATTTACAGACTCAAAAAGAGCTCGGAGCCCCTTTGGTTACTAAAAAGAAATTTCGTCATCAAATTTAATAACAGAAATTTCTTTTTAGTAAATGCGGTATCTGCAAAAGAGTATCATGAGCTACTGCAATATTTCAAGGCGCTAAACGTAAAAATAGAAGATCGGACCGACTTTATACCGCAGGCTCAAAATAGCAGCTATTTCACCGATAAAAACGAAATTTACAGAGACGATTTTAGCGATACGCAAATTCCGAAGAAAAATTTTAAATGGAAGCTTAGGCGGTTTTTTAGTTTGGATTAAAATTCTAGTTCAAACGGCAAGTTCTTAAATTTAGCGAGAATTTCACGAGCAAATAGAGAGTAGAGCGGCGAGGCAAATATTGCTCGCTGTTATCTCCAGCCTGCCGCAACTCAAAGTTACGATAAGTCAAATCAACTCAGTCATCACTGCAAGCGCAAGGTTATAAAATTTAAATCAGCTCTGCGACCTATCGTTGAAGTCGCGAGGCTGTAGCAAGCAAATTGGTCCCGATACACAGCCGCGACTATATAAAGCCGCGGCAAGTCGAAATCGATATACCTCGCCGTAGCAAAACCACGGCGAGTTTGGCTAAAGCCTGTAGAGGATCGGCGTATCTAGTCCAAGCCAGCAATGAGCCAGTCTTAAACCCCAAACCGCCCACAATCCTTACTTCGCCCCTTTAGGCGGCATAAACGCGGTTAGTTTGATATCCTCGCCCGCCTTGTGTTTATAAAGCTCGATATTTACTAACACCGTGTGCGCGATGTTGCCGTTGGCAAGCTCGCTCGTAGGAAGATCGATCGTAAGCACGTTCGGATTTCCGTTTTTGCAAAGCCCCTCGGCATTAGGATCGTACCACGCGCCTTCGAATATCTGCACCACGCCGCGCATTATGTCGTCACTTACATTGGCTCCCGCTAAAATTTCGCCGCGAGCGTTATACACGCGCACCAGATCGCCCTGCTTTATGCCGAGCTCTTTAGCGTCCTCGGTATTTATTAGCACCGGCTCGCGATCCGCGACGGCGTATCTCTTGCGATTTGAGGTGTTGCTCTGCTGCGAATGCAAGCGATCAAGCGGATGCAGGCTAAGCAGATGAAATTTCGCAGGCTTATCCTTCATCCCGAGCCACTCGACGGGCTCAAACCACATCGGATGCGCGCCGCAGTCTTTGTAGTTCATCGCTTCTATCGTATCGGAGTAAATTTCAATTAGCCCGCTAGGCGTTCCTAAAGCCTCCAAAACGGGATCGTTTCTAAAATCCTCAAAGCTCACGTAGGCGGCATTCTCTGGCGTCTCGTAAAATTCCGTCGGCTCGTTTTTCTCCCACCACTGCTCAAAGCTCGGCATCTGTATTCCCAAAGCGGTGTTTGCATTCACGGCGCTAGCTGCCCCTTCGTAAAATTCTTTGATCCAATCCATCTCCGTTTTGCCGCCGTCCGTATAAGCCTCGGCAAGTCCGTCTGCGTAAGCCTTGCAAAGATCAGTAAAAATTTGATAATCGTCCTTCGCGCCGTGCTGCTTAGCGACGACCTGCTTCATCGGGATGATATGCATATTGGAGTAGTCCCCGCTCATCGTGATGTCGTTGCGCTCATACTCCGTCGTGGTCGGGAACACGATGTCCGCCATCTTCGCAGTCGGCGTCCAGTAAATTTCATTTACTACGATGGTGCGCGGCTTGCGCCAAGCTTTGATGTTAGTGTTGGTGTCTTGATGGTGCACGATAGGATTTCCGCCGACCCAGTAGATAAAATCGATCTTCGGATAAGTGATCTTTGCGCCATTCGCGTCGATCGTCTTGCCCGGATTTAGTAGCGCGTCCGCGATACGAGCTAAAGGGAAAGCGACCTTCGCCGTATTTACCAGCCACGCTTGAGTAGCTTCACCGCCTTGCTTCTGATCCTGCGCAAGCCCTAAAAATTTGCCGTCCTTAACGACTCCGACGCTTGCCGCGTTCATTCCGCCGATCACGCCGCCCGCGCAGGTAGGCGCGCCGCCGTTAGCGTAGTGGTAACTAAAGCCGAAGCCTCCTCCTGCAAGTCCGATCTGTCCTAGCATCGCGCACAAAGTTACGATCATCCAGTGCGCCTGCTCGCCGTGATGAGCGCGCTGGATACCCCAGCCCGCCATTATCATCGTGCGGTTTTCGTAAAATTTTATCGCAAGCTCTTTGATCACGTCCGCGCTAATGTCGCAAATTTCACTAGCCCACTCGGGCGTCTTAGCCACGCCGTCGCTCTGCCCCGTGAGGTACGGTACGAATTTTTCAAAGCCCACGGTGTAGTTTTGTAAAAATTCCTTATCGTACTTGCCCTGCGAATAGAGGTGCTGCGCCATGCCTAACATCATCGCTACGTCGGTGTTCGGGCGAGGGGTGATCCATTTCGCCTTGCCCTCGAAATACTTGCCGCTTACGGTTTTGATCGGATCGATGATGATGATCTCTTTGTCGCTATTTTTTAGCTGCTCGAAATACTTAAATCCCTGCTCATCCGAGCTCGTCCACGCTACGCGAAGCGTAGAGATCGGATTTAGACCCCAAAAGACCACGACTTTGGAGTTTTCAAGTACTACGGGCCACGAGGTTTGCTGCTCATAGACCTGGTTTGAACCCGTTACGTGCGGCATTATGACCTGTGCCGCGCCCGTGGAGTAATCGCCCGTGACGCCCGTAAAGCCGCCGGTTAAATTCATAAATCTATGAAGCAGCGTCCTTGAGACATGCACGTTGCCCGTGCTCTGCCAGCCGTAGCTGCCCGCAAACACCGAGTCCGCACCCTTTTGCTCGCGCGTCTTTTTAAGCTCGCGCGCGACGAGCTTGATCGCGTCTTCATATTTTACCTCGACCCATTCGTCAAGCCCTCGAAGCTCAGGCTTGGGATTATCGGGATCAGCGAGATATGATTTTCGCACCATCGGCGCCTTGACGCGCGTGTTATAAACGAGATCCGCCATCGTATTTTGAAGAGTATTGGGAATTTTAGAGGTGATCTTCCACGGCGCAGATTTTACGATCTTGCCGTTTTTAACGCTCGCTTTTAAAATTCCCCATCGCGCCGCGGTTAAAATTTCGCCGTTTTTCTTAAGCGCGGTGAGTTTATCCGCCGCGAGCATCGAGCTTGGTATCAGCGGAAGCGCCGAGACCGCCGCGCCGAGCTTTAAAAAATTTCGTCTTTTCATTTCATATCCTTTAAATTTACATCTTTGGAGTGCTTTTGTAGATACTGCACCACAGTCCAGCTCTCGTCTTTGCTAATAGGCGTGCGCGAAAGCATCGATTTGATGTAGCCCGGCCATCTGTTGGCTTCATAATCGGCGGGCTGGTGCAGAGCGTGACAGACGCTACACGAGGCTTCAAATTTCTCCTTAGCGCCCGCGAAAATTTTATCCACGTCGCCGCTTAGCGCGCCCTCGTCGGTGTAGGCGGTTATTTTAACCTTATTAAAGCCGTCCTCTTCGCCCAAGCTCTCGCTTTGGAATTTAGCCTGCTTCGAAAACGCCACCGCGATTATGCGCGCTTTAGGCGTGAAATAAATAACGTTCGGCGCCTTTGGATTTTGATAGCCGATGAGCGAAAATTTCACTGCTCCGTCCTTGACCTCCAAGACCTCTATGGCATTCGTAGGTAGCAGCCTGCCGTCCTTATGCGACAAATCGCCGCTTACGCTTACCTGCTTTAGCACCGTGCCGTAAAGCGTCTCGCCCGCCTTAACCTCGGCGCCAGCGTAGCTTGCGATCACAGCCGCAAGAGCCGCCGCAGCCGCAATAGAATTTAAAAACTTCATGCTTATCCTTTCTTAAAATTTTAAAAACTTCTCGTAAATCTGCCGTATAAAAAACTCGCAAACATCACGGCCAAAACAGCCGCGAATGCCGCAAACGCTACCTGCGCGCACTGCGCCGCGTCTGCAAATTTAATGCTCGGCACCAGATAAAATCCCTCGCCGTAAAATCCGCCGAAAAAGCTCTGCACATCGCTAAGTGCGGTGCCTGTGGGAAAGGACGGAGTACCCGTGCAGCTTGCGGGGCGAAATAGCTCCGGCAGCAGGCTATCAAGCGGCGCCGCAAAAGGAAAAGCGGGTGCTGCGAGGCAATTTGCCGTATCTGCGGCGGGGTGCGACGCGGAGCTTTGTAAATAGCCGTATATCGCGCCCGCAAATCCGAGCGCATAAGCAACGAGCCTTGCTATGAAGCCAAACGGCAGCAGCAAGCCGATGAGTGCGCCCACGCCCGCTACGGCAAAGCCCAGACGCACGAGGGCGCTCATCTGCGTAGGCGACATAAAAAGGTAGCGCTGAAAGAAAAAATATGATGTCGCAAGATAGCCTGCGCTTATCACAAAGAGCCAAAACCACGGCGTAGCGGTATTTTGCCACGCGTAAATCTTTAAGATCAATCTATTCAAGATCTCCTCCGTCTTATAAAATTCTTAAGAATACTTTTTAATCTTAAGATTTAAATTTATGAGGGAATTATAGCAATAAAAGATAAAAATTCAGGTCTGTATTGCCCTAAATATCGGAGTTTTATAAGCTTTAAGCTTAACGTATAAAATTTCAATTTTAAAATTTGACGCTCCTTGCGTGGCGGCGGAAAGTTTTTGAGATATGAAATTAAAATGGTAGATTTTATAAAATTTTATCTTTGTCGGGATCTGTTTTGAGGAAAAATAAAATTTTGATCCGAAGTAGGGCGGTTTTATCTAGGTCGCACGCCTTTCTTTAAAAAAGAGTGGGCGCAGGGCAGAAAGGAGAGCGAGGCAAGACGAGATGCGGCAGAAGATAGGTGCGGTAGAACGGAACCCTGCGCGACAAGATAGAATAAAGCTAGCGGCGCGGCGCAAATTTTAAAATCATGCGCGCTTAAAATTGTGATCACCCGAAGTTGCGCTCGATCAAAACAGCCCGTGATCGAAATTTACGCCTTACGGTGGCGCGGCGCAGCAAATCTAAAATTTAAAATTTAAGGCCGCTAAAAAGCCGCTGCACAAATCCTCCGACTAAATTTTATCCGTTTAATTCGCCCTGCCGCAAGCCCGTTTAAATTCAAATTCTCTGCGCCCGAGATACTGCGCGCGCTTGGGATGAAATGAAGAAAAGGACGATCCTGCGTCAAATTCAAAAAAACAATTCCCGCGCGCTAAAGTCAGTTTGGTAAATCAAACCGACAAGATCGATTCTGAATGAAGGCGGCGAGAAAAGGAGGCAATTCTGCGCCGCAGATCAAAACCATAAATACGCATAGGCGGGAGATAAAGAGAGCGCAGCGCGGATCGATTTTGAGCGCAAACGCGCAGTGGTGCGCGCAGTGTTATTTTGCAGTAGAATTTTACGGATTTGATCTCGCGCGCAAAAGGCGAGATCAAGCTCAAATGCCCGCGCAAGGGCAAAATTTTACGCAAACCGCGCAAGAGCGGTCTTGCGCGAGCGCTAAATCGCGGCTTTTAACGCTTCAAATTTCGCGTCTTGCTCGGCTAGCAGCTGTCCTTTCTCATCGCGCGAGACGTAAATTTTAAAGATATTCTCGCCCGCCTTGTCGTAAAAGCCCACGAATTTCGAGAGCATCCCCATGAAAGTCTGCGTCACGAGGATAATCTTATCGATCTCATCCGTCTTTAGATGACCCCCCAAAATGCCCAGCCCATGCGCCTCATCGCCGTTTGCACCCATGCCGAAATTATAATATCCGCGCGCGCTCTTGCCGCTTGGGATCTTGGTTTTAAACTCGATGATGAAGCTCGGCGTATTTTTTACAAAAAGCACCTCACCCCAGCCCTCAAGCTCCCTAATGACCTCGCAGAATTTATCGCCGCCGGCGCTCTTTCCGAAGCGCTCGGGCAGGTTTAGCAGCACGTCGATCTCCTTGGCGCCGAGCTCCTTGCAGATCTGCGCAATCGAAATTTTAGGGTTTTGCGCAAACAGCGCCTCGATTCTCTCTTTCATTTTCATCCTTTCTAAAATAAAATTTTAAGCGCCATTATAATATAAAAATTCTAAGTTACAGATAATGGCAATCAATTAAAGAGGATTTGAAAAGCTTATTCTAAGAAAAATTGAGCGCTACACAGTGCTTATGCATAGAATTTTAAGTGATAATACAAAGAATTTTATCTGCACGGAATTTTATAATTCTAAAATTCCGCAAATCTTTAGAGCTTTATCATAGCGGATCGTATCCGAAGCGATTGGACCCGCTATCGCCGCGCTGCACGAAAAACACAAGCAGCACTATCCAACCCACAAATGATACCAAAAGCCCGATATCGCCGAAAAAAGCACCCACGATCGGCGTTAAAATAAGCAGAAAAAACCAGCCGCTTCTATCGGTGTCATGTAGTCGCCTGACTGATACGGCGATGGCTGGCACGAGCATAGCTAGCTGAAAAAGCGCATCTATAATGCCGATTTCTTGATGGACGATTTTGCCGGCTATTATTTGATTATACCCTATCGTAGTGCCTAAAACGCCATCTATCAAGCTCAAAACAATCCCGCCAAGCACGGTAAATAGAAAAAACCACCAGTACTCCGACCTCGATGCTCGCCCGCTAAATGCGGCGTATTTTTGCTTTACGCAAGTTTGCACAGACTCCATAAAAGTCATTTAAAACTCCTTTTTTAAAATAATATAGGATTATACTAATCGCCCCTTAAATTTAAATACCTAAAACTCCCGCCCGTTCATCTGCCTTACGTGATACGCCAGATGCACTAGGCCGTAGCCGCCTTTTGAAGCGGTAACCTCCCTAGTGCCATAAACCGCCGAAACATTTAAAACTACCGAAGCTAACCACCCTATGGCAAATACTAAAGCGAAAAGCTGCGAGTCAAGCGCTATCAAGACTAGAGTTACTATCTCCGTAGCTGCAATAACATAAAACGCTCTTAGATAGTTTTTCTCTCCGCTACAATCATAAAGCTCTTTACTAACTAGCAGCTGATAGATCAGATATACCGCTGTGCATACACAATAAATGCTTATCATAAAAACTGATGGTTTAAACAATTCAAATCCTACAAATATAGTACTTACTGCGCTTATAGCCGAGGAAACCCCGACTAACACGGCGTTTGATAGCAGATCGGTGCTGCGTATAGCGCGCGCTAAAAAATATAGCCCCACAGCTAGGCATATCATAGATATAAGTCCGACGCCCTCCAACGCACCCACTTTATCTACATTCTTGATATATCTGCCTACCGCATTTAACGCCTCAAGCCCAAACGCTATGTAAAGGGTAGTTTTGGCAGTAGATAGATTTTCGCTCTGCTCTTTAGCGTCATCCGCATAAACATACAGGATTGCTCCCGCGCCTACGGATACATTTAGCTTTCGCACCATATCAGGCAACCTAAAAAAGTCGCTAATAAGCCAAATTAAAAACAAAACATTAGGCACCGAGAAAATAACCATAAAATGAAAAAAGCCCTGTTCTATATCCTTTAGGTCTGATGCTTGCACTCCTAAATCCGGACGAGACGAGTTTATAAGCGCCAACAGCTCGTTACCTTCTATACTCGTCCACATGACAGTAACCACTACTAAAAAAAGCCAGATGAGAAATGGCAGCCCGCCTAAAAGCTGAAAAATCGCAGAGATTATACGCCCAAGATAAAATCTATGCGCGCCGAAAGGCCCTAGGAACATATAAAACGCGTAGGCTTTATTTAGATCGTAAGCCCTAGTTGAGCTTTGCGTAAAGTTAATTCTATCGGAATTTAAGGAAGCTGAATTTTGCCAAGTGGAATTTTGCTCCACAAAATTCTGCGAGTTCGCAGCATTTTCGGTAGAATTCAAGCCTTTGGCGTTAGAATCTTGCTCGCTAGAGCCTGTCGCAGCAGAATCTCGCAAAATAGAATTTTCTTCATCCAAGCCTTGAGCTGCAAAAGCTAAATTTTGCTCCGCAGAATTCTGTGGAGTAAAATTTTGCCTTATGGAAGTGGAATTTTGCTCTATAGAATTCTGAGCCGTGGAATTTTGCTCGCTAGTATCATCCGCCGCAAGTTCTTCTTGCGCTAAATCTAAATTCTCAGATTGCTCCTGTGGCTTCTCATCCAGGGGCTTTTTTTCTTCGCCGCTTTTACGTCTTATGCTGGCTAGCGACGCAGGATTGCTGCTGCTGCCCCAAATATCTTCGCCCATCTGCTCTCCTTGATTTTTAAAGCAATTTTACCTGAAATTTAAGGAATTTTTGTATATTCGCCGCTACAAATTCAAAACAAAGGACAAAAATGCCAACAGTAACATTTCAAGGAAAGCCCGTAGAGTTAAGCGGGCAAGAGATAAATCTAGGCGATCGCGCGCCGCAAGTGCGCTTAGTAGCTCAAGATCTAAGCGAAATTGAGATCGCTAGCGGCAAGCACGTGCAAATCATAGTCGCTGTGCCATCGCTAGATACGCCCGTCTGCGCGACGGAGGCACGTAAGTTCAACGAGCGCGCCGCATCGCTTCCTAACACTGAAGTAATCGTCGTTTCGATGGATTTGCCGTTTGCGATGGGGAGGTTTTGTACGACTGAGGGAATCAAAAATCTACGCGTTGCAAGCGATTTCCGCGATAAGGAATTTTGCCGCCGCTACGGCACCCTAATCGCCAGCGGTGCATTAGCAGGTCTTAGCGCCAGAGTGATCTTCGTCATAGATACCGCAGGCGTTGTGGTTTATAAAGAGCTCGTAAGCGACATAGCCTCTGAGCCCGACTACGACGCAGCCCTAGATTTTGCAGAGCTCGTCGCTCGCAACAGCTGCTCTAACTGAGCAAGATAATAGATCCAAGGTTTGGATAATTTTAGCCTCGCTTTAGTTCACTACTTTAAGCAAATTTGCCCTACTGCAAGTAAAAAACGAAGTAGGGCGCTTAAAATCCACTTCAATTTTACATTTTGATTTTACGCTTTAATTTTCGCTCCAGCGTACGCAAAGCTGTTAACGCACAGTAATAGTAAGCGAATGAGAACAAAATTTATAGGATTACTCGCCGCTAGATTTTAAATTTAGCAGCAGCGAGAGTTAAAATTTTAAAATTTGCTCGCTTAGCCACTCCGCGCGATAAATTCGCTAAAAGTTATCTCACTGGCGTGAAATTTAACTCCGAGCGAGGCGAGTTTATCTTGCAACGGCAGCGCCAGCTCCTCTATGCCGTTAAATACGCAAAGCGGCAAATTTTGCGTCCTATTTTTAGTCGCCGCAAAGCTCTCGTCGTCAAAAAATTTCTTTAAAAACACGAGCGTTTTTACCTTATCCTCACCCAAGTCCAGGGTAAAAACGCTGAAATATTTATATTCGGGCTCCTCGCGCGCTTCATCTTTCCGCGCGTAATTGTCCGCCAGCTCGCAGTAAAATTCGTTGTTTAAATCCGTAAACGGCGCGATCGCTTCAAGCGAGCACGGTTTTTTAAGCACAGCAAGGGCGGCCAAAATTTCTTCAAATTTA
>NZ_CALIMY010000122.1 GCF_938045205.1 uncultured Campylobacter sp.
GGCTTCCCGCCGTTTTTCGTGGACGGCGAGCTATACACGGCGCGCGGAGAGTTTGAGCAGCTCGTCTCGATCGTCTCTTCTAGCGTGCCAGATGAGCGCTGGAGCAGGGTGAAATTTTACGCATTCGACCTGCCGAAGGAGCAGAAAAACCTAAGCGCGAAGATGGAAATTTTAAGAAATTTTATCGCCTCAAGCGGCGCGCAAAATTTGCTCATCGTGCAGCAAACCCCGGTAAGCACGCACGCCGACGTGCAGGCGTATTTTGATCGCGTCATCGCCGCTGGCGGCGAGGGGGTCGTGCTGCGCGATCCAAACGCGCTTTATGAAAGCGGCCGCAGCGATAAAATTTTA
Source organism: uncultured Campylobacter sp. (assembly GCF_938045205.1). Lineage (GTDB taxonomy): Bacteria > Campylobacterota > Campylobacteria > Campylobacterales > Campylobacteraceae > Campylobacter_B. The sequence continues at coordinate 352 of NZ_CALIMY010000122.1, forward strand.
AAATACAAAAAGACGCACGATAGCGAGTGCAAGGTCGTAAAAATCAACCCCGGCTACGGCAAAAACGAGGGCAAGATGGGCTCGCTTAGCTGCGTGGATCTACGTAGTGGGGTGAAATTTAAAGTAGGCACGGGCTTTAGCGACGAAATGCGGGCAAATCCGCCTAAAGTAGGCACGATCATCACCTATCAATACCAAAACCTAACCCGCGAGAAAAAGCCGCGCTTCCCCGTATTTTTGCGCGTGCGACCAGCGATTTAATCTAAGGGGCTATAATCGCATATTTTGATAAATTTGATCCGAAGGAGAATAGATGAAAATTTTAATCACCGGCGGCGCGGGATACATCGGTAGCCACGTCGCAAAGGCGCTTTTAGAAGCGAACCGCCACGACGTCGTCATACTGGATAATCTTTGCAAAGGCTCGATGCGAGCGATCGAGGCGCTTCGCAAAATAGGCGAGTTTGAGTTCGTACAAGAGAGCCTAGAAAACACTCCCGCAATCGAGAAGCTTTTTAAGCGCGAGAAGTTTGATGCGATCATTCACTTCGCGGCGTTTATCGAGGTTTTTGAAAGCACGCAAAATCCGTTAAAATACTATCTAAACAACACCGCCAACGCGATGAATTTGATCGCGCTTGCGAACAAATACGGCGTGAAGGACTTTATCTTTAGCTCCACTGCGGCGACCTACGGCGAGCCAGGCGTCCCGCAAGTAAGCGAGGAAACCCCGCAAAATCCGATCAATCCGTACGGCAGAAGCAAGCTGATGGTCGAGTGGGTGCTAAAAGACGCGGCAGCGGCAAATCCGAATTTTAAATATGGAATTTTGCGCTACTTCAACGTTGCGGGTGCGGCAAGCGACGGCACGATCGGGCAAAACTATCCGAATGCGACGCATCTAATTAAGGTAGCGACCCAGACGATCGTTGGTAAGCGCGATAAGATGAGCATTTTCGGCGATGATTACGACACCAAGGACGGCACCTGCATACGCGATTATATCCACGTAGAGGACCTCGCAAGCGCGCATCTGGCGGTACTTGATTATCTGCAAAGTAACGACAGCGCGGTTTTTAACGTAGGATATGGCACGGGTTTTAGCGTAAAAGAGGTCGTCAATGAAGCTAAAAAAGTAAGCGGCGTGGATTTTAAAGTGCAGATCGCTCCGCGCAGAGCCGGCGATCCTGCCTGCCTCATCTCAAATGCGGATAAAATTCGCACCAAAACTTCGTGGCAGCCTGAGCACGAGAGTCTGGATGAGATCATCCTAAGCGCGCTTAATTGGGAAAAGAAGCTCTAGGTTCTAGCGTGAAAGTGAGATTTGAAATTTTAAAATTTTACTCCGCCGCGTTTAATCGCGGCGAGCAAAAGGAAGCCTTGTTTGCTTAAAATTCTAAACGCCCCCGAAGCCGCGCAGCGCAAGCTTGGCGTCGTGCTATCGTATGTGAATATCTTTGTTTCTACGATACTTACTTTGGTTTATACGCCGTTTTTTCTGCGGGCGCTGGGGCAGAGCGAGTTTGGGCTATATTCTTTGGCTAGCAGCGTTATCGGCTATTTGGCGATTTTAGATTTGGGTTTCGGCAATGCCGTGACGGTCTATACCGCCAAATACGTCTCAAGCGGCGAAGTGGAGCGCATGCATAAGCTGCACGGAACGATCTTTAGTGTGTATCTGGTAATGAGCGCGGTGATCGTGCTTGCAGGAGCTGCGCTGCTAGCCAATCTGCACGCGATTTTTGGCGCTAAGCTAAGTACTAGTGAGATGGGTGAAATTCGCATTATGCTAATGCTACTAACTGCAAATTTAGCGATTAGCTTTCCTTTTAGCATCTATTCGTCGATCCTTACGGCGCATGAGAATTTCGTATTTATTAAGCTAGTTGGGATCTTTCGTACGATCGCTCTGCCGCTAGTTGCGGTGCCTGCGCTACTTTTGGGATATAAGGCTATCGCGATCGTAATCATCGCTACGGCGGTAAATTTAATCTGCGTCGCGGCGGATTTCATCTATTGCAAAAGCAAAGTCTCGCCCGTGATAAGCGTGCGAAATTTCGACGCCCCCACGCTTAAGCAAATTTTTGGCTACTCGTTTTTTATATTTTTAGGCATCGTAGTCGATCAAGTAAACTGGAATGTCGATAATTTTATCTTAGGCGCTGTAGCAGGCGCTACGGCGGTCTCCACGTATGCCGTAGCAAGCACGATAAATGCCACTTTCGTCACGCTTTCGCTCACTATTAGCGGCGTAATGCTTCCTAAAATCGCCAAAATGGTCTCTGCAAACTCCACCGATTCCGAGCTTAGCGCGGAATTTATCAAAATAGGCAGGCTGCAATTTTACGTGATATTTTTTATCGCGTCGCTTTTGGTGATTTTTGGACGGGAATTTATCGTGCTATGGGCTGGCGCAAATTATGAAATTTCATATACAATCGCGCTTATTTTGGTGCTTCCAGTAAGCGTGCCGTTGATTCAAAATTTAGGCCTAGCCGTGCTTCAGGCAAAAAACAAAGTCAAATTTCGCTCAATCGCCGCGTTTTGCGTCACGCTCGCAAATATCGCTATTTCTATCCCGCTAGCTAAGGCTTACGGTGGCGTGGGCGCTGCGTGCGGTACAGCTTTTGCGATCACCTTGCTAAATATCTGCGTGATGAATATCTACTATGCTCGTGTAATCGGACTTGACATCGCTAAATTTTGGCGAAATATCGGCGCGATGGTAGTAAAATTTGCTCCCGCAATCGCAGTAAGCCTAGCGATAAATTATGCACTAGGCTTGCATGGAGTGAGTTTTTTGCTAATTTGCGGCGGGCTTTATTCGGCTATGTTTGTGCTAAGCGCGTATTTTTGGGCGATGAACGATTACGAGCGCGCGATTTTTGGTGGCATTGCAGCTAAGATAAGGAGGCGGGCTTGAGCTTCAATGTAATTAGCGAAGTGGTTACGAAAGACCGCTGTATCGGCTGCGGCGTCTGCGCGAGCAGCTGCCCTTTTGGCGTGCTAAAAATGCGGCTTGGAGGCAATGGATTTTACGCGCCCGAGGAGGGCGAAGGGTGCCGCGACAAATGCGATATTTGTCTAAAAGTCTGCCCGTTTTACGAAAAAGATACGCTTGAAAACGAGCTAAATTCTAAATCATACGCAGAGCTGGAAAGCTTTAGCCCAGATTTTGGCAGGTTTTTAGCTACTTACAAATTCTACAAAAAAGATGAAGCGCAGCGCCTAAGCAGTGCAAGCGGCGGCGCGGGAGATTATATTTTTCGCGAGCTTTTTGCGCGCGGGCTCATTGATTACGCGATTTGCGCCGTGCCTGCGGACGAGGGGGATTTTATAGCCCAAAATTCCAAGCGTGATTTTTCTGCCTGCAATAATTTAGCGCAGCCACAGAATTTGCAAAATTCCGCAACCAAAAATTCCGAACAGAATTCCGCAATTCCGAATTTAACGCAGAATTTGGCGGACGATGATTCTATAAATTTTACGAGTGCGCAAAATTCCTTTTGCGAAAATTTTACGCAGAATTCTATGCAGAATTTTACAAATGAAAATTTCGCACAGAATTCTAAAGCTTCTTGTAAAAATTCCGTATCAACGCAGAATTTTGCTTGCGAGAATTCCAAAAACGCGCGAAATTATGCGGGCGAAAATTCCGTGCCGCTATTTAAATTTAGCGTGATAAAAAATGCTGATGAGCTTACTCGCGCGCGCTCGTCCGCTTACTATCCGCTCACGCTTGAAGCAGTGCTAAAAGAGATGTCGCACCGCGAGGGTAGATACGCGATCAGCGCGCTGCCGTGCTTTGCTAAGGCCTTAAGGCTTGCTGCGAGTAAAAATCCGCGCCTTAAATCCCGCATAAGCTTTATTATTGGGCTGGTTTGCGGACAGGGCAAGGGTGCTGGTTTTACGCATAAGCTGGCAGATCTTGCGTTTAAAGAGCGTAAGCAGCTCGCAGCAGTTAATTACAGATATAAAATCGCGGGCAAAAGTGCGATGAGCTTTGGCTTTAAATTCCGCGCTGCAGACGGCAGCGAGGCGATAGACGATCGCAGTAGTAGCGCCTTTGCATACTGGAGCTCGCGCGCTTTTACGCCGCTTGCGTGCAACGCCTGCACCGACGTTTTTGCCAAATGCGCCGACGTCGTACTGATGGATGCGTGGCTGCAAAGCGAAATGAGTGAGTGGCGCGGCACATCGCTCGTAATTACGCGCGCAGCTCAGATCGACGCGCTATTTTCGCAACCTACGAAGCAGGCACGCGAGGAGATTTTTTGCGAGCGGATATCCGCAACGGAGGTGCAGCGCTCGCAGCAAAGCCAGGTAGAGTGCAAAAACGAAATTTTTTACGGCGCGAAAAACCCGCTTAGGCGTTACATCTTGCGCCAGAAGCTTCAGATCCAGCGATATAGCGCTACGCATTTTGATTGTGATGATTTCATCTCTGCTAGGCTTAAAAAAATTGCCGCTGCGAATAAAGTGCTAGCGCTTTTGGCGCTACCAAAGATCGCGGCATATAAAATTTATAGGAAGTTTGCATGAAGATCGGGATTTTTACCCTGCCGCTAGTAAATAATTACGGCGGAATTTTACAAGCTTACGCGCTAAGCCGCGTGCTAGTGGGGCTAGGGCATGAGCCGTGGCTCATAAACTTGCGCCTACAAAGAAGTAAACTATCGATTGCGTATATTAAATTTTTAGTGGCGCGCACGCTAAAAAAGGAGCTTAGCGGCGCGAAATTTAATCCCTCTTACGAGCGCGATACTAGCGAGTTTGTGGCGGAAAATATCCCCTTAACCGCGCCTGTTTGCACGCCTGCGGATTTAAAGGCGCTGTGCGAGAAAGAACGCTTTGAAGCGGTGATTTTAGGAAGCGATCAGGTTTTTCGTCCTAGCTATTTTGCGGATTTTGCAGATTGCTTTAGCCTTGGATTTTTGCTGCCTAACTGCACGCGGATCGCCTATGCTGCAAGCTTCGGCGGAGATAGGCTCTGTGGGCTTAAAAATCCCGCGGATTTAAAAGCTCACGCTGCAAATTTGGCTAAATTTAAAGCTATTTCGGTGCGCGAGCGCGATGGTGTAAAGCTTGCGCGCGAATGCTTTGGCGTAGATGCGAGCTGGGTGCTAGATCCTACGCTTTTGGCTAACAAAGAGATTTACGATAAATTTTTAAGCTATGCGCCCAAGCACAAGGGTTTTGCCTATATCCTAGATCCATCGCCTCGCTCAGAAGCGGCGATAGAGCTACTAAAGAAGCAAAGCGGACTAGAGATAGATGAGGTAAACGACCGCGGCAACCGCATCGGCATAAAAGCATGGTTAAGCGCTATTGCGGGCGCGGAGTTTGTGCTAACCGACTCATTTCACGGCTGCGTATTTTCCATAATCTTTAATAAGCCGTTTTTTGTGCTCGTCAATGCTAGTCGCGGTGCGTCGCGCTTTAGCTCACTTTTGGGCTCGTTCGGGCTTGAAGATAGAGCTTTACAAGATCCCAAAGACGCGCGGTTGGACGCGACTATCGATTGGGATGGCGTAAATGAGGCGTTGCGCCGTAAAAGAGAGGACTCGATGAAATTTTTAAAAACAAGTTTAGGCTCATAAAATGAAAATAGCTATGGTAATTTCTGCTTTAGGCAAGGGCGGTGCCGAGCGCGTGCTAAGCGTGCTGGCAAATTTTTTCTGCCGTGAGAATGAAGTCTGCGTGATAAAATTTGACGCAGACGAGCCGTTTTACGCGCTAGATCCTAAGATCGAGCTTATTAGCTTGGATTTAGGAGTAGGCGATTTAGGAGTATTTGGCAATATAAAAAAGCGCTACGATAAAATTTTAGCCTTGCACAGGCTTCTAAAAAGTCGTAAATTTGACGTAGTAATCTCGTTTTTAGATAATACCAATGTCCTTACGCTTATCGCAAATCTCGGAGTCGGGCAGAAAATCATCGTCTCCGAACACACCAATCATCGTTTTTTAAAAAGTCCGATCTGGCGAGCGCTTAAGCGGATCTTTTATCCGAGGGCTGCAGGTCTTAGTGTGCTTAGTAAATTCGATCTGGATCATTACACATATGTGCAAAATCGCGTGATTATGCCTAATCCGATGTTTGAGATCAGCCATGCTAAAGAGGCCCGCCCGCCTAAAGAAAATATCATCCTAGCAGCCGGCCGGCTCAATGTCTATAAGGGCTTTGATGTCCTTCTTAAGGCGCTTGCGCTTATAGATTTCAATCTTTTAAAAGAGTGGAAGGTGGTGATTGCAGGCGACGGAGAGGAGCGAAAGAGCCTTGAGAGTCTAGCTGCGAAGCTGCGCTTAAACGTGCAGTTCATCGGCTTTGTGCGCGATATCGAGAGCCTTTACGAGCGTGCTAAAATCGTAGTCGTAACCTCCAAGATGGAGGGCTTTTGCAATATTTTGATGGAGAGTATATTTTTCGGCACCGCTAGAATTTCTACAGATTGCATCGCAGGTCCTAGCGAGCTTATAAGCGACGGCATAGATGGGTTTTTGTGCCCTGTAGGCGATAGCGCAAGTATCGCTAAAAAGCTTGAAATTCTAATGAGTGACGAAAAGCTGCGCGAGCGGCTCGTGCAAAACGCCTCCAAGCGCGAGGAGAGCTTTAAAATTGAAACGATCGGGCAACGCTGGCTGGATTTCATAGCTGCTACGATACACAGGGAGGAATAATGAGCGAAAATCCCCTAATCTCTGTCATCATTCCCGTTTATAATGTAAAAGAATTCCTGCGCGCTTGCATGGAGCGCATCACGGCGCAGACCTATACGAATTTAGAAATTTTGCTCGTAGATGATGGATCAAATGACGGCAGCGAGGCGATTTGCGACGAATACGCCACGCGTGATCCTCGTGTGTGCGTGCTGCATAAACCAAACGGTGGGCAGGCTAGCGCGCGAAACGCCGCTTTAGATGTCGCTCGCGGGGAGTTTATTAGTTTCGTAGACAGCGATGATTTGATAAGCCTTGATTTGATTGAGACGCTTTTTCGCCTGACGCAGAAATTTTGCACCAAAATCGCTATGTGCGGATACGCAGCATTTAGCGACGAGAGCGAAATAAATAATTTCAAGGCGGCTTTGAATTCTAAAGAAAATCAAAATTCTAAAGAGATTAGCAATCCAGGAGGAGCTGCAAATTCAAATGCCAACGCAGGCGAATATAAAATATCGCCGCAAGAGCTTTTTAGGCGCAGTTGCACGCAGGATCCGTATTTTAGCACCGCGGTTTGGCGCGCGCTGTTTGCTCGCGAAATTTTCGCCGCTTTGCGCTTTCCCGCGGGGCAGATCTATGAGGATGTGGCGATATTTTTTGATATTTTTAACGCTTCTATTTCGGCGTGCACGGATGAAATTTTATATTTTTATCGCGTAAGGGCAGGCTCGACCGTAAACTCATTCGCGCGCAGGCATCTAGCGGTCATCGCTGCGGTGCGCCGCTATACTGAGGCGATCGCTGCGAATTATCCAAGCTTGGCGCGCGAGGCTAATTTTACTCGTTGCGAGTCCGCGCTGAATACGGCGTTTTTAATTATCAAATCGAGCTTTGACGCTACTGGTTCGGATGGGGATGCGACTTCTCCTTCCGAGGCTAATATGTGCAGCTTGGCAAACGAGGCGGATTTGCATGGCGCTGATAGTTTATCTTGCGCATGCGGTAAAAATTCCGCAGTTAAAAATTCCTCCGAGCAAAATTATATGCGAAATTCTAAGCAAAATTCTGCGTCGCAAAGAAAGATCGCAGATCCCCGCTCTCCTTTAAGCGCTGCAGAAGCTGTGGATCAGATCCACTCACTGCACGCTTTGGTGCGCGAGCGGCTGGATTTTAGATTTTTCGCGGCGCATGCAAGCCGCACGCAGACGCTGATGATGGTCTTGTTTTACGCTAGCCCCGCGCTTTTGCGGCTATTTTATAAAATTTATCGGAAGCTAAAATGAAAATTTTATTCGTCATAGCAGCTCTTAGAAACGGCGGCGCCGAGCGCGTGCTGCAGGTTTTGGCGAACCATTTTGCGCGCGCAAACGACGTTACGATCGCGATTTTGGAAAACGACGAGGGCAGGTATAAATTTAGCGAAAAGATAAAATTTTTGCATCTGGACGTTTATAAAAACGGCGGCAGGTTCGATAAATACAGAATTTTGCGCGAGTGTTTCAAGCGCGAGCGCCCAAGCGTCATCATCAGCTTTAT
>NZ_CALIMY010000123.1 GCF_938045205.1 uncultured Campylobacter sp.
AGCAAAACGGCAATTTTTTCAGCGCCCTTGCACTTGAAAAACGCGCGCTTTTCATCGTACTGATGCTGATAATCCTCGTCGCGAGCCTAAATATCGTAAGTTCGCTTCTGATGACCGTGATGAACCGTCGCCAAGAGATCGCGCTTTTACTTAGCCTGGGAGCCAGCAAAAAGGAGGTCAAAAGGACCTTTTTTGCGCTCGGAGCCACGATCGGCGGCGGCGGCATCATATTCGGGCTCATTTTGGGCCTATTCGGCGTGTGGCTGCTCGGAAGCTTCGACATCGTAAATCTGCCGGCCGACGTCTACGGAAGCTCGAAGCTGCCGATGGAGCTCTCGCTAGGCGATTTGGCGATGATTTTAATCGGCGCGGTGCTTATCGTGGCGCTTTCGTCATGGTATCCGGCCAAAAAAGCCACGCAGATCGACGTTCTGCAAACACTGCGCAACGAGTAAATTTAAACGCAGCGCTTTAAAATTTAGCTAAATTTTAAAATTCCAAAGCGGCGCGGCTGTGTTCGGCACGTTGAGCGCGGTATTTCGGCGAGCGGGACGGAGGCTGCGCGATCTTGTGCGACGTGGGTTTGTGCTGCATTAAATACCGCACAAATACGATTAGCGACCTTAGAGCTGCGCTCTTTGCGCGAGATCGCAACCCGCGCAAAGCCTAAATTTGATAAATTTGCTCGTTCAAATTTATTCAAAATTTTAAATTTCAAAGGGGAGCAAATTTTTATGAGCGCTTTTCTAAATTTTGTAAAATTTCAAAACCACTCGAAGATGAAATCATAAAAATCTTGAAAGGATTTATGGTGAAAAAGATCGTTTTATTGCTGTGCGTGACGCTGTTTCTGTGCGGCTGTTCTAGAAGCGGGCCGCAAGACTCCCCCGCCGAGCAAGATACGACACCAAGCCGCCATTATATGGGCTACTATTATGCATAAAACGGGCGCTGCGCAGCAAGCCGCAATACGGGTGCTATAGCGGCGGGGAAATAACAACGTCGCAGTTCCTACTCGCCCATGGATAAAAAAGGCTCAATCCCGCAATATTGGCTGTACGAACGCCAAAACCTGAGCGTGGCGACGCCAAAGATGCCTATCCGCTTATGATGCGACGATAAAATTTAGGCTTATTTGAGCAGGCATAAATTCAGGACGAAATTCTTTTTAAAATTCTTTCAAATTCCCATAAAATCCCGCTAAATAAATCTAAATTTTATAAATTTTAGGGTAACATTCCCTATTTTTCAAAAAGGCTTTAAATGACTTTAATCGACGGCAAAAGCATAAGCGCGAAGGTAAAAGAGGAGATCAAATCGGCCGCTTCGGATCTTGCCACAAAGGACGTAGAGCCCGCGCTGGCGGTGATTTTGGTAGGCGAAGACGCGGCTAGTAAGACCTATGTCGCGAGCAAGGAAAAAGCCTGCGCTGTCTGTGGGATCCGATCCGTAGCGCACCGCTTGAGCTCCGACGTGAGCGAGGCGGCGCTTTTAGAACTGATAGAAAATTTAAACGAGGACGAAAGCATCGACGGCATCTTGGTGCAGCTGCCGCTTCCGAAGCACATTGATACGAATAAAATTTTAGAAAAAATAAGCCCACAAAAGGACGTGGACGGATTTAGCGCGATAAACGTAGGCAAGCTTACTAGCGGGCTTGCGGACGGTTTTGTGCCTTGCACTCCGCTTGGCGTGATGCGCCTGCTTGAGGAATACGGCGTGCAGATAGCGGGTAAAAACGCCATCGTGCTAGGTCGCAGCAATATCGTAGGAAAGCCGATGGCGAGCCTACTTCTAAATGCCGACGCCACCATTACGATCGCTCATAGTAAGACGAAAAACCTAAAGCAGCTTTGCGTAGATGCCGATATTTTGGTCGTGGCGGTCGGTAGGGCGCATTTTGTGGGCGCCGATATGGTAAAACAAGGCGCAGTGGTGATCGACGTAGGGATCAATCGCGGCGAGGACGGCAAACTAAGGGGCGACGTCGATTTTGACGCGGTAGCGCCAAAATGCTCGTTCATCACGCCTGTGCCCGGAGGCGTGGGGCCGATGACGATTACAATGCTTTTGAGCAATACGATAAAATCGGCGAAAAATCGCTTAAAACAAAGAGCCTAAATGAAAATACTAAGCAAAATTTATCACTTTTTATCAAGTTGGACGGGGACGGTTATCGTCGTTTTATTTGTCATTCTTTTTGTTGCGCAAGCCTTCGTGATCCCCAGCGGATCGATGCGCACTACGCTTTTAGAGGGCGATTTTTTATTCGTTAAAAAATTTAGCTACGGTATCCCGACCCCGCATATTCCGTTTGTAGAGTGGCAGGTAGCTCCTGATAGCGACGGAGATGGACATATCATCCGCGGCGAGGGTCCGAAGCGCGGCGACATCGTGGTTTTTCGCTATCCGCTTAATGAAAAAATGCACTTTGTAAAGCGAAATTTTGCCGTAGGCGGTGACGAGGTGATATTTGATCTGAATAATTTCTACCTTCGTCCGCATGAAGGCGACGAGTTCATTGCTGCAAACTACGATGCTAGCGATATCGTGATCTTAGGCGGCGAAAAATATGTCAAGGAACCGTATAAATTTAAAGGCATCCACTACGATCCAAATAATCGAAACTCGATGCTGGCAAACGTCAAAGCCGCGCTTGATGGGGGTAAATTTTCTATGAAGCCCATTAGTCTAAGCGAAATTCCTCATAGCTTCGAAGCTGCGGGGATAAGCTTCAATGCCTTTTACATCAAAGTGCCGCAGGATGAGTATTTTATGATAGGCGATAATCGAAATAATTCCGCCGATAGCCGCTTCTGGGGTCCGGTGCCTTATCGTCTGATCGTCGGCAAGCCATGGTTTACCTATTTTAGTATCGATGCCGATCGCAAGATCCGCTGGGAGCGAATCGGGCGCTTCGTCGATACCTTGCAAAACGACGAGAGCCTAATCTATGAGCAAAAATAAGGAGCGGCAATGCAAATAAATAAAATTTTCATAGCGAGCGATCATGCGGGCTTTCGTGCCAAAGAGCAAGCTAAAAAAGCGCTCGCCACTTTAGGTTACGAAGCGGTCGACCTTGGCACTCATAGCGCCGAAGCGAGCGTAGATTACCCAGATTTTGCGGGCACGTTGGCGGAAGCTATTTTAGCCGAATGTGAAGCCTGCACGCGAAGTGAAAATTTTAAAGAAAACGACGGCATAAATTCTGCTGCAGCCGCGGAAAATTCTGAAGCGGGCGGCAGTGAAAATTTCGGCGCAAGTATAAACGGTAGCGGGAATTTTAGCACTACCGCGCAGCATGGCGAGAAAGATAAAAATTTTAACGCCGTCAAGAGCGGCGAAGGCAAGAATTTTGATGCGGACGCAAATACGACTGCCTGCGCAAGCATAGCTGCCGCAAACGCGAGCAAAGATAAAATTTTAAATTCCACCGACTACGGCATTTACGGTGTTTTGATTTGCGGTACGGGCATCGGTATCAGCATCGCCGCAAATCGCCACGCTCACATCCGCTGCGCGTTGTGTCATGACGCGACTAGCGCTAGATTAGCCAGAGAGCACAACGACGCTAACGTCCTAGCCTTCGGCGAGCGATTAATGGGCGCGCTGGTGATTGAAGATATGATTAGGGCGTTTTTTAGCACCGATTTTGCGGGCGGTAGGCACATTAAGCGCGTCGCAAAGCTAGGCGCTCGCGGTAGTGTGAATTGCATGCTTGGATTTGACGGGGAGAATTTCATGCAGAATTCCGCTCAAAATTTTACGGAACAAAGCTGTGGCGCTAATTTAAATGGGCGGAATTCTAAATTAAGCTTCGTAGGCGAAATCCCTTCTTGCAAAAATCCCATCGGCATGGATTCTGCGTCAAATTTTGCGCGGAGCTTTAACGGTAAAAATTCCTTATTTACCGGCGAGAATTCCTTGATAAGCTTTGGTGGTGCACATCATATAAATTTAAATTCTGCGCACGCAAAGATAATCTTTGATGGGAAAAATCCATTGGGTAAAAATTCCACTAGCGCAAATTCTACGTTAAATTTTACGCGCGAGAGCGTTTGCGAGAAAAATTTCGCTCAAAAAGCTAGTCGTAAAGATTTTGTCAGTTTGAACCCAGCAATTATAAATTTCAAGGCTACAAATTCTTTCTGCATGAGCTTTAAGCCAAAAAGCATGAATTGTACTAGTACGGGTTTAAAAGATGCGAATTCTGCTATTATGAGCGTAAATTTAAAGGAAGCAAATCTTTCTAGTGCGTATTTTAGAGGCATAAATTCTGCCTATTTTAGCGCAACACTCGCTACTATGCGCCGCTTTGCAAATCCAAATGAAGGAGGCGAGCAATGAGCGTAGCGTTAGGCGTTTTAGCGCTATTTTTTGCAGCACTACTTATTCTATCGATCCGAAAAAATTCTAAAATTTACGCCTTACTTCGAAAGAGCGAAGAAAGAATTTCAAAGCTTAAAAGCGATAACGAAAAGCTCAAAACTGCCCTTCGCTTCGGCATTGAGGCCCTGCAAAATGAGGAGAGCGAAAACTGCAGCTTAAAAATCCAAAACGCAAGATTGAAAAGAGGTAAGCTATGAAAAGTCTAAGCAACGAGCAAAAAAGCTATTTATTTCGCTCGATCCGCACCGTGCGCGACTTCCCAAAGCCCGGTATTTTGTTTTACGATATCACGACGCTCGTAGGCGATCGCGAGGCGTTTAATTTCCTGCTTGATCATCTAGCCGAGCGCTACGCTGATTACGGACTTGATTACATAGTAGGCATAGAAAGTCGCGGATTTATTTTTGCAGCGGCGCTTGCGGCGAGGTTGAGAGTTGCTTTTGTGCCGATTAGAAAGCCAAAGAAGCTTCCTTATATCACGATTTCGCAAAAATACAGCCTTGAATATGGCTTCGATCAGGTCGAGATGCATGTGGATGCATTCTCCGGCGTGCAAGATGCCAAGGTATTGCTAATCGACGATCTTATCGCCACTGGAGGCACCGCACGAGCGGCATTAGATCTCATCGCGCAGACGCAGGCTAAATGCGTCGAGGCGTGCTTTTTATTAAATTTGCGCGAGTTAAACGATCTAGGCGAATTTTCGCGCCGCACAAATGTTTATTGCGTTTTAGAGGCGTGATTTTGGAAGAGCTACTTAAAAATTTATTACAAGAATACCACCAATACGCCTATATCGTGCTTTTTGTTTGGTGTATTTTAGAAGGCGAAATCGCACTGATTTTGGGCGGCATAATGGCGCACGAGGGGCACATAAATTTGCCGCTAGGTATCTTTGTCGCGGGGCTTGGGGCATTTTGTGGCGATCAGTTTTATTTTTATATCGGTCGCTACAACAAAAAATATATCAGTAAAAAGCTCGCGGCACAGCGCCGAAAATTTGCGATCGCGCACCTGCTTTTGCAACGCTACGGCTGGCCGATAATTTTAATGCAGCGCTATATGTATGGCTTCCGCGTCATCATCCCGATGAGTATCGGTATCACTCGCTACAGCGCAAAGAAATTTGCGATTATCAATCTTTTTAGCGCTTGGTGCTGGTCGGGCGCGACGATGATTTTGGCGTGGTATTTCGGTGAGGAGATCTGGAGCGGGCTGCGGCTAATTGAGCAACACTGGTATTTTGCGATACCTATCATAGGCGGAATTTTATATCTATTTTTTAGGCTATTTAAACGTATGGAAAATCACTTTATGAACTCACGAAAGGAACGAGATGAAAGTAAAACTGCTAGATCGTAAAATTAACGAGATAGAGGCGGATTTTGAAGTTATTTTGGTCGTGGATAAAGATTTAAATCACGAATTTATTAAAGACACGGATAAGTTTGCGCTTTTTAATTACAAAGGCGAGGGTAATCTGCTGCTGGCCGAGAGCGGGCGGCTATACGTGTGCGTTAAGGAGCTTAGCTTCGATAGGTTGCGAGCGGCGCTTGCGAGCGCATACAACGCGCTCAAGGGCTATGCGATCAAAAATTTCAAAATCGCCTTTTATAAATGCGGCTGCGACCGCAGAAGCACGATGGCGATGGTCGAGGGCGTGCTTTTAGGCGGCTATGAGTTTAACAAATACAAAAGCGAGAAGAAAAGCTCCAGCTTGAATGAAATTTTAATCTCGACGCAGGAGTACGGCGGCAGTAGCCCCGATCTGCAAAAGATGAACTACGGCGTACAGCAGGGCACCGTGATGGCAAACGCCGCAAATTTTGCGCGCGACGGTGTCAATGAGATCCCCGAAATTTACACGCCCGAAAAGATGGCGAGCGAGGCTGAAATTTTAGCCTCGAACTACGACGACGTGAGCGTTAAAATTTACGACGAAGACTTTTTGCGCGAGCAGAATATGAATGCGTTTTTGGCGGTCAATCGTTCCAGCGCCCATCCGCCGCGCCTCATCCATCTGATCTATAAGCCGCAGCGCTGCCTAAAGCGCGTCGTTTTCGTGGGCAAAGGGCTTACTTACGACAGCGGCGGGCTAAGTTTGAAGCCGAGCGATTATATGCTTACGATGAAAAGCGACAAAAGCGGCGCGCTCGCTGCGATGGGCATCATCAAGGGCGCCGCCGAGCTCGAGCTGCCGTTTGAGATACACGCGGTTATCGGCGCTACCGAAAATATGATCGGCGGCGATTCGTATAAACCCGACGACGTGCTACTTAGTCGCAGCGGCGTAAGTATCGAGGTGCGAAACACCGACGCGGAGGGGCGGCTCGTGCTTGCCGACTGCCTAAGCTACGCGCAGGATCTTGCCCCCGATCTGCTAATAGATATGGCGACGCTTACCGGCGCTTGCGTCGTGGGCCTGGGCGAATACACTAGCGGTATCATGGGAAACAGCGAGGAGCTAAAGCGTAAATTTAAAGATCTTAGCAGCTGCAGCGGCGAGCTATTTAGTATTTTGGAATTTAACGATTATCTGCGCGAGCTAATTAAAAGCAGTATTGCAGACGTCTCCAACTGCGCTTCCAGCAGATACGGCGGCGCGATAACCGCGGGGCTGTTTTTGGATAAATTTATAAAAGACGAGTATAAAGACAAGTGGCTGCACCTTGATATCGCAGGTCCTGCGTATCTGGAAAAGGCGTGGGGCTATTACGCCGCGGGCGCGACGGGCGCGGGCGTGAGAGCAAACTTATATTTCTTGCAGGCCCTAGCCAAAGAGCTGAAGGACGCGTAGATGGGGCTGTCAGTAGGGATCGTAGGGCTTCCGAACGTCGGTAAATCCACTACATTTAACGCTCTTAGCGGCGCGCAAAACGCGCAGGCGCAAAACTATCCATTTTGCACGATTGAGCCCAATAAGGCGGTCGTGCCCGTGCCCGATGCGCGGCTAGCAAAGCTGGCGGAGATCGTTAAGCCCGGTCGCATCGTGCATTCGACCATCGAGTTCGTTGATATCGCGGGCCTCGTGCGCGGCGCAAGCAAGGGCGAGGGGCTGGGGAATAAATTTCTTTCAAATATCCGCGAGTGCGAGATCATCCTGCATATCGTGCGTTGCTTCGAAAGCGGCGACATAACCCATGTCGAAGGCTGCGTCGATCCCATCCGCGATATCGAGATCATCGAAACCGAGCTTATTTTAGCGGACATCGAGCAGCTTGGACGCAAAATCGAGCGTCTCGGCAAGGAAGCCAAAGCAAATCAAAAGGGCGCTAAAGAGGCGCTAGCCGTAGCAAACGAGCTTTTAGCGCATCTAAACGACGGCAAGCCCGCTTCAAATTTTGCGCTCAAAGAGGACGAAAGCTACATCGCTTTAAATCGCGAGCTGCGCTTGCTTAGCGCCAAAGATGTAATCTACGGCGCCAATGTGGACGAGGACGGCATCGCGCAGGATAACGAATATGTCGCGCGCGTAAAAGAATACGCAAATGCCCGCGGCGCCGAAGTAATCAAGCTCTGCGCCAAGATCGAAGAGGAGCTCATAGGCTTAAGCGACGAGGAGGCGCACGAGATGCTGCAGAGCCTGGGCGTGCAGCAAAGCGGGCTGGAGCTCATCATCAAGCGCTCCTTTGCAAAGCTCAGCCTCATCAGCTACTTCACCGCGGGCGAGATGGAGGTGCGCGCGTGGACGATCACGAAGGGCTGGAAGGCTCCAAAGGCCGCGAGCGTGATCCACAACGACTTTGAGCGCGGATTTATCAGAGCCGAGGTGATCGGATTTGATGATTTTATCGCGTGCGGCGGCGAGAGCAGGGCGAAAGAAGCGGGCAAAATGCGCCTTGAGGGCAAAGACTACGTCGTGCAAGACGGCGACGTGATGCACTTTAGATTTAATGTTTAAAATTGCGCTGCATTCGAGCGAAATTTAAAATTTACAGAGTTTTAATTTGTGCCGAATTTGCACATCCGATTCAAATTTTTAAATTTGCGAAATTTGAATTTCTATGGCGTGTGAGAATTTGGAAATTTAAAAATTTTAGTTGAAAGCAGCGATTTAAAATTTTGAAATTTCATAAAAAATCCCCGGGATCGAACGCATGCTCGGGTTCGGCTCGATTTTAAAATTATATAAAATTTAGCTCGCGCAGGACGGAACTTTAAACATTATCG
>NZ_CALIMY010000124.1 GCF_938045205.1 uncultured Campylobacter sp.
CCTTCGCGCGCACTAAAGCCCGCTAGCACGCTGCGTCCGTCCAATACAAACTCAAGATTTTCTCTGCAAATTTCGATTTTGGTCATCGCAAGTTACTTGGCGCCCTAATACAGGCTCAAAATTTTATCTACCGCGTCCCACGAAAGCCAATCTTTCCCGCTTGCAGCGCTATCATCGCGCGCCGTGTCCGTACCGCAGACGGGCTGTCCGCCGGCAAAGCGTAGCTGCGCCGCGACGTATCGCGCGAGCAGATCGGTCTCGATATTTACGCGTCGTCCGATTTTATATGATCCAAAGAGCGTATCTTTAAGCGTGAGCGGGATGATCGTAAGGCGAATGGCGCAGCTTTGCGCTTCGCTCTTTAAATTTGCGCCCAAGGAGTTCGGATCGCGAACGGAATTTGAGCTGCTGAAATTTTGCCCGCGTAGGCTTGCGCCGTTGAAATTTGCGTCGCACGGCTTTTTGTGAGTAAAATTTCCGCCGTCAAGACATTGGTCGTTAAAATTTCGCCCGTGCAAGCCGCCGCCTTCAAGCACTTCGTTGATCGTTAGGCTCACGCCGTCGATCGCTACCGAGCCCTTCGGCGCTAGTAGCGGCGCTATGTGCAGCGGCGCGCGGATAAAAAAATCGACGCCGCTTGCAAGCTTTGAAATTTTATAAATTTCGCCCACAGCATCGACGTGCCCTTGGATCAAATGCCCGTCTATGCGATCTCCAATCCGCATCGCAGGCTCGATATGCACCGAGCCGCGCAGGTTTTGCACGGCGATGACGCTCGCCGTCTCGCTAGAAAGCTGTACCGCAAATCCGTCCGCAAAAAGCCGCGTCACGCTCAGGCATGCGCCGTTTACCGCGACGCTATCGCCGAGCGCGGGGCGATATCTTGCGCGCAGCCGTAGCGAATCGCCGCTAAAGCTCGCAACCTGCGCGATCTCTCTGATCAGTCCGTTAAACATTATGAGCCTTTGGAATTTTTACGTGATATTAGCGTAGAATTTTGAAATTTTAAATTAAGTGAAGCTCGGCGAGCGCGAAGCCCGCCGAATGAAGTTTGAAATTATTTTTTAGAAACGATGAAATCGGCTAGCGCTTCGATCGATTCGTCGTTAAGCGAAGCTGCTTGACCTTTCATAACGCCCATCATGCCAAATTTTCCCTTGCCCTCGCCTAGAGTGCCGTCTTTGTAGCCTTTTAGGCTAGCGATAATATCTTCCTTACTTAGGGTATTTAGCGCAGGTACTTTGCCGCCAAGATAAGGCTTCTCGGCGTTAGCTCCATGACAGGCCACGCATTTTTTATATAAAGTAGCGCCATCAGCGGCGAATACACTCGAACTAAACGCCGCAACCGCAGCACATGCAATAAGAACTTTTTTCATTCCTATCCTTTCTTTTTAAATTGTGGATGCAGTATAATCAAAATTTAGTAAATTTCGGCTAAATTTTTGCAATTTGCGCTAAAGAGGTGAAATTCTATCTACTGCGAACTTTAGCGTAGGGGCTTGAAGCGGAATTTACGCTGTAAAATTTTAAGCAAATTTTACCTTCCCGCTGAAATTTCAATCGTAGAATTTCGTGGCAAAATCCTAAGGCGGAATTTCATCTAGACGCCAAATTCCATCGCGAAATTCTGCGTAGAATTTTAAAATTTCGCCTCTTTACTTTATGCGCGAAATTTCGCCTTTTTGCATCTTATAAATTTTATCTGCGGCGCCGAAGTATTTATCATCGTGTGAGATCGCAAAGATCGTGTATCCGCGCGATTTCAGCTCGGGCAAAATCCGCTCGTAAAACTCCGCGCGAAACTGCGGATCAAGATCGGCCGCAAACTCATCGAGCATCAAAAATTTTCGCCCGTCCATCAGCACGCTTACGAGCGCCAAACGCTTGCGCTGCCCGCTAGATAGGCTCGTGGTGCTAAATTTAGCCCCCTTTAGCTCAACCTTATCCTGCAGGTGCGTGAGCGCCAGCCACTCGCGCGCGATCTCCGCATCGCCCGTAGCGTAGTCGAAGAGATAAAAATCGCTGAAAACCGCGCTTATGTTGTTGCTGTAAGCGCGCAGATCGGAGGGCTTGAGAGCTGCGCCGTCGGCTAAAATTTCGCCCGTTTGCGGCGTATAAAGACCCGCCAAGATCATAAAAAGCGTCGATTTGCCGCTACCGTTTTCGCCGATTAAAAACGCCGTCTCGCCCGCATTTAGCTGCAAGCTTACCCCTTTTATGCCGAATTTCCCGCCCGGATACGAAAAGCTCACGTCCTTAAGCTCCAGGCTGCGCCACGGCTGCATTTGCGCAAGCTCGAAGCCCTGCACGAATGGGTCCAAATTTAGCTCATTTATCTTTGCGTAGGCGATCTTGGCGCGCAGCACGCTAGGAAGCGAGAATATGAGCATCATCAAAGGCGCGCGCAAAAAAAGCACCGTAAGCGCGATCGTTACGGCGTTTGCAAGCTCCGCTTTGCCGCCGCTTAGCCCAAAATAAAGCACAAATCCCACCGCGCCGAGCATCATCACGTTCATAAAATTACTCGCAAATGCGCCGTAAACCTCGGCTCGCAGCGAGCTTTGGCGTAAATTTTGCGCGTTTGGCAAAAAGTCGTTTTCGTATAGGCTCTTTGCTTTGGCTAGGCTTAGCGACAGCTCCTTGTGCCCCTCGATCGCCGCGGCGTAGTTTTTATACAAAACGTCCTCGTTTTGGCGGTATAGATCGTAATTTTGCATGACTTTTTTCATCAAAAAGCGGTTGAAGATCATCAGCGCGCCGATCCAGACGAATAAAAATGCAAACATCATAGGCGCGATGTATAGCACGTAGATGCCGCAAAACAGCACGATCATCGCGCCTTGAATAAGCTCTGAGATGCGCATAAAGCCTTCGGTCAGGCGCGAAATATCGCTGGAAAGGGACGCAAGCAGGTTCGCCTTCGACGCAGCCTCGATGCGCTCGAACTTCGTATCGATGATCTGCTTGATGATTTTGGTGCGCAGATCGAATACGAAGTCGTTTTCCATCTTGCAAAGCATGATGCGGCTTAGCACCGAAAGCAGCAGAAATAGCGCCAAGAGCGCGAAAAATAGCGCGATGATGCGCCCACCTCTTTCGGCGCCGTCAAGTAGATATTTATTGATAAAGCTTAAAATCAAAATCCCTGAGCCGCTGTAAATCGCGTTTAGCGCGAGCATCGCGAGGATTTGTTTGGTATATTTTTTCATCTTTCGCCCCAATGAAATTTGAGCGCAATTGTGGCAAAATTCGCTTGAAAAAACGGTTAAATTTTAAATCCGTTCTCATTTCTCGAATAAAATTTCACCCGGGTTGCGTAAAATTCCGCCGCTAATCTGCGATGGATTGCGCCGTAAACATGCGTTAAATTTCATCGCGAATCTGTGTAAAATTTCGTTTTGATCACGTACCTTTTACAGAGCATGC
>NZ_CALIMY010000125.1 GCF_938045205.1 uncultured Campylobacter sp.
CACAAGCCTTGGAAAATAATTTATTTGCTATTTGGTAATCTTGTTTTACACCTTTACCAGATTCATATAGATGTCCGAGGCCATCACACCCTTCACCGGCTTCTAAATCACAAGCCTTAGAAAACAATTCACTCGCTTTTTCGTAATCTTGCTTTGTGCCTGCGCCTGAATAATATAAAAATCCAAGATTATGACATCCTATACCATATTCTAAATCACAAGCTTTGGAATATAATTCACTTGCTTTTTTATAGTCTTGGTTTACACCGTAGCCTGAATGATATAAAAATCCTAGATTGTAGCATCCTTCGGCAATTTCTAAATCACAAGCCTTGGAAAATAATTTATTTGCTATTTGGTAATCTTGTTTTACACCTTTTCCTTGTTCATATAAAGCTCCTAAGTTGACACATCCTAGTCCATCTCCAAGATTGCAAGCTTTAGAATACAGGTCTTTTGCTTTTTCAAAGTCTTGTTTTACACCTTTACCAGACTCATATAGAACCCCGAGACTATTGCAACCTTCACCGACATCCAAATCGCAAGCTTTAGAATATAGCTCATTTGCTTTGTTATAGTTTTGCTCTATGACTTCCCCTTGTTCATATAAAACTCCTAGATCACTACATCCTAGCCCGTTCCCCAAATTGCAAGCTTTGGAATATAGTTCGCTCGCTTTCTTATAGTCCCGCTTTACACCTTCGCTGGAACTATACAAAACTCCTAGATTATAGCATCCTGTGTTATGCCCCAAATCGCAAGCTCTAGAATACAAATTTATTGCTTTTTCAAAGTCTTGTTCTATGCCTTCGCCTGAGGCATACCAAAACCCTAGAGCATAGCATCCTATGCTATATCCTAAATCACAAGTCCTAGAAAACAATTCATTTGCTTTCTTATAGTCCTGCTTTGTATGATTGCCTAAATAGTATGAAGCTCCAAGATTGTAACATCCTTCGGCAACTTCTAAATTGCAAGCTTTAGAATAGAATTGATCCGCTTTTTGGTAGCTTTGTTTTACGCCTTCTCCTTTTTCATATAAAATTCCAAGATTATGGCAGCTTTTACCATGTTTTAAATCGCAAGCTTTCAAATATAGCTCGCTTGCTTTTTTATAATCCTGTTTTACGCCTTCGCCCGAGGCATATAAAAGCCCGAGATTGTAGCATCCGCGGCCTTCTTGCAAATCGCAAGCCTTGGAAAGCAGTTCGGTTGCTTTTTTGTAATCTTGCTTTACTCCCTTGCCTGAGTAGTATAAAACACCCAGATTGCCGCAAGCTATGCTATTTTTTAAGTCGCAGGCCTTAGAATACAGTTCGATCGCTTTTTTATAATCTTGTTCTACGCCCTTGCCGTATTCGTATGACGCCCCTAAGGTGGTGCAACCCCAGCCGTCTCCCAAATTACAGGCTTTAGAATTTAGCTCTTTTGCTTTCTCATAATCCTGCTTCACGCCATCCCCTGAATAGTATGCCATGGCGAGATTTACGCATGCTAAGGTGTTGTTGCTATCGCATTCGCTTTGTAATCTGCTTATACCGGGACCCTCTTGTTCTGCCGACGACAAAGCCGTGGCCCCCGCCGACGATACAGCCGCCGCCGTGGCGATTAGCGCCAAAAATATCTTTTTCATACATCTCTCCGTCTGAAATTTCGGCTATTTTATTTCATTTTCGCTTAATCTTTTGAAAATCGGCGAGCTCAAATAGTTTTTAAATTTACACAGCTGCAAGCTTAAAGGCGAAATTTAGCAAAAAGCGTTAAAATTCCAAGCATTACAAGGAGCAAAAATGAAAATTTTAAAAAGCACGGACGCAAATTTCAAAGAGGAATTTGCGAGGTTGGTGCGCCGCGGCGAGACGGATATGAGATCGGTAATGCCCGTCGTAAGCGGCATCATCGAGGAGATCAGAGCGCGCGGCGATGAGGCGCTAGCTGAACAGATTGAGAAATTTGACAGATGGCGCGTGCAGGGCGATCTGGCTATCACGCAAGAGCAGATGAGTCTTGCGTATGAAGGCTTAACCGCAGAGCTAAAAAACGCGCTACAAGTCGCATACGAGCGCATCTACGCCTATCACGAAAAGCAGCTTGAGAGAAGCTGGTTTAGCTTCGATCCAAGCGGCGCGATGCTCGGACAAAAGATTACGCCCGTGGATCGCGCGGGGCTGTATATCCCTGGCGGCAAGGCGGCGTATCCGAGCTCGCTTCTGATGAACGCGATCCCCGCAATCGTCGCGGGCGTAGAGGATATCAGCGTCTGCACCCCCGCCGTGGGCGGCGTCGTAAACGAGCTACTGCTTGCGGCGATGCATGTGCTAGGGATCAAAAAGGCCTACAAAGTGGGCGGCGCCAGCGCGATCGCGGCGATGGCATACGGCACGCGCACGATCGGCAAGGTCGATGTCATCACGGGACCCGGGAATATCTTCGTAGCGACCGCTAAAAAGCTCGTATTCGGCGACGTAAATATTGATATGATCGCAGGCCCTAGCGAAGTGGGCATCATCGCAAACGCTGCGGCAAATCCGCGCAACATCGCCGTGGATCTGCTCAGCCAAGCCGAGCACGACGAGATCGCAAGCAGCTTTTTGATAAGCGACGATGAAAAATTCGCTCTTGCCGTCGCCGAGCACATCGAGCGCGAGCTGCCTACGCTCGCGCGTGAGCCGATCGCTCGCGCCAGCGTGCAAAATAAGGGCGCAATCATCATCGCGCGCGATATGAACGAATGCGTGGAGCTGATGAACGAGCTTGCGGTCGAGCACCTCGAGATCGCGACTGAGAACGCCTACGAGCTGCTTCCGCGCATACGCCACGCAGGCGCGATATTTTTGGGTCACTACACGCCCGAAGCGATGGGCGATTACCTCGCAGGCCCTAACCACACGCTGCCGACCGGCGGAAGCGCGCGATTTTTCTCGCCTCTGGGGGTTTATAACTTCATCAAACGAAGCTCGATTATAGCGCTAAATAAGCGCGCCATAGACGAGCTCGGAGGCGCGTGCATGGCGCTAGCGGACGCAGAGGGGCTAGGCGCGCACAAAAAATCGGTGCAGATTAGATTTGAAGAGAAGTGATTTTATGCTGCAGTCCCAAGAGGCGGCGGGGACGGAATTTAAAGATCGTCGGTGATAGTTGCAAAACCGCGAGCCGAAATTTTAAAATTTAAAGACGAGTTAAATTTTAAAAAATGTAAGCGTTGCGACGAGAGTAAAATTTTAAAATTTCAAAAGCGCTATAAATTTAAAAAAACGGTCGTATTTGATTAAAATTTAAGGCAAATTTACTAAGCGAAATGATATACTTTCGCTGATTTTTTACAAGGAGAGAAAAATGAAAAAATCACTTTTAGTTTTGGCTAGTTTTGGCTTTGCGCTAAGTCTTAGCGCCGCAGATCTTTCAGATAGCTGCAAAGAGTATTTCGCAGATCTTGATAAGATGGTTGACACCTACAAACAAGCGGGTCAAGAGCAGCAGGTCAAGATGTATGAGGATCAAAAAAAGCAGTCTATGGATCAGATCAGCGCACTTCCTAAGGAGCAGCAAGAGGCCACTTGCAAGCAAGCTAAAGAGATATTTAAGCAGATGATGGATCAGATGAAACAACAAGGCGCTATGAAATAAGCACCTTCGCGGGCACGATGATGCCCTTTTCAGTCGCGGCGATACGATATCGTCGCGATTAATTCTTTTTAAACTCACACTTTTATTTTAAAAATTTTAAAATTTTAAAATTTGGATGTTTTATCCTCGTTGCTTTCGGGGCGCACCAAGAATTTCAGATTTGATATTTAGCTTGTTGCAGGAAGTCAAAACCAATAAAGCGCTCGCCGTCGTTAAAATACTCCGTAAGGCAATGCATCTTAGTGGAACGCTGCGGTGCACCAAAGATTTACGAGCCGTTTTGGCGCGGCTCGAAACAGCGCCTCATCAATATGACGAATTCAGGGCTCGGTTTGAGCGTTATTTTATCGCGATTTGAAATAGCTGGGCTCATAGATAGAGCAAATTCGCGTCTCAGTTTGCGGCTCTGCTTATGAATTTACGGCTTTACGACCAAAAACATCTCGCAAGATCGCCTTGAATTTTAATCCTTAGTAACGATCGTGCCGTTTTGTATTTCGTACACGCAGACATTTCTGTGCAGCTCTTTATCGCTATCTAAAGTATAGTAGTACGTTGTTACTGTGCAGCGTAAATCGGCGTCGATGACGAACTCCTGCTTGGCGCGCATTGGTGGCTTGCTTTTACCGCAGTGCACATAATCGACGTAAATTTCGCGACAATCGCTTATACGAAATGCGTCGTTTAAAAGGCACATAAAAACATATTCGTGCCCGTGCCTGCTATCTTGAAAATCCATCAGATAAAGCCTTAGCAGAATTGTTTTGGCGCTCTTTTCGGGCAAACGACAAGCCCTTATGTCTTTGATCCTCTTCCAATACGCGCTTAGATTGTCGATTAAAAAATTCTCCTTTGCGAACGAAAACAGCTCATTTTTATCAAGTAAATTTTTATCGATAGCTGCTAAGGGCGAAATTTCTCCCGGATAGCGTATCGGCAGTTGCGCGATCGGTAGATCGTCGTAAATATCTTTCATACTCTGATAAATCTCTGGCCGCGGCGCATCGTCTTCCTTGGCCGCGGCATTTTCCATGCCGCATAGCGTAAGTAGGCACAGCAAAAATATCCACACCTTTTTCATAGCATTCCCCATCCCCCCCTGTTTCGGTCGCAATCTCTTTGCTCCTGATCATACTGCAAATTTTAAAGCCTTAATATGAAGAAAAAAGATCAAAAATCAAAGTGCCCTTTTTACAACCACTCTCGCGCTGTCTTTTTCTGCCCTTGCTTTTGGGCTAATTTAATCCGATTCCTCTTGTTCTTACGTGAAACGGACGATGCGCTGCTATTCGTCTTCCGTAGCCTTTTCGGTGAAGCTAACGATGCGCGGAGTTGCGATGCGCGCGTAATCCTGTGCGTTTAGGATGATCGAGTGATCGAGCAGGCCCGCGTTGAAAGCGATCTCTTCGAACCGTCCGAACAGCGACGGATCGGCGATTAGCAGCAGTTTGTCGTGGAAGCTAAAAGGCGGCACCGAGCCGATGACGCAGTCCGTGAGATCGCCCACTTCATCGGGGCTTACGAGCGATGCTTTTGTGCCGCCAAGCCCCTCTGCCAAGCGTTTTAGATCGGTTTTATGATCGGCTGCGAAGACCGCTAGGACATAGATTCTGCCGTTTCTGCCCGCGGGTTTGTCGCTAGGAAGCTTCAGCTGCTGCGGCACATTTGCGCAGATTTGATCGGCGGTTAAAGTTAAATTTCCAGCGCAGGCGCCGTTTTCGCAGCCTTGAGCGCTCGCAAAGCTGGAAGCATTGGAGTTTTGCGCGTCATAGGCGCTTGCTAAATTTAAATTTTGCGCGAAAGAAATTTGCCCGTCCTTAAAGCCCTTGATCGTGCAAACCAGCGCCTTTGCGCCTTGACCTAGCTGCGTGCCTCGGGCTTTGGCGACTTCGGCGGAGGTGCCCGCGCTTTCGTGAGCTACGACGCGGAAGCGCGCGCTCTGCTGCGTCAAAAGCTCTTTTAGGCTTTCAAAAATTCTCTCTGACATACTCTCTCCTTGTTTTTGCGAAATTATACTGAAATTTTAACCAAACGACCCATCGGTGCCGAAATTCCATTCTTCGCCGTAAAATTTATCTCGCCTACGCGCAAAACCATTGCGCGATGAAAGATCTATTGCATGGCGGAAATTCCGCCATGCATAAGCTCGGTCCGCCCTGCTTCTTGCGAAATTATTTCATCTTGCGGATTTTAGGCTCTTTGCTCTCTACGAGTTCGTAAATTTTAAGCTCGACCTTAACGTCTTTGGGCGCTAAAATTCTAATTTCGCCGCCATCGTAGGCGAATGGATGCGTGAGCTCGTAATAGATCCGCTTCTTTTGCTTCTTGCCGTCGCACAGCATCAGCGTTTGAGCAAGCTCATCGCCGCCGCTAAACTCGTAATAAAGCCCGTCCGAGCCCTCTTTTTGCTCTATTTTGCCGCCGATCAGATACGCGTCGTTGCAGTCGGCTTTGATCTCTTTTGAAAAGATCGCTTCGACTTTAAATTGCTGCGGCGGCATCTTTGACGGCGTTAGCTGAAAGACGTTTAGCTGCTTTTGCGCCTCGCCGCCGAACAAAAACAGCGGCAATAGGAAAAATAAAACGCTTTTTCTCATACTTTGCTCCTTGAAAAGATATTTTTATTCAAAATTTTAGCAAAATTTTTACTCATTAAACTGAAATTTCAATCGACTTCGTTTTTTCCTCTAATACAGATTATGTTTTTTAACGCCTCCGTCTCTGATTTTAACGCCTCGCTATCGGTTTTTTGCGCGGTACTCTTTTTGTTTGCTAAATTTTTGCTAGAGCTTTGCGGCGACGGCTTTTCGTGCGAGCTTAAAGCCTTGACGGCGGCGCGCGATATTTCGCCCTGCGTCTGCACGGTGGAAATTTCGCCGCTAGCCTCGCCAGCCTTGCTCGCGTGGCGGCTTAGCACGCTTTTGACGCTTATCTTTTCGCCTGCGTAAAACGCCTCGCAAAGCCCGCCTTGCGCCTCATAGTCCGTTACTTTGACGCTGCCCTCTTGAAATTTGTAAAATTTCACCCGTTTTGCTCTGCGCAGCTCTTCGGTTCCGCCCCATACGTCGCTCTGCGCGTCAAGATCCGCGAGCACAAATGCGCCGTCTGCCGCCTTATACATATTGCCGAGCCTTATCGGTATGCGTTCGCCGCTCTTTTTGGTAAGCACGAAGCCGATCTTTTCGCCATCTTTTGGGTGCGGGCGGAATTGCCCCGAGAAAAACGCCGTGAAAAATGCGACCTCCTTGATCTCGCCGTCGGTGCCTAGGTATCTCGTCCAGCCATCTTCGGGCACGTCGATCTCGGCGACGTCTCGTCCGTCCTTTGCGCCGCATTTTAAGCCCGCGCAGCCGCTAAGCGCCAATGCTGCAAGCGCGGCTAGAAATAGGTTTTTCATATTTTCCCTTCAAATAAATTTTGGCTCAAAGCATGGCGCCCGCCCCGTCTCGGCGCGTAAATTTGCGCAAAATAGGGCGCGCTAGCTCACTCCGCGGGCTTGATGCACTACCGCGTCTAAACACATAAATCGCGCGAGATAAGCGGTAGCGCGGAATTTTAACGTAGCTCGGCGCGTTTTACAAGCGTTCCGCAGCAAATCCGCCCGAAACCTCGGGCGCATAAAGCCCGTATTGCGGCTAAATTTATCAAGCCGACGTCGCCCAGACGCGTAAAAATCGCTGTCCGCTCGCCTCAAACGAGCACTCCTGCCAGTCCCAGTCGTTCTCGCCGCCCATTGCGAAATTTTGAGGCTCGTCCGATAGCCCTGCCGCGCTCAAAGCTGCCGTTATTCGCTCTTTCATAAAATCATCTAGCTCGCAGGACTTGAATTTTTCAAATTTTATCTCGTAAAGGGAGGCGAGCCCAAAGTCCGCGCGCATGAGCTTGCCGCACTCTCTCGCGAACTCCGCCGCGCTGCATTCGTGCTTTGGGGCGTAGTACCAAACTTCCAGCTCCTCGATGCTTTCGCCCTCAAATTTTATGGATTTTATCATTTTGACCCCATTCCACTAGTCGCAGCATTTTTAAATTCGTCGCTTAAATTTCACTTGCCCCATACGGCGCAGGTCTTACGCGCAAAATCAAACTCTCGCTATCTGGCATGAGTGCGCTGCGCGGTCAAATTTAAATTTAATCCGCCGCGCTTCAAATTCAGACGCCGAAGTCTGCCCGCATCCCCTCTTTGCCCCTCGGCGTAAAATAGCAAACGACGTAGCAGAGCATTCGGTCTTTGCAATCGTATTTGGCTTCCAAAGCCTCGATAATGCGTGCAAACTCCTGCGGCGGCTTGTCCGCAAAGGCGCCTCGCAGCTCCTCTGCGGCGATCTGTTTCGGGCTAAGAAGCAGATAC
>NZ_CALIMY010000126.1 GCF_938045205.1 uncultured Campylobacter sp.
GGCTGGACCTTTGTCCTTAGGTGGCTATATCTATCATCTTTTAGATAGTCTGGATCGTAGTCGTAAGAGACAAGGTGTCCATCATCAAGTAAAAACGGCATAAAATCCCTCATCCAAATGTCTTTTGTCTCTAGAAAATCGTATTTTATAGCGTATTTATCGAGGATTCGGCACAGAGAATTTGCGATTGCCGCGTGGTTTTTGATTAAAAGATCAGAAATGATGATGGTTGGTTGCATGATAAATTTCTCCAACATGGCTTAAAACTACCAATTTATCGTCGCCACCAAATTTTCCTAATCGGGTGCCCGATTATCGTTTTGTATTTTTGCGGCGCGGTTTTTTTGGTCTTTTAGATAGATTTCGTGATGCGCTCTTTGCCTGCTGAAGTCCTTTGCGTAGCCGTTTGCGGCGACAAACTTGTTTATTTCGGCAACGCTTTGCGGCTCGTCGTCAAAGGCCCGCATATAGAATTTGCGCGCAAAGCCATTCGTCTATCCTCAAAAACTCTGCCGCGCCGCAGTCCGGCTTCTTTTTTGAGTTGTCTGCCGCTACAAATATTTCAAAATTCCATCGAAGCACTGGTCTAAATTTAAAGCGCCGCTTTAAATTTAGACCAGTGCGAGCTTCAGCACCTCTTCGATCCGATCTACCGGCGTTATTTTCAGATCGTTTTTGACCTCGTCCGGGATCTCCGCTAGGTCGCGCTCGTAGTTTTTGCGCGGGATCAAAACCTCGGCGATTTTGGCTTTGTGCGCGGCGATGAGCTTCTCCTTAAGCCCGCCGATCGGCAGCACTTTGCCGCTTAGCGTGATCTCGCCCGTCATCGCTAGATCGGCGCGTACCTCGCGCTCGCTTAAAATCGACGCGATCGCCGTGCTCATCGTGATGCCGGCGCTCGGTCCGTCCTTGGGCGTCGCGCCTTCGGGCACGTGGATGTGAAGGTCGAATTTATTATAAATCTGCTCCGAGCTTTCGGAATTCTCCTCTGTGCCTAAATTTCGTGCCGCCGCAGGGCTTTTAGATGCGGCGCCATCTGCGCGCAATGCGGAGTTTTTACCGCCGCGCGAGGCTTTTGCTGCGCCCCCTTTCGCGTCTTGAGCGGCTTTGAGCTTGCCCTCGTCGATCAGCACCTTTACGACGCTAAAGGCGATCTGCGCGGATTCTTTCATCACGTCGCCGAGCTGCCCCGTGATCGTCATCGCGCCCTTACCCTTGATCTTGACCGCTTCGATCTTGAGCACGTCGCCGCCTACCGCAGTCCACGCAAGCCCGTTTACGATGCCGATTTGATCGCTCTTTTCCACCTCGTCGATCTCGAAAACCTTTTTATTTAGAAATTCGCTTAAATTTTTTGTCGTAACGACGATCTTTTTAAACTCTTTGTCTTTTAAAATTTTAACCGCGACCTTGCGGAAGATCGCAGCGATCTGGCGGCGCAGGTTTCGCACGCCGCTTTCGCGCGTGTACTCTTCGATGATCTCGGCAAGGGCTGCGGGATTGATCGCTACGTCGGCGGCTTTGAGCCCGTGGCGCTGCAGCTCCTGAGGGATCAGGTAGTCCTTGGCGATCTGAAATTTCTCCTGCGGCGTGTATGAGCTAAGCTCGATAAACTCCATCCTATCGCGCAGCGGCGCGGGTATGAGAGATACGTCGTTTGCCGTGGCGATAAAGATGATCTTGCTAAGATCGATGTTAAAATTTAGATAGTAATCCCTAAAGCTCGAGTTTTGCTCTGGGTCTAAAATTTCAAGCAGAACCGCGGTCGGATCGCCCTTGTATGAGCTTGAAATTTTATCGATCTCATCAAGCACGATGACGGGGTTCATCTGATTTGCCTCGATGAGCCCTTGCACGATGCGACCCGGCATCGCGCCGATGTAGGTGCGGCGGTGTCCGCGTAGCTCGTTTACGTCCTCAAGCCCGCCTAAGGCGATGCGGATGAGCTTACGCTTAAGCGCGGTCG
>NZ_CALIMY010000127.1 GCF_938045205.1 uncultured Campylobacter sp.
TTATAACATTACTGGTGTAAAAATTGGCATAAAATACATTAATGTGACTAATGTTTTCTAGGCCTACCTCTTTTATTTTTCTTTGCATAAGACCGCGCCTCAAAGCTCTAAAGCTTTTCCTGTCTTAACTGACTATGTTTTGTTTACCTTTGTACAAATAAGGTAGCACCTTCTCTTTTAAAATTTGTATTTTTTCTTTATCATTGTAGCAAATCCTGCCTAGTCCATCATGCTTATATTTCCCTAAATTACAATTATGAGAACATCCTTTACATTTGTGATATTGTTATCCCGGTAATCGCAAAGACGCTTGGCTATTATTGGTACTGTTTGCTCTCTACTGCTTTGTCCGTCCATAAAAATAACTACGTGAGCGTGTAGATGGTTATACCCGCAATCTCCTTGTTCCATTTTGACAAATATAACCTTTCAAATTTTAAATTTAACGGCGATGAGCTTATGGTCTGCGATGAGCGCTGTTTCTGGACAGAAAATCCTTGCCTTTTAAATTTAAAAGATAACAGATACTTTGAGATTCCTAGCGAGATGCTATCAAGCAAAGCGGGATTTGTCCTGGACAAGGAGCAATTGATTCGTAATTTAGCAAATTTCGGCATCAATGCGAGCCCCCGGGAGGTATTTATATGCTCCGATAATTACCTTAGTAGCGATGAATTAAAAGATTGCGAAGAAGATTGCGACGAAACAATCCCCGGTTTCAGACTGACAAAACCTAGGGATAAATTCGGACGCAATAGGCGCATAAAGACAAATTTGATAGAAAAGCTTAGTATTCCTCTCTTGAAATTCCTCGGAAAGATCAAGGTCGGAGATATTATCGAATGTAGAAAATCCAGCTATCCATACGAGAAAAATGTAAGCTTTATCGTAGTAAAAGCAAAAGACGATGATGGAGTAAATTTTATAAAATTGATCGTAATTAGCGGCTACAAAGCGGGTTTATGGGTTTTGCCATTTTTATTTAAAACGGATAAAAAAACAATAGAAGCAGACTGGCTAATTAAAAATTGGAAATATATTTTTTATAGATGCTGCGATATAAGGCACACCTACGTAAATTTGCAAAACCGAAAAGAGGTTTTAAATTTTACCGATAAACAGCTGGAAAATTTTATAAAAATAAAGCGAAAGAGATTAAAATTTAAATGGAAAAAGTAGATGGGGATTTTAAAGCAAGCCCGTATAATATCACGCAACAAAAGGTTTTTAAAAGGTGGTGGCGATGATAAAAAACGTTATAAATCCAAGTAATTTTGACGTAGAATTCAGGAAAATAAGAAGAAACAAAAGAGGCATAGTCAAGTCTAGAATAGATTTTGAAAATATTAATGTCGAGGCTAAAATTAGATTGGTTATGTTTTTAATTTCAAAAGTAAGCTCTTTAGATAGCGTAGTTTATAGAATTCTTTTTTGGGAAAAAG
>NZ_CALIMY010000128.1 GCF_938045205.1 uncultured Campylobacter sp.
AAAAAATTACCGTTTTGCTGCCACCAGCCCACAGCGCTAGCACCGCCGGGGAGGCTTTTTTTGATACGCTCCAGATCCTTAAACGGATCGTTTGAAAAAACATGCACGCCGTCGAAAGTCCCCTCGTCGTAGCCCAAAATTTTAGCTAGATCGCTCGCGTCCGCGTAGGAATACGCCTTGTCGTAGGCGATCAGCCCCGAGCTGAAATCCGCGCGCACATCAAAGCGCTTCATCTTAGGGATCAGCGCAAAGCCGCCAGGATCGCTCTTCGTAAAAATCATCGTGATCTTGCCGCCCTCATCCAGCATAAACTCATCTTTGATCCCGCGCCCTATCATGATGCCGTAATCCGTTAGATTGGCGTCTTTGGCGCCTGCCGCGACGACGGAGTTGATGCGCTTCTCATCGTCTAAATTTACGCCGAAAATCAGCCCGCCCTCGAGCTTCTCGCCGCCTTTGGCGATGACTTGCGAGCTAATATACGGGCTAAAAATCAGATCGGGGAAGTCCGCCCGCAGTCCCTCCACGTCGTCTTTTGAAATACCGCCGCGAAAGTGGCTGTGGATCGTGATCGGGTAGTTCATCGTAAATAGCTTGCGCTCGAATTCTTTATCAAAGCCGTTCATTATCGCCATCGCGACGATCAGCACCGTAAGCCCCACGCCGACGCCCAAGAACGCAAGCAGCGCCGAAAGCGTAATGAAGGGCTGAGAGCGATCGAATCTGAGATATTTGAATAATAAATACTTTACCAAAAAGCCGTCCTTGTAAAATTTCACATAAAATTTAGCGCTAAATTCTATGTGAAATTTTAAGTATTTTGGAATTTTAAAATTCCAAAAACGGGTTCTGCGCCTTCAAATATGAAAACTCCGGCGGGCTTTGAAAATTTAAAATCACGCCGAAATCTATTTATACGCAATGAAATTCGCCCCCAAGATATCCGATACGGCAAATCAAACATATCGTCTTGCCAAAACCTCGAAATTTTAAACCCGAATTCTAAATTTTAAAATTTCAAACGCCTCAAAATTTTAAAATTTTAGAAATTTCAAATCTTTTAGAATTTTGAAATTCTTAAAATTTAAAGGCGGAGTCTGCTTGCAAGCTCGCCCGCATCGCATAAATTTAAAATTTCAAATGCCGCGCAGTGGCCTAGCCGCGCACTAAATTTAAGTATCACGCGCTGATTGGCTTGCGTTTTGCCACATGGTGCGCCGAAACAGCACCTTGAAAAATATGTGGCAAAGCATCGGGTACGCTTTGAAATTTTAAAATTTCAAAACTAAAATTTTACCCTATCGCGCAGCTTTGCGCGCCGTTCATGCCGCCTCGCGATCAAGACCCTTTAAAATTTTTTATGGTGCTCTCGCTCGCGACTGATCCGTTAAATACGAAAGCGAGGCAAAGGTCAAAAAGAGCCACACGCAATCTCGCGATCAAGCCTCTTTTAAAATTTTATGACGCTCCGCCCTCGACCGATCCGCCAAATACAAAAGCAAGGTCGAAAAGCGCCGATCGCGTAATACTCGCAATCAAGATCACCGATCGCGCGATACTTACGACCGATCGCCGCGCCTACCTTGCAAAGCCGCCTTTTTTCGGACCGCCCTTGCCGTGGCAGTCTTTGTATTTTTTGCCGCTGCCGCAAGGGCAAGGATCGTTTCGCTTAGGCTTTTTGTCGCCAAACTCGTCTGAGCCCTTTAGCTGCGCTTCATTCGTGCTTGCGGCGGCGAGTTCTTTGGCGTTTGAGCTCTCCATACGCTCCTGCATCGCACGCTGCTCGGCTTCGATCTCCTCCCTGGATTTGAACTGGATCGAATGCAGCAAGCGGATGCTGTCGGATTTGAGGCGCATTACAAGCTCCATAAAAAGATTGTAGCTCTCCTTTTTATACTCTGTAAGCGGGTCTTTGTGGTTGTAGCCGCGAAGTCCGATGCCCGCTTTTAGGATATCCATCTGATACAGATGCTCTCTCCAGTCGCGATCGACGATCTGCAGATAAAGCATCTTTTCGATACTTTTGCGCTGCTGCGGATCGATCGGCGACATCTTGTTTTCATACGAAACGGCAAGCGCGCCGATGATCTTTTCTTTCAGCTCCTTGAAATCATCGACCTTCTCAAGCTCGCTATTTTCGAGCACCTCGCCCGTTTCTTGAGCGATTTTGGCGACGATCGGGAATTTATCGACCTCTTTGATATTTGCGCCGTCGAAAATTTCAAGCTCCTCAAGCACGCTAGATATATACTCTTCGCGGTTTTGGATGATTTTATCTTTCAGATCGTAGTCGGGGTCCAAAAGCTCGTTGCGATATTTATAGATCGTCTTGCGCTGCTCGTTTGCGACGTCGTCGTATTCTAAGATATTTTTACGCGCTTCAAAATGCAGGCTCTCGACCTTTTTCTGCGCGTTCTCTACTGCGCGCGAAACCATGCCTGATTCAATATGCTCGCCATCTTTCAAACCTAAGCGATCCATGATATTTTTAATCTTGTCACTACCAAAAATTCTAAGTAGATTGTCCTCCAGACTCAAGAAAAACCTACTCTCGCCCGGATCGCCCTGGCGTCCGCTTCGGCCGCGAAGTTGGTTGTCGATACGACGACTTTCGTGGCGCTCGGTACCTAAAATATATAGCCCGCCCAAAGCGCGCACTTCGTCGTCTATGCGGATATCCACGCCACGTCCTGCCATATTCGTAGCGATCGTTACCGCGCCCTTTACGCCCGCGTCTTTGATGATCTGCGCTTCGCGCTCGTGATTTTTGGCGTTCAGCACGGAGTGCGCGATGTTTTCTCTGACCAAAAGCTCGTGCAACTTCTCGCTCTTTTCGATCGACGCCGTACCCACGAGCACGGGCTGACCTTTGGAATTTAGCCGCTTGATCTCATTTATGACGGCGTCAAATTTCTCGCGCTCGGTCTTGTAGATAAGATCGTTTTGATCCTTTCTGATAACCGGCACGTTTGTAGGGATCGAGACCACTTCGAGTTTGTAAATTTGAGAAAATTCCGTAGCTTCCGTCTGCGCCGTACCCGTCATGCCGGCGAGCTTCTCGTAAAGGCGGAAGTAGTTTTGAAAGGTAATGTCGGCAAGAGTTTGGCTCTCCTCTTGGATCTGCACACCCTCTTTAGCTTCAAGCGCCTGATGCAAGCCTTCGCTAAATCTGCGACCCTCGCTCAGACGCCCAGTAAATTCATCCACGATTACGACCTGTCCGTCGCGCACGACGTAGTGCACATCCTTTTCAAATAGATAATTTGCCTTAAGTGCTTGATCAAGGTAGTGGCTAAGCACGGCATTTTCGAGACTATAGAGATTATCGACGCCAAAAAGCTTCTCAGCTTTTGAAATTCCTGCCTCCGTGATCAAAACGGCGCGGTTCTTCTCATCTACGGTAAAATCGCCCGTAGCTTTGCCTTTCGGATCGGCTGGCGCCTCGCCGCGGATCATTTGGCGAGCTACTTCGTTTGCCTTGATGTAGCCGTCTAGAGTGCGGTTCGTAGGGCCAGAGATGATAAGTGGCGTCCTGGCTTCGTCGATTAAAATACTATCAACTTCATCGACGATTACGAAATGATGCCCGCGTTGCACCTTTTCATCCGCGCTAAATTTCATATTATCGCGCAGGTAGTCAAAGCCGAACTCGTTGTTTGTGCCGTACGTAATATCGCACGCGTATGCGGCCTTGCGCTTGGCGTCATCGTATTCTCCGCCTACGATCACACCGGTGCTAAGCCCTAAAAATTCATATAGCTCACCCATCTGCGCGGCATCGCGCTTAGCTAGGTAGTCGTTTACGGTTACGACATGCACACCCTTGCCCTCCATCGCATTTAGCACTACCGCCAAAGTCGCTACGAGGGTCTTTCCTTCGCCCGTTTTCATCTCGGCAATCGCGCCGTCGTTTAGCACCAAACCACCTATTAGCTGAACGTCGAAGTGGCGCATATTTAGCACTCTTTTGCCCGCCTCTCGCACGATAGCAAACACTTCGTTAAGCACGTCGTCCGTGCTCTTTTCGCCCGCGCGAACTTGCGCTCTTAACGCTTCAAATTCCGCCTTAAGCGTCGCATCGTCCATCGCCGCGTAGTTTTCTTCAAGCGCACTGATCTGCGCTGCGCGCTTGGCGTATTGTTTGACGATCCTATCGTTTTTAGTACCGAAAATCCCATGGATGACCTTTTTAAACATCTCAAACCTTAGTTTTAAATTTTAACCGCGCATATTAACATATTTTTAGTTTCTATTTAATTAAATCCTAGAAAAACGGCTATAATACGCGCAAATTTTCAAAAATAAAGGCAAAATTTATGAAAAAAACTCTTATTTCTTTAGCGGCAAGCTGCATTTTTGCATTCGCAAGCGGGATAGAATTCAACACTCTGAGCGCAAATTTTTCGCAAACCGTGCAGAGCGACGATGCGAAAATCAGCTACGGCGGCGATTTTAGCGCCACGAAAGAGCACGCCGTGTGGCATTACAAGACCCCTACGATAAAAAATATATTTTTTAGTTTCACAAAGGTCGTCGTAATCGAGCCCGAACTCGAGCAGGCCATCATCACGAATATCAAAGAAACGCCAAATTTAACCGCGATCCTAGCGAACGCAAAGCCAAATAAAAACGGCGTTTATGAGGCGAGCTTCGACGATGTGAAATATCTCATCGAGCTAAAGGGCGATTTGCCTAGCAAGATCAGCTATACTGACAAAATGGACAATAAGGTCGTCATCAATCTAAGCAATGTCCGCAAAAACGCGCCGGTAAACGAGGCGATCTTCAAGCCGGCAATTCCGAAAAACTACGATATCATCACGCAGTAGGCGCGCGTGAGGCTACTTTTCGTCTGTCACGGCAACATCTGCCGCTCGCCGATGGCGCAGTCCGTGATGCAAAATTTTATTAATCAAAGCGAACTTAAAGCGCGCGTGAGCGTAAATTCCGCGGCGACGCACACCGACGAGATCGGCTCGCCGCCCTATTACGAAACGCAGCGCGTGCTAAAAGAGCAAAAGGTGCCGCTCGTAGTGCATCGCGCCGTGCAGGTCACGCCCACAGACTACGAGCACTACGATCTAATTCTTTGCATGGATGATGAAAATATGCGCTCGCTGGGGCAAATTTTTCGCGGCAAGGATATGGCTAAGGTAAAATTTCTTTTGGAATTTGCAGGGGAAAATTTTACAGACTGCGATGCGCGAAATTTCAAAGGCTCAGCAAAGCAAACCGACTTAAATTTAAAAGACACCGGTTCAAATTTAACCGGCTCCGAACGCCTACAAATCGCAGATCCATACTACACGCGCGATTTTGAGCGCTGCTACGCAGATATCAAGCGCGGCTGCGAGGGGCTCTTACGATACATTAAAAATTCAGACGGAATTTGCTAAAATCCGCGATTAAATTTTAGCGTCTTTAAAGAGGCGCGGCTTAAAGTGATAATTCAAGGAAAAATATGTTTAGGCTCTTGATCGTTCCATATCTGATAATTGAGGCATTTACGACCTATTATTTCGTAAGCGCAAACGGCTTCGCGGCATATGCGGTAGAGATCGTCATAAGCGCGATTTTAGGCGGTTACGTCGTAGCAAACCGCTCGTGGATGGGCTTTTTTAATCTAATGAAAATCTCGCCGAAAGAAATTTTAAGCGGCGTAGGCTTCGTCGTAGGCGGCGTTTTTCTCATTGCACCGGGTATTTTCGGCGATATTTTAGGCGTTTGCATAATCACCGCGTCATTTTACTGCGTCACCAGCGACGTGCCTAAATTTAACGCTAGCAGCGAAAATTCCGAAAAAAAAGAGCGAAAATTTTGGCGACGTAGCCGCGCAAACGACGACGTCATCGACGTAGAAGTGATCGAGGAGAACGAAATCGAGATTCGAAAAAGCATAGGAGAGGAAAAATGAAAAATTTGATTATCGCTACGCGCGGCAGCGTGCTTGCGCTGTGGCAGAGCGAGCACATCGCATCGCTACTTAACGCCCGCGGCATCCAAGCGCAGCTAAAAAGCATGAAAACCAAAGGCGATAAAATTTTGGATACGCCGCTTGCAAAGATCGGTGGCAAGGGGCTTTTTACGAAAGAGCTTGAGGAGAGTATGCTTCGCGGCGAAGCACACATCGCAGTGCATAGTCTAAAGGACGTGCCCGTGGAGTTTCCACAAGGGCTCGTACTGGCGGCGATCTGCGCGCGCGAAGATGTGCGCGATGCGATGATCAGCGAAAAATACTCTAAATTCGGCGAGCTGCCCCACGGCGCGAAAGTCGGCACTACGAGCCTTCGCCGCAAGATGCAGCTACTTAGCATGCGACCTGATTTAAAGATAATCTCCTTGCGCGGCAACGTCCAAACTCGCCTGCGAAAGCTCAAAGACGGGGAATTCGATGCGATTATCTTGGCGATGGCGGGCATCAACCGATTAAATTTGCGCGCCGAGGTAAAGCACGTAGCGCCCTTTGAAATCTCGCAGATGATCCCCGCGATGGGGCAAGGAGCGCTCGGCATCGAGGCAGTGGACGAGCCGCAAATCCTGCACGCGATAGAATTTTTAAAAGATGAGCGCGCGATCATCGAAACGACCGTAGAGCGGGATTTTGTCAGGGTTTTAGAGGGCGGCTGCCAGGTGCCGATTGGCATCAACGCGCGCCTTGACGGCGAAAATATCCACATCAGCGCGATAGTGGGTCTACCCGACGGCAGCGAGAGTATCCGCCAAGACATCGTCGCGCAAAAATCGCAATACCAAAGCGTAGGCACCGAGCTTGCGCGAGTTTTTATCGAAAATGGCGCAAAGCAGCTTCTCGCGCGCGCCGAGGAGATGGCGAGCCTATAAAAGGTGAAATTTACGGAGTTTTAAAATTTACAAAATTTTAAAATTTCTAGAATTTATGGA
This sequence comes from uncultured Campylobacter sp., assembly GCF_938045205.1. Taxonomy (GTDB): domain Bacteria; phylum Campylobacterota; class Campylobacteria; order Campylobacterales; family Campylobacteraceae; genus Campylobacter_B. The sequence goes on from NZ_CALIMY010000128.1 coordinate 6,901, forward strand.
CTTTTTAAATTTATAAAATTTCAAAAGGCTAAATTTTGAGCTTATTCAGATTTTTTAAAACGGCAGGATTTTCAAAAATTTTTGCTCCTCTAATACTTTGCGCAAGCTGCGCGTTAAGCCTAAACGCCAGCCCCAATGAGGAGCTCGTCCGCTCGCTGTTTAGCGACACAAACTTCGATAAAAATCTTTATTTTAAAGGCGAGATGAGAAGCTATTTAAAGCGTAAATTCTACGCGGCGGATAACTATAGCGAAATCACGGTTGCTCCGCTTGGACGCAGCGACGAATTTAGCGAGATTTTTCACGTATTTTTGGGCTCTAAAGAGAAGCACTTCGATCTTTACGTCTATACTAAGGAGGACGGGATCTACGCCGTGCGAGTTTTAGCGCAAACCGCCATTATTGAGGCTATCGTAAGCGAATATGAAAAATTTAGCGAGGCGCAAAAACGGGAGTTTGAGCAAAGAACTGATGCAGATATCGTAAATTTAAAGCTAATCTTGGCGCCCGATAAAGAGCTTGTGGGGTTCGGCAAACAAAACCTAGCGGCATTTGAAAAAATTTACGAGCTTTACGCTAGCGGTGAGTCCGAGCGCGCTAAAGCAGAGATCAAAAGCCTGCATCTCTCTCACGCCGAGACGAGCGGCAAAAGATTTATGCTGCTCATCGGCGGGGGCACCGATAACTCCGTGGGCTTTTTGCGGGTGCAAGATGAGGCGGATCTGCCGCAAATGAGCCCTAGCGAGTTTATAATGATAGAAAAAATTGCGCCGAATTGGTATCTTTTTAAAACCACATAAAAAGCCGCGCCGCAAGCGGGTTTGAAGCTTCGCGGCGATCTAAATTTAAAAGCAGTACCCGCACCTTAACCATACCGCCGATCAAAAATCGCGCGAATTTTAAATTTAAAAAGACGATCTGTAAATTCCGCACGCCGTAAATTTTTAAAGAATTTTAAAATTTTTTGAAGTCTAAATTTAAACAAAATATCGCCAAAGCGCACCTCGTCTCACTAAATTTAGAATCAAAAGGCGAGATGGCGCAGCCTTAAACGCCACCCGGCCCAGTCTTAAACGGCGCAAAGTCCACTCTCGTCGCATCTAAAACCGCCCTCGAATAAAAATAAAGGCTGTAAAATAGCTCATCGTCGTAAAAGTACTCCTCCCAGCGCTCCTCGTCATTCTCATCGCTCTGCGGCCACAGATATTTTTCCGCAAGCATATCCGAAAAGTTCACCAGCGGCGCTGCGTGCGAGATCTTATCGGCATCATCGCAAATCTCAATCATAAACGCAAAAAATCCGCTGAGCCGAGCCGCGATAAAGCCTGCCGCATCATTTTGCCGGCTTTTATCCGCATTTCTATCCGCCGCGTTCTGATTATTTCCGCCCGATTTCTTCCGCCGCGGCGTTTTGATTATTTTTATTCGCGTTTTTGCCCGCAGTCGCTCGCGCCTGCATAAAGATGCACGCCAAAAAGAGCAGTGCAAAAGGGGTTGCGTGCCAAAGCGTGCTTTGGTGCTCTATCTCGTTAAAAATCTTACTAAGCGCGTCCTGAAGGGCCTTGGCGTCAAATTTCTCCCGCTCGCTCACATCCAAGCTCTTATTCGCCGCGCTCGTTTTAAATTGACTCGCCTGGCTCGCTTTAAATTTTATCGCCGCGCTATCCGCAATCTTAAATTCCGCCTCGCCGCACTTCGCCGTGCCCGTTTTAAGTTCCGTCTCTCCGCCCGCTTTAAATTTCGCCGCCTCGTTATCCGCTTTTTTAAATTTAGACTCACTCTTTTGCGCTAAATTTACGGAATTTTGCGCCGCGCCGCATCTTGCCGTATCCATAGAATTTTGCCCGCAACCAGGCTTGCTTTTTAAATTTTGCCCTGCGCTGGACTCGGTTGTTGAATTTAACACTCTGTCTAAATTTTGCTCGCCGCCCAAGCCGCGCGCCGTATCACAAGCTTCGATTGCCCGCTCGAGTTTCTCAAAAATTTCAGCAAACTCGCTCGCCCTGCCGTAAGCGGTCGTGAGCCTGCTCCACGGCACGTCCTGCGCTTTTAAATTTGCGATATATTTCAAATTTTGCTCATTCATCCGCGCTCCTTGCGAATATTTTTAAATTTAAGCCTCACGAGCCGCTAAAATCTGCGCTCTCGGTTCAAATTTAGCCTCTTTCGCACGCAAATTTAAACCGAGCCCAGGCGCAAATTCTACCTCGTAAGCTCCCTGCTATGCTCGATTAGATCCTCGATCTGCTCGCGCGGCACCGCATCAAGGCAGACGCTGATCCAGTGCTTTTTATTCATATGATAGGCGGCAAAAATTCCTTTTTCGTCACGCAAAATTGCCGCCAAATCGGGCGAAACTTTTAAATTTATCACGTCGCTTGAGCCAGGAAGTGCGCGACCGAGCTTTTCGTTTGCAAGCCCGCGCATCAGAAGTGCAAACCACTTCCGCTTCCCTCCTGCGTGACGAAAAACCGCAAAATTGGGATATTCATCCCACAGATACTCGCCATCCGCGCCGTAGCGCTGCTTCATTAGTTTTAGGACGCTGCTGAAGTTCATTCTCGTTCCTTGATATCGATCTTTTCTTTGCGCAATCGCGCCAGCCACTCATCCAGCGTCTTTTCAAAGCCGATCCCCTTACTTTCGTAAAATTTCGCCGGCTCGCTCATATAGGCCTGTTCGACCCAGCCGCCGAAGTCGTGCGGGTATTTGTAGTCCGCTATCTGCTTGTCCGAGTTGATGAGATAGCGCGGCGTAGGCAGCGGAGCAGCGGAGCGGACGAACTTCAAAGCGGCGTTGATGCCCAAATACGCGGCGTTTGATTTGGGGCTGTGCGCCAGATAGATCGCGCATTGCCCCAAGATAATGCGAGCTTCGGGATAGCCGATCTTGCTAACGGCAGTTAGCGTGCTAGTAGCGATATTTAGGGCGTTTGGATTGGCATTGCCGATGTCCTCGCTAGCTAGGATCACCATCCTGCGCGCGATAAAATCCGCGCTCTCGCCCGCATCTATCAGCCTCGCGATATAATACAGCGCGGCGTCGGCGTCGCTTCCGCGCAGGCTTTTTATCATTGCGCTTGCTAGCTCGTAATGCACGTCGTCGCTGCTAACGCCCGCAGCCATGGCATTTGCGCGCAGCGTGCGAAGCGTATCGAGCGTAATGGCGCTGTCTGCCAAAAGCGCAAATTCGAGCAGGTTCAACATACTCCTTGCATCGCCGCTACTGGAGTTTAGCAGGTATTTTCGCGCCTCCTCGTCCATCTCAAAGCCGATCTCGCCCTGCACCCGCGCCAAAAGCGCCTCCAAATCCTCGTAGCTAAGCGGCTCGAACTCAAAGATCATCGAGCGCGAGCGGATACCGCTGCTTAGCACGAACTGCGGATTTTCCGTCGTCGCGCCGATGATGATCGCGGCGTAGTTCTCCATCGGGATAAGAAGCACCTCCTGCTGCGTCTTGCTGAGGCGGTGGATCTCGTCGATGAAAATGAGCGGCTTGATGAGCGAGCCGGCGTGCGAGGATAGAATTTTGCGGATATCCTCGACCTTCAAGCTCGTGGCGTCAAGCTCGTAAAAATCGTAGTTCAGCTCGCTTGCGATCACGCGCGCCATCGTCGTTTTGCCGCTGCCTGCGGCACCGAAAAATATGCTGTGCGGGATGCTGCCTGCGGCGACGAATTTTTTAAAAACCGCTACGATCTTGCCCTGCCCCACGATCTGCTCTAAGCTTTTGGGGCGAAATTTCAAGCTCAAACTCATTTTACAACCTTAAAAATTTTGCCTCGATGATAGCGTTTTTATGATTAAATTTTGAAATTCGGCTAAATTTAAAGAGCGGTTTGGGTTTTACATACGGCGAGGTTTTGAAATTTATGCACGGTGCGGGCTTGAAATTTATGCCATGCGAGCGAGCTTTAAAATTTCAGTGGAATTTTAAAATTTTATGCCGCGTGCGCGATGGCGATATATAAAATTTTGCGGCGTACAAATCGCGCAGATTTGGCGAGTTTAGCAGTTTTAAAATTTAG
>NZ_CALIMY010000129.1 GCF_938045205.1 uncultured Campylobacter sp.
CTGGACGAACGTAGCGTGCGTGATCGCAAATTTCGGACTTAAAATTCCACTCATCGCGACCGAGCACAACGCGCACGATTATCTGCGAAGCGGGCTTTTTAGCCGCGTGCGCGATCTGTGCTATAAAAAAGCAGACGCGCTTACGGTGCTTACGCGCTCGGACTTTGAGTACTATTCGCGATTTGTCAAAAACTGCTTCGTCGTGCATAACCCCTTTTTCGGCGAGATCTGCGACGCAAAAAGCGCCAAGCGAAACGTGATCTTAAGCGTCGGTAGGCTCGAGCCCGTAAAGGGGTATGAAATTTACTTTGACGCGCTAAGCAGGATCGATAAAAGCCTGCTTGCGAAGTGGGAAATTTTAATCGCGGGCGACGGCTCGCTGCGCGAAAGCTTGCGCGAGCTCGTGGCGCGGCTCGGGCTTGAAGTGCGATTTTTAGGGCATAAGCAGGACGTGAGCGAGCTGTATAAAGAAGCTAAAATTTTTGTGCTCAGTTCGCTTAATGAAGGGCTTTCGAACGTGCTGATCGAGTCTGCATTTTACGGCTGCGCACGGCTTAGCAGCGACACGGCGGGTGCAAAAGAGCTCATAAAGGACGGCCTTAGCGGCATTTTGTTTAAATGCGGCGATGCGAATGAACTTGCGAGCAAGCTTGAAAATTTGATGCGCGATGAGGCGCTGCGAGACGCTCTCGTGCAAAATGCAAATGAAAGCTTAGACGAGTTTTCGCAAGAGCGTATCGTTGAGCTATGGCAGGGCTTGATCGATCGGTTTGCGCGCAAATAGTAGTGCCGTTTATTACGTCGCCGCGGCGCGCAGGGATTAAATTTAAACTTCGGTGTGCTAAGATAGGCTCTTGCGCCCGAGCAAAACGGCGCGTTTAAATTTGCCGCATCGCGCGATGAAATTTAGCCGCTTAGAGCGACGTAAAATGCGCTAAATTTAAACAGATTGCGCGGCGCATGCTCGCGTAAAAAGCGGAACTAAAGCTTAAATTTAGGGCGCGGCAGCGATATTTAAAAGGTAAAGGGATGAAGAAATTAAGCGTTTTTATCTATTCGATGGGAGGCGGCGGCGCCGAGCGCGTCGTAAGCAACCTCTTGGGCGAGCTTACGGCACACTACGAGGTGCATCTAGTGCTGATGAACGAGAGGATTTTTTATGAAATTCCAAGCGGCGTGCAGATTCATTTTATCGAAAAATCAGCCCCTTTTGAAAATGGACTGCTGAAGCTCGCAAAACTGCCGTTTTTGGCGCTGCGCTACAAAAAGCTATGCGAGCGCCTAGGTATCGACATCCACTTCGTTTGGATGAACCGCCCTTGTTACGTGGCGGCGCTGGCGCGAGTTTACGGGCTACGCGGAACGATGATTTTTAACGAATGCTCGACGCCGTCGGTGCTGTATAAAGAGCCGAGCTTTAAATCCAAAATTTCAAAGCTTTTGCTTCGCAAGCTCTATCCGAAGGCTGATTTTATCTTTCCGAACTCGCTTGGAAATTTGCGCGATCTGGCGGATAATTTCGGAATTGACGAGCGCAAGATGAGCGTGCTATACAACGCGATCGATCTGGATGAGATCGGTCGCAAGGCAGGCGAGCAGGTCGCGCAGGAGCGACCGTTTTTCCTAAGCGTCGGCAGGCTCGATGCAGGCAAAAACCACACGCTTTTGATCCGCGCGTATGCAAATTTAAAAAATAATGACAAAGACCTGCTGATCTTGGGCGACGGCGTGCTGCGAGCCGAGCTTGAGGCTCTGATAGAGAAGCTCGGCTTAAGCGGCCGCGTGAAGCTTTTAGGCTTTGACGCAAATCCGTATAAATATATGGCCAGATGCTATGCGTTTGTTTTCGTGAGCCTTTTTGAGGGGTTTTCAAACGCGCTTATTGAAGCTCTTGCGTGCGGCAAGCTCGTGATTTCAAGCGATCATCAAAGTGGCGCGCGCGAGCTTATGGGGCAGAGCGAATGGGGCGTGCTAGTGGGCGTGAACGATCTAGAAAGCACTCAAGCGGCGATGCAAAAAGCGCTGGATGATGAAAATTATGTAAAATTTTATGAGAAAAAGGCTAAAATTAGAGCCTCGTTTTTCGATAAAAAACGGATAGCAAGCGAGCTGATCGCAAAAATAGAACAAATCGACGAAGGAAAATAGGCGTGGGTGAAGAAAAAAAGGCTTTTAGCGTCAGAGAGATCGACGAAGGATCGGACGATCAAAAAGGCGCGCAATCAATGGGTGCTGACAAAGCTGCCTTAAGCGAAAATTTCGCTAGTGAGGGAAATTTTGACGCAGAGTATTCCGCAGGCGGCGGTGAGAATTTTAGCGGCGAAAATGCCGAGCTTAAGGGTAGCGAGGATACCGCGCCTCAGAGCGATAAAAATTCCGCGCTTGATGCAAAAAATTCTGCGAGCAAAAATTCCGCGCACGCCGGCGTTAAAAATTTAAGCGACGATCAAGCGCGCGCTGTTTCTGCAAAAATGCGAGCACAAAAAAAATCCAAAAAGGCTAAAAAATCAAGCGGACGAAATTCTACCTCGGTAAATTCTGAAAATTCCGCAGGCGCAAATTCTACAAACTCAAATTTGAAAGGCACTGCGAATTCCACGAGCAAAAATTCTACAAATAAAAATTCCGCTGGCGTTGCAAACTCTACAAATAAAAATTCCGCAAAAGCCGCTAATTTGGCTAAATTTAAAAATGCGAATTCCGCAAGTGCTTTAAATTCTACAAACGGCATAAATTCTGATAATTCTAAAAGCCCCACAACAGAAAATTCCCAGAATTCTAAAAATCAGTCAGCTGGCGCGCTTCCTGCTAGGCGCAGAATTTTTGGCTTTATAAAAAATTATGAGTTTTCCAAGCATATTTTGCTGATGATTTTGTTTGCGTTTGCCTTTAGCGTGGCGTTTCGCATGTGGTGGGTGCACTGGGCGAGCGGCTTTGCGAACTACTTTTTTTGGGACGGCGAGCTGATGATAAACACCAACGACGGCTACGCCTTTGCAGAGGGCGCGCGCGACCGCCTCGCCGGCTTTCATCAGCCCAACGATCTTAGCTACTTTAGTGCACCGCTTTCGATCGTGACGGCGTTTTTGGCTGAAATTTTGCCCTTTAAAATCGAGACGATCTTCGTTTATCTGCCGGCTTTGTTTAGCTCGCTCATCGTAGTGCCGATATTGCTTATCTCAAGTGAGTTTCGCTGCATGCGCGCGGGCTTCATTGGCGCGCTTGTCGCGAGCGTGGCGAATAGCTACTACAACCGCACTATGGCGGGGTATTACGACACCGATATGCTAAATATCGTGCTTGCGATGTGTATTTTGTGGGCGCTCATCCGCATTTGTACGCGCGGTTCGTGCAGCACGCTGTTTTGGCTGGGCGCGTTTACGATATTTTATATGTGGTGGTATCCGTCCAGCTTCTCGCTAAATTCCATGATGCTCGCCGTATTTTTTGCCTACACGCTGATTTTTAAGCGAAAAAGTGCGGTAAATTACGAAGCGATGATTATCTTTTTGATCGCGCTTTGTTCCACGCCTTTGGTAGCTAAAATTTTAATCTCACTTGCGCTATTTTGGCTCTTTGCGTTTAGAGGAAAGCTATTAAATTTTAAAATTTTAGCGATTATCGGTGCGCTTGCCATAGTCTTTTTCGTCGCAAACGGAGGTCTTAGCCCGATCATCTTTCAGGCGAAATTTTATATCTTCCGCTCCCTTGCGGACAACGCCGATACGGCATTTCATTTTTTCAACGTCAATCAAACAATCCAAGAATCGGGCATCGTGCCAACTAATATCTTTATGGAACGCATCAGCTCGCACGTCGCGGTTTTCGTGATCGCGACGATCGGATATTTAGTGCTTTGCTTTAGGCATAAAGAATTTTTGCTCTCGATCCCGCTTCTGCTTTTGGGCTTTGCGGCGAACAAGGCAGGCCTTAGATTTACGATCTACGCCGTGGGCGTGATGGGGCTGAGCTTCGGATATATTTTGTATTTTTGCGTAAAGCGCTTGGATCTGCCAAAGATCGCGGGACGCGCGATACTGCTAATTTTGCCGGCACTTGCGATCTATCCTGCGTGGCAGCACATCGTCTCGTACAAGGTCGATACGGTCTTTTATCAAAGCGAAGTGCGGGTGCTCGATGAGCTTAAAGATAAAGCGAAGCGCGAGGATTACGCGCTTTCGTGGTGGGACTACGGATACGGCATACGCTATTACAGCGACGTAAAGACCCTCATCGACGGCGGCAAACACCTCGGCAACGATAATTTCCCCGTTAGCTTCGCGCTTTTTAAAGATCAGATGAGCTCTGCGAATATGGCGCGCCTGGATGTCGAATACACCGAGCGCGGATATAGCGAAAAAATTCCAAACAAGCTAAAGCAAATTTTAAAAGATTATAATGCCACAGACGTAAATGATTTTATCTTAAGCTTGGGACTGGCCGATTTTAAGCCGCCAAGGCCTACGCGCGACATCTACTACATCCTGCCCGATCGTATGATGAATATCTTCCCTGTCGTTACGCAGTTTTCAAATATCGACATCACCGACGGCAAGCAGCTGGGCGAGCTGTTTTTCATAACGAGCGATAGGTTTGTTCAGGATCAAAGCGGCGTGCATATGGACAACGGCTTTTCGATCTCGCCGAGCCTTTTAAATTTAGAATATGGCGGCAGAAAATTCGCGATCAATACCTTTTACGAAACGAGCTACGACGCGGGTGGCAAGCTTTCGGTAAAAGAGTTTAATATGGACAGCAGCGCGCAATTTTACGTGATTTTCATGCGCGATTACGGGCGATTTTTGCTGCTAGATAAGACGATGCTAAACTCAAGCTATATTCAGCTTTTTGTATTTGAAAGATATAGGCCCGAGCTATTCGAGCCTGTGATCTTAAGCCCTGCTGTGAAAGTTTATAAATTAAAGCGCTAGATAAATTTTGCCGCAAGCTAAGGAGAAATTTATGAAATTTAATCTCGCAACGCCAAACAAGGAATGCAACAGATGGCTCGCATAGGGTTTTTAAGCCATGCCGATATGAGCTTACATTTCTTTCGTCGCCCGATAATGCAGGCTTTAAAAGAGCGCGGGCACGAGGTTTTCGCAATTGCTCCTCGTGGCGCTTATACGCAGGATTTAGCGCGCGATTTTAATGCCATAACTTACGATCTTGATCGAGCGAGCTTAAATCCGCTTACCGTATTTAGCAACACCAAAGCCCTTGCGCGCGAGCTAAAGAGGCTAAATTTGGACCTGCTGCAAACAGCTGCGCACAAATCAAACGTGTTTGGTACACTGGCGGCTCGAGAGGCGGGTATAAAATATGTGATAAACTTAGTCGAGGGGCTGGGCAGCTTTTATATCGACGATGATATTAAAACAAGGCTTGTGCGAGCGGTTTTGGAGAAGCTTTATAAATTTTCATTTTCGCAGGCGGATGCTTGCGTATTTGTAAACGATGCCGATCCCGATTATATGCTATCTCGCGGGCTTATTGCGAAGCAAAAGGTCATAAGGATTAAAAGTGTAGGCGTAGATGCTGAAAGATTCAATCCCAAAATCGTTAATGCAACGGATTTGGGCGAGGATTTGCACGGCAAAAAGATCGTGCTGATGATAGCTCGCGCGATGTGGCATAAGGGCGTGAGAGAATTCTACGAAGCAGCAGAAATTTTAAAAGATCGATCGGATGCGAAATTTGTCTTTGTGGGCGAGGGCTTTGCGGGCAATAAAAGCACCGCTGATCCTGCGTTTTTGCAAAGCGGTGCGGTGCATTATCTAGGCGCCAGAAACGACGTGCCTGAGCTTTTGAAGGCTAGTTACCTACTGGCACTTCCTAGCTACAAGGAGGGCTTTCCGCGCACTGTTTTAGAGGCGATGAGCATGGCGCGAGCCTGCGTGGTAAGCGATTGCAGCGGCTGCGTAGAAGCCGTGCAAGATGGCGTCAACGGCTTAATTTGCCGCACTCGAGACGCAGAGGGTCTTGCGCGAAAGATCGAAATTTTATTAGACGATACCGCGCTTTGCGAAAGGCTCG
>NZ_CALIMY010000130.1 GCF_938045205.1 uncultured Campylobacter sp.
TGCGCAAGCTTTGCCGAGGAATTCTGCAGCCTTGCCTAGATCAATCTCAGGCGTCAGATTATCTGATCGCTCGGCTTCTTTCAGATATGATGCGGCGGAGGAGGCGCAGGAGTCGGCGTGTCCTGCTTCGCAGATGATTTCATCTATTTTAGTTCCCAAACCGCCGAACGCTGCATAGCCTAACAGCACTAAAGTTAAAATCATCTTTTTCATTACAACTCCTCATATAAATTTAAAACCACCTCAGCGAACTACTTTTTCGCAAGATTTTTGCAGTATCTTGTTAGAATCGACACTTATGATTTTTCTGCCCAATTTGCACGCCTTGTCGTAGTATCTCATCGCCGCTCTTTGATCGTCGCTCTCTATATTAGAGGCGTATATCGCGCAAGATACCCAGTTCCCCTCAGAATCGCAAGATATTCTATACTCTTCGGCGATTTTCGCTTTAATTACGTCCTGCACAGCCCTTAAATTTTGCGCTTCAAGCTCAGCAGGTCTGCTGCAAAATTGCTTTATCCCATCGTTAAATGCGGGGTTATTTTGTAATGCGGAATCCGAGATATTTTTGCCAAGCTCGCAAGCTTTTTTATAGTATTTCGCCGCTTCTTTATTATCCTTTCCATCCATAGACAAGGCGTACATCTCGCAAGCAAATACATCGCCATTGCTATCGCAATCCTTCTTTTTCTGCGCGGACATCTTTGCCATATCGGCCTTATCACCTCTCACAAGAGTCGCCATAGTGCAGCCACTTTCATAGCCCGTATCGCATGCCTTTTCAAAGAGCTCAAGAGCTTTTTTATTATCTTTTGCTACCACTTCTCCTTTGCGATAAAATTCTCCTAATTCAAAACAACTAAAAGCTTGGCCGCCGTCGCATGCTTTTTTATAAAATTTAAAGGCTTTTGTCAAATCTTGTTTTGGCATTTTTATACCAAAATTATCGCTGCTTCCAGGGATATTTTCATATAATATGCCGAGAGTAACGCAGGCTTCCTCATACTTCACGGTTCCATTTTCATTCGTAAAGTCTTTACCGCTCTCGCAGATCTTTACCAATGTATTTATTTGCTCATCCGTAAGTTCTTTTGCCTTCTCGGCAAACATAAAAGAGCTTAAAAAAGCCAAAGCTAAAATGATCTTTTTCATTTCTTCCTCCTTAAAATTTTTCATATTATTTCACTTTTCGTTGTCAGATACTGTCATTTAATGGCATTAAAATTTTATTGTTTTCTTTGCTTTTAAAATTCCGCAGAAGTATACCCCCCCCTAATAAGCGCTAAAAATATATGATTGCCATGTTTTACAGCCTGCGTACGGCAATCGCATCAATATCTAATTTTCAATCTATGACTTACTGGCGCTATGAAATTTTATAGCGCCTAATACCGACGAGCTCTTGATATACTCAAAAATTCTAAAATTTTTAAGAGTCGATGTGCGAAATTTAAAAAGCTAGTTTTTAAAGTAAAATTAT
>NZ_CALIMY010000131.1 GCF_938045205.1 uncultured Campylobacter sp.
TGTCGCATACGGAAGCTCATCGCATAGCCGCAGCGCTACCGCAGAAATATACTACCGCGCTAAAGCGGGTGCTATTATTCTGCGCCGTGCCCTGCTAGTTACAGCTCCTTATATTCGCTGCTACGCTGCTCGTCTTGTTATCGCAATAATGCAAGCGCGCGGCGGCACCCTCTTTGCGCTACGCTCGCTTACTGTGTCGCTATTTACGATATCTGTTGCCGTCTAGCGTCGCAATGACACCGCGCGCCGTTGCGGCTTTATTTTGCGCCACCTGCGCCGCGCTATTCTCCGCGCTGCTGTTTTTTCCACGCTGCGCCGCTTCAAAATTTATCTTAAATTTAAAAGCGCTTCGATGCTGCGCGAAATCTAAATTTTGCCGCTTTAAAATTTCAACTTCGCGATTAAATTTAAAATTTAAGTCGCGCGAAAAATTCGCAGCCCGCAAGCGGCATAAAATAAAATTTGATCGCAAAGCCGCGCCACAAGAAAAATCTAAAACATTAAAATTTCAAAACTAGCGCTATGCAACAAAACCTTGCGCAGAAACCGACAAAATTTAAAGCCTTGCCCGCACGCTCCGCCGCTAAATTTAAAAGGCGAAATTTTACGCTCAAATTCTGCTAGCATAAAATTTCAAAGCGCGATCGCGACTTAAAATTTAGCCGCAAGCCGTGCAAACGAAGCGAATGCCCGCGCGGAATTCCGCGCGCATTAGTCGATCGTAGCCTGCTCCTCTTTTTGCTTGTAGCTTTCGATAAAATCGCCCACGCGCATATCGTCGTAGCCCTCGATGCCTACGCCGCACTCGAAGCCCTTGGCGACCTCCTTGGCGTCGTCTTTAAAGCGCTTGAGCGAGCTGACGTTGCCCTCGAAAACGATGACGCCCTCTCTGATGACGCGGATCTTCGCGCCGCGAGCGATGAGCCCGTCGGTAACCATACAGCCCGCGATCTGCCCGATCTTAGGCACATTGATGACCTGGCGGATCTCAGCTTGACCCAAGGCCTCTTCGCTGATGATCGGGCTCATAAGGCCGCTCAAAAGCGCCTTGATATCGTCGATGAGATTATAGATGACGTTGTAGGTCTTAATCTGCGCGCCGCGCTCCTTGGCAAGCTCTTTGATCTCGCCCGTAGGACGGACGTTGAAGCCCAAGATCACGCAATTTTCGCTAGCGCTTGCTAAGGCGATGTCGTTTTGCGTGATACCGCCGATGCCGCTGTGGATGATATCAACCTTGACTTCGTCGTTGCGGAGCTTCTCAAGGCTTGCTTTAATAGCTTCCAGCGAGCCCGCAACGTCGGCTTTGACAATCACGGGCAGACTTTTTAGTGAGCCTTCGGCGATCTTGGCGCTTAGCTCGTCGATGGTGACCTTGGTCGATTTGCTAAGCTCTTTTTGGCGCTGATGCTCGTAAATTTTGCTCGCGTACTCGCGCGCTTCTTTATCACTTGAAACGCCGATCAGCGTCTCGCCCGCACCCGGAACCTCGCTAAGGCCTATGATGACGCCGCATTCGCCAGGTAAAATTTGCTTTAGCGCCCTGCCCTTATCGTCGCTAAGCGCGCGCACCTTGCCGTACGCGATGCCCGCTACGACGGTGTCTCCGACGCGTAGGGTGCCGTTTTGCACGATGACGGTGGCAACAGCACCGCGCCCTTTTTGAAGGGAGCTTTCGATGATGGTTGCCTTAGCTTGCTTGCTAGGATCGGCTTTGAGCTCCAAAAGATCAGCTTGCAAAAGCACGATCTCTAATAAATTTTCAATTCCCTCGCCCGTTTTTGCGGAGATCGGCACGAACTCGTAGCTGCCGCCCCACTCGGTAGGCATGATGTCAAGCTCTGCAAGCCCGGTTTTTACGAGATCGGGATTGGCATTAGGCTTGTCCATCTTATTTATCGCGATGATGATCGGAACATTTGCGGCCTTGGCATGCGCTATAGCCTCCTTAGTCTGAGGCTTGACGCCGTCGTCTGCCGCCACTACGATGATTACGATATCGGTAACCTCGGCTCCGCGCGCTCTCATCGAAGTAAAGGCCTCGTGACCCGGAGTGTCGATGAAGGTGATCTTCCTGCCGTTTTTTTCGACCATATACGCGCCTACGTGCTGCGTGATGCCGCCCGCTTCGCCGCTTGCTACGCGAGAGTTTCGTATATAATCAAGCAGGCTCGTTTTGCCGTGATCGACGTGTCCCATAATGGTAATGACAGGCGCTCTAGCGATTAAATTTTCTTCGCCTTCGCTGTCCTCGTAGGCCTTGATGTAATCAAACTCCTGCGCCTCATCGATGATATTTACCTCAATGCCGAATTCGCTTGCTAAAATTTCTATCGCATCCTCGTCCAAAAAGTCGTTTTTCGTAGTCATCATCCCAAGCGCAAATAGCTTGCCGATGATCTCGCTAGGCTGCTTTTTGATCTTATCGGCAAACTCATAGACGCGGATCTCTTTTGGGATATTTACAGAACTTACGATTTCGCTACCCTGCTCGCGAGGGGCTTTTTTATGCTTTTTGCGACCGCCGCGACTTATACCGCCTTCGCTGCTAAAAATTTGATTCTGCGAGGCGCGATAAATATTAGGTTGGTTTTTACTTTTGGTGCGGTTTTCGGTCTGAATTGGTTTGACGGTGAAATCGGGCATTACCACGACGTCTTCGTCCTCAATGACGATATCCGCCATCTCGTGATCAGGAATGATGTCAATTTTAAGGGCGTCCTCTTTTTTAGCCGCGGGGGCTTTTTTCTTTTCGATCTTTTTCTTTTTCAAATTTAGTTCGGCATTTGAAAAGATCGCCTCCAAGCTCGCGCTCATCTTTTCGCGCCTAGGCTCGATTCTTTCTTGCGTCGGGGCTTGAACTTCCTTCTTCTTTTTAACGATGACTAGACCGCGGCGCTTTTGCAAGCTCTCACTAGCGATGCTATCGCCGCTGTTTATCTGCACCGAAGCGGGCTTTGAAGTGGCGTTTTGCTTCTCTTCTTTCTCCTGCGGGACAGAGGAAATTTCTTCTTTTTGATTTTGAGATTTTTCGGTTTTTACCTCGAGCTCTTGCGTACGCGTTTTTTCATCGCTAGGCTCTTTAGCACTCTGCGCGGACTCTTTGGATCCGGAAGCTTTTAAGCTTTCCGCCTTTTTAGGGCTCTCTTTTTTAGCAGTTTTTTTAGTTTCACTCTGTTTTTTAGCGGGCTTATTCTCGTCTTCTTGCGCTTTTTCGGAGCTTTTCTTTGCGGGCTTTGACTTTTTCCCCGGCAAAATTCCCGTCTGAATATAATCATAAATAGCGGCAGCTTCCTCTTCGCTTACTTTATTCGACGCGGTTTTTACCCTCTTAAAGCCCATCTCCTGCGCTTTTTCGATTATCTCTTTGCTTGCGTATCCAAGCTCGTCCGCGATATCTTTAATCAGAACACCCATTTAAAACCCTCTCCTTGATATGTCCCAAATCTGCACTAGACGCAAATTTAGATAGATATTTTGAAATTTTCTCTTTTTGATTTATGCAACCGTCGCAAATATAAAATTGTCTGTTTGAGCTTATATTTTTAAAATTTTGCAAAAAGGCGTGGAGTTCGCGCTTGGCGAAGCGCCCCCTGCAAATAACGCACATTCTAATCGGTTCGCTCATGCGATTATATCTTTATTTTTCTTAGTCAATATTAAAGCCGCCGTTGTCGATATCTAAAATTTCGACGCGGAAGTTTTGAAAATTTTCGCCAAGGCAGGCTTTAAGCTTCGCAGCGTCGGATCTGTAGGCTAAATTTAAAAAGCTTGAGCCGCTGCCCGAGAGCGAGCTCATAAGCGCGCCGTTATCATAGGCGATCTCGCGCACCTTAAAAAGCTGCGGAAGCACGCCCATGCGCATCTGCTCGTGCATCTTGTCGATACAGGCGTAGCGTAAGCTGTCGTAATCGCGCCGCATAAAGCAAGCGGTCAGAAACGCCGCGTGCGAGAGGTTGCTAACACAATCCTTGATCGAAAAGCTCTTAGGCAGCTTGCCGCGAGATTCGTTCGTAGGCATCGGCGTATCGGGGATAACGACGACGGCTTGCAGATCTTGCGAAATTTCGCATTTTTGCGTGCGAACCGTCTTGCCGTCCACGACGCTGCTGACAAAGCCGCCGAGCGTCGCGGGCGCGATATTATCCGGGTGGTTTTCATATTCCAGCGCCGTGTTTAAAATTTTAGCACGGTCGATCTCAAAGCCGCAAACTTTATAAGCGCTTGCGATAGCGCCTACTATCACGGCCGAGCTGCTGCCCAGCCCGCGCGAAAACGGGATGTTATTGTGAAAAGCAAATTTAAAATTTATCTCTTGCCCGCCGCCTAGTTTTTTGTAAATTTCATTGAAAATATTCAAAAAAGCGTTGCCCTTCTTAAGCCACGCTCTGTCGCTACCCTCGCCGCTAAGCGATACGCAAAAAAACTTCTGCTCGGTAATCTCTACTTCGTTAAATAGCCCTAGGCTAAGGCCGAGCGCGTCGAAACCAGGGCCTAAATTTGCGCTCGTCGCAGGAATTCTTATAATCAAATTTTCTCCTAAACCGCTTCTATGATGTAATTTGGAAGTATATCATCGCTTTTATTTAAAACCGATAAATCCTGCGGCAAAGATAGCGTGGCAGGGGCACATTTTTTCATTTTGATTTCTCCGTTCTCATAAACGTAGCTGAAGTTTTTGTTCGCTCTGATCGGCCCGAAGCCGCTTAGCTCAAAGCCGTTGATGGCGTATAGCGGCACATCAAGAGCGATGCTAAGCGTGCGCAATATCACGTAGCTTACCTTCATGCCCATAAAGCTGCCGGGAGTGTTTGCGTAGATGAGCTCTTTGATTTTATAAGTTTTTAGAATTTCGCTAAATTTGCAGATCAGAAATTTATCAGCTTTTTCGCCCTCATTGCTTTTAAATTCCGCTATCTTAGCGCCGTTTTCATACACGCCGAGTAGGCATGGAGCGCTAAGAGCAGCGATTAGAATTTCAACCTCTTTGATTTTGCGCCCTTAAGCAAAGACTTCTTGATATTCGCGCACAACCTCGGCGGTAAGATCTACTAGCTCGAAATTTTTAGCGTCGGCTAAAACCGCCAAAGTGAGTTTATGATTTAAATCGTGGCTTCCCGCAAACGCTGTATAATCGCCTAAAATCGGAGCACCTACGAGCGCAAGATCGCCGATCGCGTCTAAAATTTTATGGCGGACGAACTCGTTTTCAAAGCGTAAGCCCTCGGGGTTTAAAATTTTATTTTCATCGATTACGACGGCGTTTTCTAAGCTGCCGCCTAGAGCTAGCCCCATAGAGCGCAGCGCCTGCACATCTTTCAAAAACCCAAAAGTTCTGGCGCGTGAAATTTCTTTAAGATAGGCTTTTTTGCTAAATTCAAAAACGTAGTGCTGAGTGCCAATGAGTGGATGGCTAAATTTAATTGTATAATCAAATCTCGGGCTCTTGCTCGGGCTTAGGCGCACGAGCTTATCTCCCTCGCGAATCTCCACGGCTCGCTTGATGATGAGGGCTTTTTTATTCGCGTCGAGCTCTCTTACTCCCGCTTCGTCCAAAAGCATACAAAAGCTCGCGGAGCTTCCGTCCATCACAGGAATTTCATTAGCATCGACGATGATACGGATATTATCAATACCATAGGCATTAATAGCGCTCATTAGATGCTCTATTGTTGATATATAGCCCTTCTCATTTCCTACGACGGTTGCCATCTGCGTATTTATGACGTTTTTCGGCTCGGCTTTAAAACTAACGCCAAGATCGCTTCTATAAAATACGATTCCACTGCCTGCCTCTAAAGGCTCTAACGTAAGTTTGATAGGCTCACCTTTGTGCAGCCCGATGCCGACGTTATGGACTTTCTTAGCTATCGTTGTCTGTCTCATTTCTATCCTCGTTTTCATTAACCCGCGCATTATAGCGAAAATTTTAAAATTTACTTACCTTTTTCTATTACTTTTTTGGACGATTCTAAGACATCGGTAATGTTATCTTTCATCCACTTAGGATCCATCCACTCCTCGGGTCTTACGTCCACGCCCTGAACTACGATGCCAAAATGCAGATGATCTCCGAAAGCAAAGCCGCTTGAGCCCGTCTGTGCTAGAATATCGCCTGGCTTTACGTCGCTGCCGACGCTTAACTGCGTCGCCGAGCAGTGTCCGTAGATGCCGTACAATCCAAAGCCGTAGTAAATTCCTAAATTTAATCCGAAAATTCCGTTTTCCTGCGCGAAAACCACCTTGCCGTAGTTGCTCTCTTTGATATCGGCGTTTGCAACGCTTGCTAGATCAAGCCCCATATGCCACGACTCACTTACCTGTTCGTCATTCATAAAAAATATCCGATGATCGGCAAAGCTTGCTACCGCTGCGCCTTTAGCAAGCGGATAAAAAGGCTTTAGCTCAAATCCATTTATTTTATCCTCGTGCACCGCGCTAGTAGCAGCGTGCAGATCATCTCCGTTTTTCTTACGCAGAGTTTCGTTTACAAATTTAAATTTTTCCAAATCGCTCATTGAGTTAAAATTCTGCGCGTATTGGCTAGCCAGATCACTTACTTTGCCGTTAATGAAGCCCGGATTTAGCTTGATAGTAGAGACTTTATATTTTTTGTCTTGATAAAAATATTTGATCTGCGAAATGCTTTCATTGCCTGCACGATCAGTGGCGACCGCTTCTGCGCGAAATTCCTCTAAATTTGCAGGCCACGCCACGAGAGACGCATAATAGCCCTCTTTTACAAAAGGAATTGCTTTAAAAATTTTGCCATAGTTGGTTTTGACATAGACTTCGTTTAGGCGCTCGTCTTTAGCTGAGAATACGACTACAGCGCTACCGCCTTTGGTGATTTTATAGGATTGATTGATGATATTGATGATGGGCTTTTTGTCGTCTATTATTATATTTGCCGTTTTTACGCTCTTATTTCCTTGCGCAAAATTCCACGAGCTAATGTCATTTGCGAAAACCTCGAGCTTGTAGTTTTTATCTTTATTAAGCATCAAATTTTTAGGAAATTGCACGGCAAGCTCTAGCGCCGTTTGCGGAACGTTCAGCTCCTCATTTAGTAGCGGTATCGTGCTGGCTCCGTCATTTAAGTTAACGCGAACGAGCTTAATGCCGGTATCGTCTGAAATTTTAATCTTTAAAGGCGAGGTTAAATTCCAATAAATTTCATTTTCCAGCGCAATTTGCGGAGGATTTTTTTCAAATTTCGGCGAGGTAAAAATTCTAAAGATTCCATAAACCAAAGCGCATATTATAATAAGAAATATTAAAATTTTAAGCTTCGTTCCATTGCCATTTCTACGCATAAAAGAGCCTTTGATATGATTTTAGAGCGCGATTTTACAAGCTTAACTTAAATTATCGGTAAAGCGAGGCAAAATTTAACGCAAATGTTTAGCGATTTACGAGGCGATTTAAAATTTTAAATTCTAGCGATTTTAGAATCTCAAAATTTATGAGCTTTAAAATTCAGTGGCGCGCTAAATCCTATGCAGTGAAATTCCGCGCACAACAAAGCGGCGTTTATCGTCTATATCGTAATCTTTAAAATTTCAATATTAGAATTTCTTTAAATTATGCTAATGGCTTGTATTGATTTTTTAGAACTCTTGTACTTAAAATTTTACCATATGAATGGAATTTAAACTATCTTGATAACTAAAATTCTGAAAAAATTCAAAGCAAGCTATGCGTTTAAATTTCATCCTAAGCCGAGCGGAATTCCAATTAAAATTTAGCTCAACCCGCCTACAATAATTCGGCTGCAAATTAGCGCGACAAGAAAAGTCAAAATTGCAGCATTACTAAATTTTAAGGCGTGCGGTAGAAATTCTACGCACGCCAAGGCGTTCGCAAGTCGTCGCGTTTAATTAAATCTAGCGCCGATGCTAAATTCGAAGCTATTTGTGTCGTCGTGCGGTTTTTTATTAAGCGGCTTGACGAAGTATAACTGCAAAGGTCCCATCGGCGTCATCCACTCGATACCAGCACCCGTGCTGTAGCGCTCCTCTTCATTCCAGTCATGATCGCCGATCATTCCGTAGTCAAAAAACGTTACAAAGCGCATTTTAAGCCTATCAACCACCGGAAAGCTTAGCTCAAAGGAGTTATTGAAACTCTGCATACCGCCCGTCTCGATATAGCGGCAATTATTTGAATTTAAGCAGATCTCTTTTTTCGGGATACTGCGACCTTCGTAGCCTCTAATGCTTTTCATTCCGCCTAGGAATAGCTTTTCGTTGATCGGAATCTTTTTATTACCTTCCCACATATAGCCCGTTGCAGCTTTGTATCTAAAGATAATGTCGTGATCGATATAATCTCGCAAGCCAAAGTAGTAGTTAAATGATCCTCGCGCCTTGGTGTAGTCCATATCGCCGCCAAGACCCGCGTATTCCAAGCTAGCACTTGCGATCATACCGCTTCTTGGCAAGTAATAATCATCGGTGCTGTTGTATGTAATAGACGGGATAATCGAGCTTTTTAAATTCTTGCCATCTAAATAGCCTGCTTTGGCGTAATATTCGTTTAAGCCCTTAATCTCGCTTTTTTCGAGATAATACGTAAGACTTACATCGGTATTACGCCCGATCTTGCGACCGCCCGTGATTGAAAATCCGTAAGATTTCTCATCGTAATCGTCCCAGTCATAGTCGTTGGCAAAGATCGATCCGCCCAAGCTATACTCAGAATCAAATACTCTAGGATTGGTTAAGCTCAAGCGTCCGCTTAACTGATCGTCGCTCTTTTCAACCGAGAACGCGCCGTGAAGACCGGTGCCGAATACGTTACGATCACTGATACCGCCGCTAAGTAAAATTCCATCCTCGCTGCCATATCCGATACCACCCGTGATAGAGCCCGTAGGAGCTTCTTTAACTGCGACTTCAAGATCGATCTGATCGTTAGAAACGCGGTTTTCTTTAATCTCCACCTCATCGAAATACCCCGTGCGTTTTAAAGAATTTAACGAATCGTTGTAGTCGGTTTTGCTATATAAATTTCCCTCGGTCAGATACATCTCGCGGCGGATGACCTTATCCTCGGTCTTATCGTTGCCCGAAATCGTTACGTTTCTAATATAGACTTTATCCTCTGGGATAACTTGATACGTGATAGCGACCGTGCGAGCTTCTTTGTCCTGTTTAGTCTTAGGCACGATACGCACATAGGCATATCCCTGATCCGCGACTAAAGTCTCTAGCGTATTCATATCGCGGCGCAAACGCTCAGAATTCATCGTATCGCCCTTTTGAAGCTTGAAATCATCCAAAACCTTTTCTTTATCAAGCTTGATTATATCTGCAGGATATTCGATATCTACGGAGCTTACGGTGTATTGCTCACCCTCGCTGATATAGTAGGTAAGATCAGCAGTGTAATTATCCATATCGGCATTAAGTAGCGGCGCAGAAACCTGTGCATCTAAGTAGCCTTTTTTATAATATTCTTCTTGAATTCTATTTGCGTCGTTAGGAAGCTCGGCGGTTTTTACCTTACCATCGTTAAAGCCCCACATCCAGCCTAAAATTTCACGCTCTTTATTGGCGACGGATGGCTCTATATCGCCGTAGTCAAGCTTGTCCGCACCCAACAAATTTACCTTATCGATTATGATATTTTCGCCGCGATTTACCTCGATCGTCAGCAGGATGACCGATTTATCGTCATTTATCGGCTTTGGATAAAATTCCACCACGGTGTCAAAAAAGCCCTTGACTTCGTAGTATTGCTTGATGCGGGTCTCCGCTTTTTTAGCAGCCACCTCATCGTAAACCTGACCCGGACGCAAGCCGATGAGCTCATTGATCTTGTCGCGGTCGTTGGTAACTACGTTTTTGATCTCTACCTTAGCAATAGTCGGCTTTTCGGTTACGTTGATAGTGACCGCGCCGCCTTGTTCGCTGATATAAACGTCGCTGAAATAGCCCTGCTCAAATAGCTTTGAAATCGCAGCATTGGTGTTTTCGCCGTTAAGCTCATCGCCTACCTTAAGTCCTGAAATTTGCTGTGCGACCTGTGGAGAAAGATGCCTTAGCCCTTCAAATTTAATGGATTTTATCTGCGCGGCGCATGCCACGGAAATCCCGCCTACTAAGAGTAAAAAAACGCTTTTTTTCATAAAATTTTACCTAAAAACGAAAATAATTTGCGTATAATACCACATTAAAATTAAAACTTGCATATATCAAAAAGGAATTTTATGAAGATAGGAATTATCGGCCTGGGTCTCATCGGCGGCTCTCTTGGGCTATGTCTAAAAAGCACCAAAATAATTAGCGCCGTCTATGGCTGCGACATCAGCCGCGAAAATGAAAAAGAAGCTCTGAGACTTGGGCTCGTGCATGAAATTTTAAGCCTAGAGCAAATGAAGCAAAGCTGCGACGCGATCTTTCTTGCAATCCCCGTGGAGGCAATTATTGAGACGTTGCAAAAACTAAGCGACTGCAGAAGCGAGACGACAATCATCGATCTGGGAAGCACGAAATTTAAAATTTTGCAAAGCTGCCCGCCGCAGATCAGACGAAATTTCATCGCAGCTCACCCAATGGCTGGTACCGAAAACTCCGGCCCGCAAGCAGCGTTTAAAGAGCTTTTAAACGGCGCAGTAGTCGTCATCTGCGACGATCACGGCGCAGATGAAGTGCATATCAAACGAGCGGTCGAAATTTTTTCGTTCGCGGGGATGAAGATCGTATTTATGGACGCAAAAAGCCACGATCACCACGTGGCGCTCATCTCGCACCTGCCGCATGCGATCAGCTACTCGCTCGTAAACAGCGTGCTAAAAGAGGAAAATCGCCGCAATATTATAAATTTAGCCGGTGGTAGCTTTTCGGGCATGAGCCGTATCGCCAAAAGCTCGCCGCAGATGTGGGTCGATATTTTCAAGCAAAACCGCACGAACCTACTGGGCGCGATCGACGCTTTTAAAAACGAGCTTGAAATTTGCGTGCAGATGATTCGTGACGAGCGCTGGGATGAGCTTGAGGCGTGGATGTATGAAGCGCGCAAGCTAAGGGATATTATTTAAAATTTCAACGCGACCTGACTGCGCGATGGGAGCTGCAAGAACGCGCCTTTAAATTCTAAAATTTCGCCTTCAAATAGCCTGCGTAATTCAAACAGCCCGCTTAAATTTAAATTTTAATCCGCGCTATCCCGACACAAACTCAAAAATCTATGCATTCCTGCGTGAAAATTTTCTTTGAGGGAAATTCCAGCGCACAAAGCCTTGCTTTCTCGTCCCAGTAGTTTTTATAAACGCAGCCCAGATCTATATTTGCGCTAAATTCCGTAATGATGGGCTTTTTCACCGGCGTGTGTCCGTAGACGTTAAAAATTCCGTCGTTCACGCTATCATCTCCGCGCCCGCTTAGCACGTGAGCGGCAAAGCTTTTTGCACGCTCTGCATCGTGTCTGATCCCCCACGCGCGACCCACTGCGGAGTGCGATACGACGAGCGCACGACCGCTTTCATCACGCAAATCATACTCTAGGTAAATCGGCAGCCGCGAGACAAACCGCAGATGCTCCTTGCATTGCTTCACGCCTCCGCGGCGATAATACGATGCCAGCGTCGCTTCACCGCCATTATTAAATAGCCAGCTTTCATCCAGGCTAAAAAATGCGTAGAGGTCATTTGAGCTCGTAAATTTGCCCGTCTTTGCGCACCTTAGGGCAGTTTTTGCGTTGCTCACAAAGCGCTTTTCGTGATTGCCCATCACTGCGTCGTATCCGCGAGCGCGCACTAGCTCAACTACATCCGCGCTCGCAGGGCCTCGGTCGATCAGATCGCCCACAAAGCAAATTTTGCTATCAAATTTATGCGGCAGCTGCTCTATTAACGCCAAAAGCGATCTGTAGCAGCCATGCACGTCGCCTATGATGTAGATATTTTCCATAATTTCTCCTTAAATTTTAACGCCCTCGCCTTTTAACGCGCGAGCTGTGATTGTAAGCGGCGACCAAGAATTTCAAGGCGAAATTCTGCACTAAATTTTAAAATTTCGCGCGCTAGGTTTTAGGTGAATAAACTTGTTTTAAGACTTCGGCTACCACGATCAGAGCTAAAACGTAAGCCGTGCAGATGCCGATTAATATATCGCCTCCATGTAATTCAAATACCGCAGCGATCGTTATCCCCAAAAACGGCGATATTATCCAAATCGCCACGGTCGGCAAAAACAGATTGACGAAAAAATTCACAAGCCTATCAAAATCCTTTAGTTTTTCGGCAAGTATCGCGCAAATTCCGCAGAAAAATATCCAAAGAACTACAAAATATACACACCTTTCCTGCAACCATTCTGAAAGATAGCCATATCTATCGCTAAAGGCGACGAAAAATAGCTCTACTGACAAATCCACTAAAATTAAAACGCTTGTGAAGCAAAAACTCATCGAAAATGCGCAGGCTATAATTTTTAAAATAATCATCAGAGTTCCTAAAATGCTAAATTTAACTAAAAAATTCCTCGATTAGCCGAGTCATTTCGCTCTCAGCAGCGACGTGGTTGATCTGCTCGCGAAAGCTTGCGGCATTTTCGCGCCCCTTGGAGTATTCGTGCAGATGCTTGCGAAATACCGCTACGCCGCGCATGCCGTAGTGGCTAAGCATTTGAGAGAAATGATAAAGCACGACCTCTCTTTTTAGCGCGTCGCTTGCCTGCTCGCCCGTTTTGATCTCGCGAAAGATCCACGGCCTGCCGATGACCGCGCGACCGATCATCAGCGCGTCTGCGCCGCTAAGGTCTCGCACAGCGGGGGCATTGGCGGAGTTTATGTCACCGTTTGCGATCACCGGGATTTGCAGCGCGCGCTTAGCTCTTGCGATCGCGCCGTAATCCACCGCCGCGCTGTATCCGCCCGCTCTAGTACGTCCGTGAATAGCGATAAAATCAGCTCCTGCGCTCTGTACGGTGCGAGCGATATTTTCGATATCCACGGCGCCGAAGCCCAGCCGCACCTTCGCGCTCGTAAATTTTTTATTCGAATACTTTTTGATCGTCTCAACCAGGCGCGACAGACGGGGCAGATCAAGCAGCAGCGCCGAGCCGGCGCCCTGTTTTACGACCTTGGGGACGGGACAGCCGCAGTTTAGATCGATGCCGTCGATGCCGTCAAATTTATTGATGAGCAAAACCGCTTTTTTGATGATCTCCGCATCGCTACCCGCAATCTGCACGAAAAATGGGGTTTCGGCGGCGTTTTTTTCGAGCATCTTTAGCGTCTTTTCGCCCTCGAAAACAAGGGCATTTGCGCTTATCATCTCGCTTACGGTCGCGTCGCAGCCGAATTTTTTCACTACGCCTCGCAGCGGCGGATCCGAAAAGCCCGCCAAAGGCGCTAAAAATAGAGGGTTTCTTTTAAAAAAATCTTCCGTCATTTTAAATTTCTCATTTTAATTTCGTTTGAATTTAAACGTTTAAATTTAATACCACAGCGCTTGCAGCGGGTTTTGCCGCGAGCTTTAAAATTTTAAATTTCATAGGCTACGTATTCGCATTTAGGCGCGAATTTTATTTTTAAGCTTAGCTAATTTGAGTGGTGGCAAAACGGCAGCAAGGATGATCGCCACCAAATTTTATTTGCACGGCAAACCCAGCAAGCAGCTTGCAAAACGCCGCACGGATTTTAAAATTTCAGCACTTTATTCGGCTAGCAAGTCTTGCGCTTTACTTTTAAATTTTAAATTTCATCGCGTAAATGCAAAATCCGTTTACACGCGCACTACGCAAGCAAATCTTTTAAATTTTACCGCTTACGCGCATTGATTTTTCGATAAATTTTGAAATTTAAAATTTGCGCGAGTTAGAATTTTACCCGCACTTTAAAATTTATCGCGCAGGCTGTGTTTAATAGACGCAAAGAGCTTAAAGGCAGCCTCTCTTACCCGCATAAAACGAACTCGTAAAATTACCGAGCTAAAATAACAGCGACGCAGGGACGTTTTTGCCGTTGTCGCGCAAAAATAGCAGAATTTTAAACTTCTCAAACTCCTCACCGTCGGCAAGACTTAGCTGCTCTCTAAACTCGTCGATCATGCCAAGCTCATATAGCGTGTACAGATATGCCTCGGTCGCTTCTTGATTCTCGTTTTTGAGCCGCTCGAAAAAGGCTTTGTATTGCTCTGGAGCGAGATGATTTTTTAGCTTTTTGGCAAAGCCGATAAAATCCTGCTCGCTAAATTTTTCATTATTTACGAGATCGAAAAGCTCCTCGCTGCTGATCTCAAAGCTCGCGTCATTCACCGCGCGATCCACTAAAATATTTACCTCGGCTATATCTTGAGGAATTTTATAGGCCTTGATCTTATCGTAGCTTCCTTTGGCAAGCGCTACGGCATAGGCTTTTTTAGTGATATTTTCGCTATAAACGCCTTTAGTTTTTAAAATTTCATACGCATACGCAGGCTCGGCGTCGAGGCGATTGAGCTCGTTTTGCAAAAATAGTCCGTTATCTTTAGGAAGTTTATATTTTCGCAGATCCGCCACTTCGCCGTTTTTAACCTTCTCAATAACACCTATAACCTCCTTTAGATCCTCATTTTTGACGTCTATGCCGGTGCTATCATACCACGGAGATAAAATTTTAGTAAGCTCGCTCGGGTCTTTAAAATACTCGGTTTTAAAGTCTTTATTGGTATCAAGACCCAGCAAAACCTCTTTACTCATCGCATCGTATGCGCTTAGATCCTTTGCGATCGCCCTTTTTGTGCGGTAAAAAGCAAAGCTATGAAAAACGATATGAAAAATCGCCAAAATCATATATAAAATTAACGGCAGTACGATCCACACCGCCACAGGAAGCGTAAGCGTAAAACCGAAAAGCCCCAGTGTATAGCTACTGCTTTGCTGCGTAAAAACTAAAATCGCGACGATTGCGATATAGACGATCGAATATAAAAAGAATTGCTTGGTTTTCATAGCTAACTCCTATTTTGCTTTTCCGCCTGTTCCTTGCACGAAATGCACAATCTCGCCTCTGGATTCACCTTAAGACGCTCTAAGCTTATCTGCTCGCCGCAGCTCTCGCAAAGCCCATAAGTGCCGTTTTCGATACGTTTAAGCGCGCTTTCAATCTCTAAAAACGCCTTTTGTTGATTAACATTGAGCGAGTATTCGATGCTTAAATCCGTATTCATGCTCGCTACGTCAAAATCATCCGCAGCTTTATTTTCGCGCAATTCCGAAATTTCATTTACAGAGCTATTAATATTGGCGATGAGTTGCTCTCTTTTTTCTTCTAAAATTTTCTTGTAAAATTTCAACTCGTTTTTCTTCATTACTTCCCTTTATTTGTGATATGGATGGTTTGCGTTAATGCACAATGCGCGAAAAATTTGCTCAAAGAGCAAAAGTTTAGCGATTTTATGCGCTAACGTAAGCCTGCTAAGACTGATTATTTTATCGGCTTTTGCCTTAAAATTTTCACTAAGCCCATAAGCGCCACCGATGAAAAACGATACGGCGCTTTTATCCTTTAGCATTTCAGCAAATTCCACGCTATCTAGCTCCTGCCCGCGCTCATCCAGAGCCACGACGTAGCCGCTAAGGCGCGGGAGATAAATTTCATCATACGCCCTAAGAGTGAGTTCACGAGACGCTGCTTGAGCGCGAGCGATGCTAGCGTTAAAAAAGGTCTGCTCTCGCACCGCCGCAAATTTAGCCGCCATTTTTTTATAGGCGCTTATCTCGCTAGCAAACTCGTCTGCGCCCTTTTGGATGGAATTTACCGTGATCCGCACTACTCTTCGCTTCCATCTTCGTGCAGCGACTTATCGCTCGTGTCATCGATCTGCACGGCGTTTTTGCTAAGCACGTTG
This sequence comes from uncultured Campylobacter sp., assembly GCF_938045205.1. Taxonomy (GTDB): domain Bacteria; phylum Campylobacterota; class Campylobacteria; order Campylobacterales; family Campylobacteraceae; genus Campylobacter_B. The sequence goes on from NZ_CALIMY010000131.1 coordinate 15,839, forward strand.
ATTATATCGCTTAAATACTGCCTCATCTCAGCTCTAGGCACGATCGCATCAATTAATCCATGCTCGAGCAAAAATTCCGATCTTTGAAAACCCTCCGGCAGATCAGCTCCAATGGTTTGCTTTATGACGCGCTGCCCAGCAAAGCCGATAAGGGCGCCTGGCTCTGCGATGATAATATCTCCCAGCCACGCAAATGACGCGCTCACGCCGCCCATCGTAGGATCGGTAAGAACGGAGATGAAAGGAATTTTATGCTCGGATAAAATTTTAAGCGCGGCGGAGGTTTTGCTCATCTGCATTAGCGAAAAGGTGCTTTCTTGCATCCTTGCGCCACCGCTTGCGCTTACGATGATTAGCGGCTCGTTTTTATCGAGACTACGTTTTACGGCGCGCACGATCTTTTCGCCCTCCACAGAGCCCAGGCTTCCGCCCATGAAGTTAAAATCAAACACCACGAGCTGAATTTTTTGGCGACTTATAGCGCCCTCGCCCGCAATCACCGCGCTTAGCCTGCCCGTTTTTTCTTTGCTCTCAGAGATGCGCTTTTTGTAGGATTTTTTATCGACGAATTTTAGCGGATCTACGGGCTGCAAATTTTGATCGCACTCGACGAACGAGCCCTCGTCGCAGATCAGATCGATGCGAGCCTGCGCGTCAAAACGAAGGTGATAGTTACACTTGGGGCAAACGCTATGATTTTGCTCGACCTCTTTGCTATACATCAGCGCGCCGCATCCTGGGCACTTGATCCAGTGCGTAGGAGCTTCGCTCGGTGCGGGCTGCGTTCTACGTATCTTTGAAAATAGATCTCCAAAATTCATATGATTTCCTTTAAATTCTATGAAATGAAACTTCTGATTATAACCTAAAATTCTTTATTTAATTTTATATGTGAATTTCGCTAAAATAGGAAAATGCAAGGATTTATATTAAAAACGACCAAGGTTAGGGATGAGGACTGCATCGTGGATGTGCTGAGCGAAAGTGCGCTCGTGCGTGCGTACCGCTTCTACGGCGCGCGCCATTCAAACATCATCCAGGGCTATAAAATAGACTTCGAGCTCTCGCAAAATCAAAACTTCCTCCCGCGCCTTAGCGGAGTAATGCATCTGGGATACTCGTGGCTCGGAAACCGCGAGAAGCTGCTATTTTGGCAGCAATTTATGCGGCTTTTGCACGCACATCTAAAAGATGCCGAGCATCTGGATAAATTCTATTACGAGCTGCTAAACCACGCTGCTATGCGCTTTGGCAAACAAAATCCGCGTCGCATAATCGTAGAAAGCTACGCCGAAATTTTAAAATTTGAGGGGCGATTGCACGACGAGCCATATTGTTTTTTATGCGATGAGGAAATTTTAGAAAATATCGCGCTATGCCGCGGCTTTTTGCCTGCGCACGAGCATTGCGCACAAAGAGTAGGCTTTGCGCAGGATGAAATTTTAGAATTTTTACGAAGCAAAAAGACGCTAAATTTAAACGACGAAACGGTAGAGAGGCTCTACGACATAACGCTTGAGGGGCTTTGATCTGCAACGCACTTGATGAAGACGTGAAATTTCAAAACTCAAGCGCTAAATTTAAAATTTCGTAGAATTTCAAAATTTCATGAACGGGCGGTTTTGTACTTTATCTGCCTTTTCTCGCGCAAAGCCAAACAATCGCATTGCGCGGGATTTTGCATTAAATTTTAAGGGGACTAGCTAAAAAGCTTTTTCATCGCCTTGAAAAACATTGCGGTGAGCGGATTTGATTTACCTGAGACCTTTGCGATCCAGCTCTCATAGGTTTCGCCTTTACTTTTTAAAAAGTCCACGAGCGCCTTTTGGCTAGCCTGCATACCGCCGTTTCTTTCGGCATCCAGCAATGCCCTATAAATTGGCTCTATAGTTTCGATCGCAGATCTTGGCGGAGCCTTGCGAAATGCCGTGTATTCGGTGATCTGCCCTGTCACAGGATCTTTTTTAGAAGTAAATTCCGTAATTACCCAATAAAAGCGCCCATCTTTGGCTAAATTTTTAACCACAGCGGTAAAATCCTTGCCCTGCTGTATCGTATCCCACATGAGCTTAAACGCTATTCGCGGCATATCCGGATGCCGTATAATGTTATGCGGCTGCCCCAAAAGCTCAAGCTCACTATAGCCACAAATCATACAAAAATACGGATTTGCAAACGTGATAATGCCCTTCGGATCGGTTTTGGAAACGATATAGCGCTTCTCATCGAGTTTGATTTCCTGATTAATCGGAGTCGGTCTTTGCATTTTTAATCCTTTGCTTAAAAATTTATTGCAGAGTATATAAAATTTTTCTTTTCAGAAATATTAAATTTTCGTTAAATTTTTATAAATGTTAAATCTTTAAGTGAATTTTTAAAATTTAATGTATAATCTCAAATCAAAATTTCAAAAGGCAGCGCGTTGAAAAATCCCTTCCTATCGCTTAAATACTCAAATTTTAGAATTTATTGGATCGGGATGAACCTCTCGCTGATCGGTTCTTGGATGCAAAGCGTCGCGCTGCCGTGGCTAGTGCTAAGCATAACCGCAGACGCTTTTAAGGTCAGCCTTGTAGCCGCGGCACGGTTCTTGCCCGCGCTACTTTTTACGCCGTTTTCCGGTGTATTGCTCGATAAGTTTAATCGCAAAAAGATCCTTCTGCTTGCTCAAATAGGCATGGCGGTGACTGCTTCAATTTTCGCAGTTATGAGCTTTTGCGAGCTATATTCTTTCGGCAAAATTTTATTTTGCGCTTTTGCAAGTGGCATCTTTACCAGCATGGATGCCCCGAGCCGTCAGTCGATGGTAAAAGACCTCATCGACTCGCCCCGCGATCTAGCCAACGCCATAGCGTTAAATTCTATGTCCTTCAACGTCGCTCGCATTGCAGGACCCGCACTTGCGGGGATCGTGATGGCGCTGTGGGGCGTGGGTTTTTGCTTTTTATTCAATGCACTTAGCTTTTTAGGCATCATCGTTTCGCTATTTTTCATAAAAATTCCGCCATCCGCTACTACGTTATCTAGCAGAAGCGGAGGCGTTTTTGCCTCGATCGGTGCTGGAATTTCGTATGTATCGCACAAAAAAACTCTAAGCGAGCTAATGATAATAGTGCTTATCGTAGCGACGCTGGTGCCAAATTACAACGTAACAATCTCGGCGCTTGTTAAGCTTAGCCTCGGCGCGGATGAGCGAAGCTTTGGATATTTGATGTCGGCTCTAGGCGTGGGGGCCTTTTGCGGCGCGCTTTTCGTAGCAGTCTTTGATAAACTTGGCATCCGCAAAATCAGATCGTGCGCGATCGCTATGGGGGTAAGCTTAGCTCTTACTGGGGCTGCGAATTCCTTCGCTTGGGCCGCAGCAGGGCTTGCCGTAACTGGATTTCTTTTCGTAATCACAAACTCCAGTATCAACTCCACCGTGCAGATGCACGTAAGCAACGAATTTCGCGGGCGCGTGCTTAGCTTATACGCGCTATTTTTAATAGGTAGTACGCCATTTGGAGCGCTCATATCGGGCTTTTTTACCGAGTTATTAGGCGCTCGCGTAGCCCTTGCGATCTGCGGCGTAATTAGTATTTTGCTACTGCTGGCGCTATTTTATGGCTTTAAAATACGGCGCAGGACGCATTTTATCTTTCGAGATAAAGCCTAAGCCAAAAGCTGCATTATCAAAATTAACCTTATTTTTACGATGAAGCCTTAGAATTCCTACCAAAATTTAAAGGTAAGGAGTTTTTATGAATAGACGAAATTTCTTAAAAAGTACCGCCGCAATCGGCACGCTAGCGACGCTAAATCTAAATTTAAACGCTAGCGCGGTTACAGGCGGGACGGAAAAGAAAGTCGCCAGCGTCTGCGAGATGTGCTCCTCGCGCTGTCCTATCGAAGTGACCGTCAAAGACGGCCGCGGCGCTTTAATCGAGGGCAATCACAGGTTTGCAAACAAAACCTCGGTCTGCGCTCGCGGCGGAGCGGGTATCAATCAGCTCTACGACGATCAAAGGCTCATTAAGCCGCTCATTCGCGTAGGCGAGCGCGGCGAGGGCAAATTTAAAGAGGCGAGCTGGGACGAGGCGCTTAAAATTTGCGCGCAGAAGCTAAGCGAGATTTCGCAAAAATATGGCCCGCAAAGCGTAGTTTTCACCTCTAAAACGGGCGAGCACCACACACAGATGATGAATTTCGCCTGTGCCTACGGCAGCCCGAACATCTACTCGCACTGGTCCTGTTGCCCGGTCACTTATAATATCGCCGTGCCACACACTTTCGGCACCAATATGCAAAGAGACTACGGCGACGCAAAATATATCGTAAATTTCGGCCATAATCTTTTTGAAGGCATCGACATCTCAAAAACCAAAAAGCTCGCAAAAGCCGCAAGTAGAGAGGACGTAAAGCTTTTGGTGCTCGATCCGCGCTTTAGCGTCGTAGCTTCCAAAGCAGACGAGTGGTTACCGATAAAGCCGGGAACCGACGCGGCGTTTTTAATGGCGCTAATTCACGTCTGGCTACGCGATAACAAATACGACAAAAAATTTATCGAACAATACGCCGTAGGGCTAGAGGAGCTAAGGGGGTCCGTTAAGGATACGACGCCGCTTTGGCAAGAGGCCATCACGGGGATCAAAGCGGATAAGGTAGAGCGCATTGCAAATGAAATTTACGCTGCGGCTCCCGCAGTTGTAATCGACTGGGGGCACAAAACCACGACCGCTAAGGCCGAATATATCCGCACGCGCGCCATCGCAATCGCAAACGCGCTGATGGGAAACGTCGAGAAAAAGGGCGGAATTTACTTCTCTAAAGACTCCAAAACCTTCAACGCGCTTTGCAAAGAGGATCTATTCCCTACCATCTCAAACCCGGATAAAAATTTTAAAATTCCAAAGACCGCGCGTATCGACGGCTGCGGCGAAGAAGGCAGCGAAAATTTCTTCGTGCCGCGCAAACACGGCGTTTTGATGCAGATCGCGCCTACGATTTTAAGCGAAAAGCCATATCCGGTAAAAGGCTGGGTCAGCACGCGCTTTAACCACCTCATCAACGTTGCGGGCGTGGATAAGAGCGTAGAGGCGATCAAAAAGCTAGACTTCGTGCTCGCAATCGACGTGTATATGAGCGACTTTGCGTGCCTAGCCGACGTGATCTTGCCAGAATCCACCTATTTGGAGCGCGATGAATCGATTCAAAACAAAGGCGGCACCGCGCCCGGATTTGTGATGCGAAACAAAGCCGTCGAGCCGGTGGGTGATACGAAGTGCGGCTATGAAATTTTTAGAGAGCTTGCAAGGGTGATGAAGATCGATAAGGACTACACCTGGAACAACATCGATGAATACCGCATGCAGCAAGCCAAAGGCAACGCCGAGCTAATCGCAAATTTAATCAAAAACGGCTACGTAAACTACAAAGTGCCGAAGCTGTATTACCGAGAGCCGAAGCTCGTGGCTAAATTTATCGATAAATATCCTGCCGCCGCGGAGTTCGTGGACGAAAACGGCGAGATGAGCTCGCAGATGAAATTTAAAACCCCAAGCGGCAAGATCGAGCTTTTCGCGCCGAAAGTGGAGGAGCTTTTCGCAGGATACGGCTGCTTAAATACCGAGGGTATGGATGTATTCGGCGGACACAAATACTGCCTCATGAGCGGCAAGACCGCGCTTCACACCAACGGCCACACTCAAAATGTCAAAATTTTAAACGATATGATGAGCGAATCGCCGGTTTGGATCAGCCCGGCTTCTGCAAAAGCGGAGGGGTTAAAGACGGGCGATATCGTGAAGCTTAAAAATAAATTCGGCGAGCAAAAAGCTAAAATTTTCGTCACGCAAGGCATCAGGGACGATTGCCTATTTTTATACCACGGCTTTGGACACGTAAGCCCGGGGCTAAAGCGCACGAACGGCATAGGCACGAACCAAAGCGTCCTTCTCGATCCGGCTGCGGGTCCTGTGGTAAGCACGATGGTAACCAACGTCGGCGTCGATATAGTTAAAATTTAAGGGAGCGGTTATGAAAAAACTCATAATGATTCACGACGAAAATTTATGTATAGGCTGCCAAGCCTGTTCGGTTGCGTGCAGGAACGAAAACGGCGTACCGAGCGGCGTTTATAGGCTGCAGGTGCACGGCAAAACAAGCGGCGTTTTTCCAAATTTAAAGCTTGATTACTCGCGCGCTAGCTGCGTTATGTGCGAAGATAGCCCCTGCGTGGACGTCTGCCCTACGGGAGCGAGCTTTAAAACCAAAGACGGCGTAACGCTCATAGACGAGAGACTTTGCGTCAGCTGCAAATACTGCATCCTAGCCTGTCCTTACGACGCGAGGTTTGTAGATCCTATCACGCACGCTATCGGCAAATGCACCTTTTGCTACACTAACCGCACTAGCAAAGGCTTACAGCCTGCCTGCGTAAGCGTGTGCCCAACGGATGCTTTAACTTTCGGCGACGTAAATGACGTAAATTCCGAGGTAAGCAAACTGCTAGCCAAAACAAGCGTAGAATATCCTAAAGCGTATCTAAACACCAAGCCGCGCCTAGCGAATATCAAAAACAAAAAAGGAGGACGCTATGAATAATATGTGGGGCGATATGAGCCAATACTCTGAAATTTACTGGCCTTGGCCGATTGCGATCTATCTATTTTTGGCGGGTCTTAGCGCGGGAGCGACGATGGTGGCGCTTTTAGTCAAATGGAACCGCCACGAAAGCGAGCAAAATTCCATCTGGGATGCGATGATTAGAGCGGGCGCGATCACGGCGCCGATCACGATCTGCGCGGGGCTTTTGCTTTTGATCTTTGATCTTGGCAAGCCGCTTACTTTCTATCTTTTGCTGATAAAATTTAACTTCGGCTCGGTGATGAGCCTCGGCGTTTTGGCGCTTTTAATCTACGTGCCGTTTAGCTTTGTATTTGCACTATGCGTATTCGGCGAGGAAATTTGTAAATTTAAACTACTTGCGTTTCTGCGACCTATCGTAAATTTGCTAAGCTCGTTTGCCAAAGCTTCCAAACTCTTCGAGCGAGTTTTATTTATCCTTGCTCTTTGCGTGGGCGCATATACGGGCTTTTTACTAAGCGCGGTGATGAAAATTCCGCTTTGGAATACTCCGGTGCTGCCGATTTTATTTTTGCTGTCGGGCTTTTCCAGCGGCATCGCGGCAAGCATTTTAGTGGGGCTTTTGTTTTTTAAAGGCTCGTTAAACAAAGATAGCATAAAATACCTTTTGGTGCTTGATCTGCGTGCGATACTCTTTGAGATCCCGCTTTTATTCATTCTATTTGTCGGGATGTATTTTGAGGGCGGCACGAGCGCGCTTGCGGCACAGCAGGCTTTGACACACGAGGTTTACGGTAAAATTTTCTGGATCGGCGTTTTAGGCACGGGGCTCATCGCTCCGATCATCATCGCCTTTACGGCGCTGAAAAACCACGCCTATAAGCCTGCGTTTATAGTCTTAAATTCTTTCGTCGTGCTTTGCGGCGTCATTCTGCTTCGCTACTATATCGTATATGCGGGGCAAATTTGTACGGGAGCGTAGCCTCGCTCCCGATCTAGGGAGTGGGTTTGAAAATTTTACTTTTAGAAGACGATTTTGAATACAGAAGCAGCGTAAGCGAGTATCTGCAGGAGCTTGGCTACGAGGTGGACGAATGCTCTAGCGGCGACGCAGCCTGCGATAAGATCGCCGGGAGCGCCTACCATCTGCTGATTTTAGACATCAAAGTGCCGGAGGTCTCGGGCGAAGAGGTGCTTAGATATGCACGAAGCCTCGGCCTTAACACTCCCGTGATGATGATGACCTCGCTGGCGACATCGACGATTTGAGCCAGTGCTACGAGCTTGGCTGCAACGAATACCTAAAAAAGCCCTTCCACCTAGCCGAGCTTAAATTTAGAGTAAGCGAGCTGATGCGAAAGTACTTCGGCGACGAAAAGGGCGCCGTCAAGATCGCGGATAAATTTCACTACTTCGCAAATTTAAAAATTTTAAAACGCGCGGACGAAGAGATATCGCTAAGCGCCAAAGAGATCAAAATTATAGAATTTCTGCTCGCCAATATCAAAAGATTCGTTAGCGTCGATGAGCTCATCGCCGACGTGTGGGACGGCGAGGCGGGCAGCGTCGATGTGCGCGTGCATATCAGCAACCTCCGCTCCAAAACTAGCAACGATTTCATCCTCTCCAGCCGCGGACTCGGATATAAGATCAATGCTTAAAGGGTTTAAATTTACGCTTTTTAGCGCGATTTTCATCATCGGCGCCTTTATAAGCGAGAGCCTTTATATCATCTATTTAAACTCCAAAATCGAGGAGAGCGCCGACGTCGCCGAGCTGATACAAAAAAGTGGCGAAGCTCTAGCCGGCGCGTATCCCGATCTAAAAGACGAGCTCATCTACGACTACGCGATCCTAAACGCAAACGGCGAAATTTTAAGATCAAACCTAAGCGTGCAGCCGCCCGATTTTGCGTTTATTACGCTGAAATTCGGCGGGCGAGTGTTTTTCAAACGCCATTTTCTTCATGAGGGCAAGCTATATTTTTTCGTCATCTCAAAAAAGATAAGCTACGCCAAGATAGAATTTATCGCGATCTCCACGATCTTTATCACGATCTTCGTAG